>NVSR01000118.1 GCA_002401295.1 SAR324 cluster bacterium | reverse complement strand
AGATACTTCCGAAAAGAACCCCAGACTATCTGATAGGGAAGACACTCCTTGCCGGAGCAATCCATCTTTCCGCGCAGAAAACTATCCTTAGAAGCTGGCGCTGAGGCGAAATCATACCCATAGGAGCGATAGATCGCCGCCATAAAAGGGCTGAGGCGGTCAGCAAGCGCAAATAGAACGTAATGAGTCTTTTTGTCCATGGGAAGACGTTTTTCGTGGGAACCTTCCATGTCGGAGATGCGCGTGGGATTGATAGCCTCCTTTGTAGCTGTTTCATCCTTTCGGTATTGGTGCACCGTATGTAGGAAAGCCTGAATGCGGGTAATGTAACCGGCAGATCCACCATGGCCATCACTTTCCAGGATCGTGTAAGGATAACCTTCCAGGAAAGACTGAAAAAATGGCTCGGTAAAGGAAGCAGGGCCGCAACCAAAGGATGTCAGCAATAGAGGATAGGCATGTCCGCTTTGGCGTGCGGCAATAGCAGTTCGCAGAGCTCGGTTTGTATAGGCCCAATATGCCTTTTCGAGTTTGGTGGTCTTTTTATCAATGGGAAAGCAGTCCATAGGAATGGGCAGTGCGCCGTTTTTCCTAATCAGCTTGGGAATATTGGCATTGATACGGCGCTCATGAATCACATGTAGTGGACCGCACATCATGATGGCAGGCACATTATGTTTAAGACTGTATGCCATTGCTCGTTCGCCAATTTTCCTTAGACCTGCCTCGTACTCTTGCTGAGCTTGCGCGGCTTTTTTAACGGCGGACTGCATCGCAGTCTTGCTCACGTTCAATTTTTCCGCCATGGGCAATAAGCTTTCAACAATTTTACTGCCACCCCAATTTTTCTCAAAAGTCAGGACGGGGTGCAGGATATCCAATTCACGCCCTTTGGCCCTCAAAGCCAGTCGCAATGTTTCAGGTAGTCCTTGTTCTGCGGGGCAGGTCCGTCCACCAGGGCCATCCGGGTCCGCCAAATGTGTAATCTTCGGCATAAACAGAAGGGGAGCATCCTGATCACAAACCGCATGAGCGATTTTTATAGAACCACAGGCATCGGAGACATAACACATCTGCTCACCCTTTCCCAAAGATGTTGAATCTGACTTCAACAATTTTACGGAAAAGCCCAACTCATTCATTAACACGGACATCCAGGGTAAAATGTCGTAGTAGGATATTAAGCGAGGAATGGCCACAATGGGTTTGTCTGTAGATTCTACTATATATGATGCAATCAGCTCTTCCCTCTCCAGGAACGCATCGGGAGCGTCCTTCTCCAACTTTGGCAAATCTGCATTCGATATTTCATATTTGGGACAGACACCACCGGATATAACTTTTTTTTGTATACCACCAGCTGAAACAACGGTCTTATCAATGGAACACATGGTACTGCACTGCTTGTCGGCACAGCGAAATTCAGATCGTTCAATAATTTTCGTGGCCAGCACATCTCGGATTTCAAGAGGAGGTGAATCCATCAATTTAGCCTCTTTTATTTGCTCAATGGCGCATAAACCGATGCCACGAGCTCCCATAGCACCGGGATTAGGAGGTACCACAATTTTACGATCAGAAACGGCCGCCAGAGTCCAGGCAAGAGAGGGGTTGCTGGCGGGTTTGCCCTGAAAAAATACGGTTTCACCAAAAGTACGCTGTCCCATAACTCGGTTAATATAATTATGAATGACAGAATATTGGAAACCAGCGAATACATCATCCTGATTATATACATCCATTAGAGCTTCTGCTGCGGCTTCTGCGACAAAAACCGTACACATCTGCCCCAGATCCGGCGGACGCTGAGCCCTACTAGCCATCTCAATGAAGTCTTCAATCTTATCAATGCCATGTATCTGAGCTTGTTCTTCCAGAAAAGACCCGGTGCCAGCGCTGCAGGCCTGGTTCATGTCACTTTCGACAATCTTACCCTCTAATATTCTGATGTACTTGGCATCCTGTCCGCCAATTTCTACGATGGACAGATCCTTACCTTGATTAACATCACAGTGGATAGCGGCAGTGGCATGCGCCACAATCTCATTCAAAACCACGATACGATCATTATCTTCAGGGAATACAGCTTTACAGAGCGTAGCTACGGCTTCCCGGCCAGAACCTGTTATTCCAATAGCTCTGATATCAGGAATCCTTTGTTCTATAAGCTGCTTAATCAGGCGATGAGCTGCATCAATGGGATTACCACGCGTTCGATCAAAAATGTCTAGAATTGTCTCACCGGTTTCAATTGAGACCAGAACCGCTTTTGAGCCGGTAGAGCCGAAGTCCAAGCCTAGAATAGCTGGCTGCCCATGATGTGTACCCTTCTTAGGGGACTCCTTCAAAATGGTAACTTTATGCTTCCAGTGGTGGGCTGGTTTTAGCAGAGCAAAACTCTTCTTTTGTACTTGAAGCAGTGTTGATGCATCCAGAGGAAGCGCCAACTTCCCGTTAACTCGGTAGTGCTCCGCTGCCAGAGTTGCCGCACCCAGGGCTTCAAAATAAATAGCGTTATCTAGTATATTAACCTTACGCTTAATAGCTAATTCGAATGCTTCTACAAAAGCCCTAATCCTTGAGCAACCGCCAATTAGATATACTGGGCCATTGACCTCCTGCCGGGCCAAAAGGCCTTGAACATTTCGGGCTGTCGAGTCAAAAAAACCCTTTAGGAGGCTACCTGTGTCTTTACCCTGGTTGGCGAAATGAGTCATTTCACTTTTCGCGAAAACGGAACATCGTGCAGTGATGGGAATGCCTTCATCAGCATTGCGTGCCATTTCGTCAGCTGTTTTAATATCGAGGCCGAAACGAAGGACGGTTTTCTTGATATTCTCCCCAGCACCGGAGGAACATTTATCATTTTCCAGGAATTGACAGCGATATTCTGGTTGAATAGAGTTACTATTATTTTGAATTTTATTACTATTCACTACCTGTCTCGTTAGAACACTATACCCGCGCGCTCCCACACTCACCAGATTTAGTTCTTCCTCAAGTCCGGGACTAGCGCTGAGAGCGGCTTCCTGACAGGCATCTTCCGGTAAAACATGTACTGGGTTACCCAGTTCAGAGGAATAAAGCCCCGTTGCGCCCAGGGCGAGACAGGACGAGATGTCTTTCTCTTTGTACCACTTCTGAAAAATTTCCAATGGATGGCCGCCATGGTCAATATTCTCCACCTCTTCAATAGAAAATAACCAGTCTTTATCAATGTTAATAATTATAAAGCTAGCAGATGATTTTCCCAGATCACACCCTGCTATTCTCATAGATCTCCCCTCTATTTAATTTTTATTTGAATTAAAAATTACAAAATAGTTCGAAGCTTAAAAATCTTATATTATAGGTCACTGTTTTTTCGAACTTATTGCGTATTTCGAATGTCGCTAGCATTACACTTGGAGTTAAGAAATACAATAAAAAAAACAGTAAATCTCGGGAAATAGAATTGTAGCTTCTCATGGGGCAAATATAGAGATCCCACCATAGCCCAGTCTAAAAGGGGGAAACTATACCCTCTGCTATCCACAAAAAATGGATAGAATCCCTCAGAAAACATGACGAATGCACAGGGTAGCTTCAGGAGTCAAAACTCATATCCATTCGCGTTGAAGCAGCACCTCTTGAAGCAACTGTTGGTGATCTAGAAAGTTTCGTTCTGATTTGATTTTGTCGGTGATCTGCAAAATATCCCTGATATCCTTACCCCGTTTTTGAGCGCCCTTTCTCATGACCTCAAGTTTGTGATTCAAAATAGCGAGAGTTTGCTCTTCCTGGTGAGGGGATAAGCAGCCATTACTGAGCACTTTCAAGATACTGTATATTCGAAAGCAGTCCATCACCGGAAACTTTCCGGAGAGTTGGTCTGCATGGCCACCTGTTTTATTGAGTAGAAGCTCGGGTAAGAGGGCCACTGGGTTGCGGCAGGTGATTCGCAGCCAGAGGTCGTAATCCTCACAGGCCATCAGTGCTTCATCGAAACCACCGCTCTCTTCAAATAGTTGCCTGGAAAGCAGGGTGGAAGAAGGGGAAACCGTACAAAACATCAGGCTTTCTTCAAAAATCCAGCCTGATGGTTTTTTGTGTTTTTTATGGGCATTCACGCGCTTGCCATTGCGGATCCAAATTTCTTCAGTCTGACAAATTCTGATTGCAGGATGTTTTTCCAGGTAATTGATTTGACTTTGCAACTTGCTGGGATGCCAATGGTCGTCAGAATCTAAAAAGGCAATCCACTCGCCCTGACTGGCTTGAACTCCATAGTTACGAGCCGCACTCACACCTCGATTTTCTTGTCTTAATAGCAGGAGTTGCTGGCCATAGCGCTGCTCAATTTGCTCGGCTGCAGTATCTGTTGAACCGTCATCAACCAGGATTAATTCAAAATCCGAGTATTCTTGTTGCAATACTGAATCAATCGCTCGGAACACAGTGGCGGCACGATTAAAAAAGGGAATAATTACAGAAATATTGGGTTTCACGGATGGTACCATTCCTTGCCAAAAAGGTTTACGAAGGTCCTTAAAAAAAGGTATTAAGGAACCTATTCAAATCTAATGGTATTGACAAGTGATGAATCTATAACTCCTTGTTCTGATGAAAATTTCTATTAAGACAATCCTCATTTTTGGAGTGATTACCCTGATATTGGGTACGGTCACTATTATTATGTCGTACAGTTATTGGCGTACTCAAACTGCCCTGAACCAGCTGTTGAAAAATATACTGGTTAATATCTCCGACTATTCCATTGATAAAACAGAGAGTTTTTTATTACCCGCCACCCAGAGTAGTGCCCTTACCAGGAGGCTGATTCAGTCGAAACTCTTAGCAGAAGGGAATAGGAAGCAGTTAGCCCAATTTTTTTATCACCAGTTGAGTCTGCATGATCAGTTTGCGGGTATGTATTTGGCTAGGCCTAATGGTGAGTTTATCTATGTAAAAAAAGAAAACTCCAGCTTTGAAAGAGGATTCCGTACTAAACTTATCACCCTGGATCGAGGGCTGCGACGAGTCAAACTGCTCGATCAAGACGCTGACTTTCGAGAACAGGCACAGCAATTTGATCCATCCGATAAATATGATCCAAGAACACGCCCTTGGTACCAGTTGGCAAAGGATAAAAAAGGTATCATCTGGACTGACCCCTATGTTTTCTTCAGTTCTCAATTACCGGGGATTACAACTGCCAGGAGAATTGAAAATAAGGATGGAAAGCTAATTGCCATTGTGGGGATTGATATCGAATTAGGAGAGTTATCTTCGTTCATCTCTGCCCTCACCATTGGAAAGAGAGGGAAAGCTCTGATTGTGAACCAGAAGGGGGCCATGATTGCCTACTCGGCATCTGATTTTGTTGAACAAAGGAGTATGAAGCGCCAACCGAGAAATCTCAATGAACTGAGTGATTCGATTAGTCAGCAGGCATTTCAGCCCCTTTTTCAGGAGAAGAAGGGCTATCACTTGGATCAAGATCGATTTACCAAGTTTGATTTCCGTGGGGGAACCTATCATGCTTTGCTCAAACCCATACAAATGCCCGGACGTTCCTGGATTTTTGGAATTTATATTCCCGAGCGGGATTTTCTGCAGGAGATTCATGAAAGCCAAGCTGAAAGTATGTTGATTGCTTTCCTCATTAGCCTCCTGGCTGTCCTACTAGCTATTTGGTTTTCAGCAAAGATCACGGCTTCACTCAAAATTCTGCAACGAGAGTCAGAGTTAATCAAACGGTTTGACTTGAGTACGGATGTCACGGTGGAAACCGTATTTTCGGAAATCCAAGACCTTGCGGACTCCTTCTTTCGCATGAAAATGGGCCTGAAAGCCTTTCGTCATTATGTGCCCATCTCTTTGGTGCGTTCCATCATCGCCAAGCAGCAGCTGCCTGATCGGGAGATGCGTAATATGGTTGTAATGTTTACGGATATTGAAGATTTTACTCAAATATCGGAACATTTGCCGCCAAGAATACTGGTTGAATACCTCAATGACTATCTGGAAGTCATTAGTCGTATTGTCATGAGGTATCAGGGAACGATTGATAAATATATCGGTGATTCTGTGATGGCGCTTTGGGGGATTCCTGTAAATCGAGCTGATGCCACGGAGTTGGCCTGTGAGGCCGCCTTGAAAATTCAATCACGTCTGGAGGTATTGAATGCCACTTGGGCACAACAAAATCGTCCGATTATGAAAACAAGAATCGGTATCGTTACTGGTGATATGATTGTAGGTAACATTGGCTCTTCAGAAAGGATATCCTATACGGTAATCGGTGATCAAGTGAATCTGGCCAGTCGCCTGGAAGATCTCAATAAGGATTACGGTACCTGGAATCTGATCAGTGAAGAAACCAAAGAGCAGTTAGACAGCCGCTTTGTCACGCGTTTTTTGGATGAGGTAATCATTCGAGGGAGAGAGCAAAAAACAAGGGTCTATGAATTAGTCGGACTGAGTCAGACTGTGAGTGCTGAGACCAAGGAGATCATGACATTATATGAAGAAGCTGTGGAGTTCTACCTGGAAGGACAGTTTATAGAAGCAGAACAACTGTTGTTGCTAATCTCCTCTGCCGAAACAGAACAACAGGATCCACCCACGCAAATCCTTCTTGAAAAAATCAGAAAGAAAATTGCACAGGTGGCATTCGCTCAGGATGATACAGGAGAGCTTACAGCTCTCGAGTAACTAGCCTTGCAGGTATTTTGAGACTCCATCCAGAAACATCTGTACGGAAACCATCACCAGTAGCATTCCCATCAACTTTTCCATGGCTATCAATCCCTTCTTTCTCAAAACTTTATAGAAGGTTGTAGCAAAGAAAAGAATGATTGCCGAAACTGCCCAAGCACCACTCAAGGCAAAAAATAGGTTGGTAAGATCAATCGCGTCGGATCGAACCAAAAGCAAAAGTGTTGCTAAACTGGAAGGACCCGCAACTAAGGGGATAGCCAGGGGAACAACAAAGGGTTCTCCCTCCAGCTGCTCACCCATGACACCACCGTGAGGTGGTGGGAAAATCATCCGAATGGCAATCAGGAATAAAACCAGTCCGCCAGAGATACTAATGGTTTCCTGTCTTAAGCTGAGGAAATCCAGTAAATATTCACCAAGAAAGAGGAAAATCAGGAGAATAACGAAAGCGATCAGTTGCTCACGAATAATGATTTTCCTTTGTTGTTTCTCGTTGAAATCTTTTAGTAAAGTTAAGAAAATCGGTATATTGCCCAATGGATCCATTACTAGGAACAGCATCACGGCAGCAGAAAAAATATCCATTAATTAAGTACTCCATATAGACCCCAAGGTGCTGAACCTTGTCAGGTCAATAACTTTTATAAGATGCAAATTCTAAGGAACAACTGTGAATCATTTGATTCATCAGCTGGCAATCTAAACGCTTCCTCTCTAACTTCGTCAAGATCGTCTTTTCTCCCCCCTTCAAATCACCAATAAAAGTGAAGCACTAGTCCTAAATTTTTTTTTAGGCCTCAACCTTCTCTTCTATGCGGTAACCCCGAGGTGTTACCATCTGCCCGTTTTTTACAAAGGTTTGGCTATTACCGATAATGATGACGGTTTTCATGTCCACGAATTCATAATCGATGGTTTCGAAAGTAACCAGCTTGCGCTCATTGCCTTCCCTGCCGGCATTCCTGACCAAAGCCACAGGTGTATCCTTTTTAACAAATTCACCCATGATTTCAACGGCTCTATTGAGGTGATCTTTCCTGCCCCGGCTTCTTGGATTATAAAGGGAGATAACAAAGTCTGCCTTGGCTGCCAATTCCAGGCGTTTTTCAATCACTTCCCAAGGCGTTAAAAGGTCACTCAAACTAATCGTACACATATCGTGCATCAAAGGAGCCCCCATTTCCGCAGCGGCGGCAAAAACAGAACTCACACCGGGAACCACCTCAATTTCAATATCCTCGGCCAGTTCAAAAATAGGCCCGGCCATACCGTAAAGTCCTGCGTCACCTGTACTGACGATACAAGTATCTCTTCCTTGCCGAACCTCTTCAATCGCCATTTTACAGCGCTCAATTTCCTTGGTCATGCCGGTTTTGAGGACTTTCTTACCTTCCAAATAATCTTTTAATAATTTGATATAATAAGTATATCCAGTAACTACCTCACAGAGCTGCAATACTTCGATGGCTCTTTGTGTCAGGTGTTCTTTTCCTCCGGGGCCGATGCCCACTACATATAATTTTGCCATAGTGATTATTTTTCTACTGTTGGAGCTTCCGCCTTACGAAAAGCGTGAGAAAATTGAGGGTGGTAGAGCTGAGAGCGTTCAAAATCTCCCTCAATAAATCCCCCAACCAAAATTTGAGAAAAATTCTTGATATCGGCTACTTTCACTTTTTCCGCAATATCACCCAATGTTCCCTTGACCACCTGTTCTTCAGGCCAGGTAGCTTTGTAAACCACGGCGACGGGCACGTCTTTACTTCCGTAACCGGCAACCAATTTGGCAACCACTTTATCGATATTTTGAACAGAGAGAAAAATTGCCATGGAACATTTGTGAGAAGCTAAGAGTTCCAGATCTTCCTCTTTGGGCACGGGAGTTCGTCCTTCCATGCGTGTTACGATCACGGTTTGGCTGACACCAGGCAGAGTGAATTCGCGTTTGATAGCGGCACAACTGGCCGTAAAAGAACTAACACCCGGAATGATTTCATAGGTAATTCCAGCCTTGTCCAATTCTACCATTTGCTCTCGAATCGCCCCATAAATCGTGGGATCACCTGTATGCAAACGAACTACCATGAGTCCTTTTTCTTCCGCCTCTAGCATGACTGCTACCACGTCCTCCATGGTCATGGAGGCACTATTGTAGTGTTGGCAGCTGCTCTTGCAGAATTTTAGATGTTCAACCCAGACCAGAGAACCGGCATAGATGACAATATCCGCAGTTTCCAGGAAGCGCCGTCCCTTGACGGTGATCAAATCAACATCACCCGGTCCCGCTCCAATGAAATAAACCATATTATCCTTTTTTGGCTAAGATAAGAGACATATAATCTCTGTCTTGTAGAATGGCTTCCCGGTCAGTCAGAATCAGCTCTCCTTCCCGGGTACATCGTTTGACATAGGTATAGGAGAAACCATGGCGTTCCAATTTATCCAGGGTTTCTTCTTTATTCTTTGTAGTTTTTAAAACACAGACTGAATCCACTCGTTCCAGGATCTGCTCGTCAACCTGACCGTCAGCTAAGTAAAAGCTCTGATCCCTGGTAGTGATCGGCTGCACTAACAGTGAAGCTGCTGCATTGTAGGAGGTGATACCCGGCACTGTTGCTACGGTAATACCCAATTTTTTCGCCTCAATCATCAGATACATAAAGGTGCTGTAAACCAAAGGATCACCCAGTGTGAGGAAAACTGTATATTCTCCATCCTCCAAGGCGTCGTTGATGGTTGCAGCGGCCTTGATATAACGTTCCCGGTTATCTTTCCCCATGGGAAATTGCAATTCGATAACCTCTTTCCCTTCCAAGTATTCTCCGGCAATACTGCCGGCTAAGCTTTCCGTTTTACTCTTGGGGACAAATACCTTAGAGGCACCCTGGATCAGTTTGACTGCTTTCACGGTGATCAAGTCTGGATCACCGGGACCAATCCCAATTCCATAGAGTTTTTTCATATCAGATTCCTTTTGGATTACTTCTTCTTCTTTAGTTTAACACTTTGGCAGAGGCAGCGTCCCTCGGTACCGATGGCCAGGTAAAAGATCGCGTTCATGACCGCAGCAGCTACATTGCTGCCACCTTTACGCCCTATCGTAGTAATCGTTGGAATTTTTAAGCTGCGAATGTATTCCTTGGAGTCAGCGGCACCGACGAAACCAACGGGAGTGGCGATCACTAGCTTGGGGTTGATTTTGCCTTCCTCAAAAAGCTCACCAATGCGGAATAGTGATGTTGGAGCGTTACCAACCACAAAAATATCAACAGGGCCTTGCTCGATCGCATAATCAATAGAAAGACGGGCTCTAGTTACACCTTGCTCTTTCGCTTTTTTAAAAATCTCGTCGTGTCCGATATAGTTATCTATCGTGCCATCAGTACTGGCCAAAGCACTTTTGTTAATACCGGCCATGGCCATGGTTGTATCTGTAACAATACGAAAGTTTCCAGAACGTACCGTGGTCACACCGGAATCGATTGCGCCATTGAGAATCGAGGCAATATTCTGATAGTCGAAATCTCCTGTAGTGTGGATCATGCGTTTGACTACGGCCAACGTGGATTTACAAAAGGAATGTTTACCCATTTCCTGTTCGATGATTTCCATGCTGGTACGTTCGATTTTTTCTGGATTTTTTTCGTGCATTTTTTCTCCGTGATATTCGGTTATTGATTGTCAGTTATTGGTTATTCGCCAACCGTATTTATTTGTGGGTTGCCTGCTGGACTGTGAATAACATGTGTTGAAATGCCTTCTGATTTCCTAGGAAATGAATGTGGGGATATCCGGCTAATACATTTTTATATTGGAAACCGCATTCCCAGGATTTTTCGCCCATTGTCTTTTGGATTTGGAAAAGGCTCTTGCCTTTTACATCAGAAATAGACTTGTGAAACTCATGAGCTGTTAAGGAATCTCCCTTTTCCCCTAAAAGACAGTGCTCTTTTAGTTTCAAATCAATATAACCAAATCGCTGCAGACGTTTGGTCAGACTGCTTTTACCGGGAAAAATGCCGACCATTGCATCTTCTTCAATAAAATCGGTTAGGAACATAAATCCGCCACATTCAGCGAAAACGTATCCATCATCTTCCACGAAAGCTCGGATTGATTCCAGCATTGCTGTATTTTGAGATAGCCTCTGTCGATAAACTTCCGGATAACCGCCACCTAAATATAACAAGTCACAGTCAGGGATTTTTTCATCTGACAAGGGTGAGAAATAACTCACCTCACAACAGGCCTCCAACATCTCCAGATTCTCTTTGTAATAGAAAGAGAAAGCACGATCTTTGGCAATGGCCACTCGAATCCCGTAATGGGGAAAACGAGGTGCCTCAATTGCTTTGGGCAGTGTGACGGGCCTCATGGCCTCAATCAGGCTATTCAGGTCGAGTTGTTCTTCAACTATCTGAGCAATGTGATCAATAGTTTGATCTAAATTTTCAATTTCTTGCTCCTGAATCAACCCCAGGTGTCGGCTTTTTAAGGAGAAGGCTTCCGTTTTAGGAATGTAACCCAGAACTTTGAGATTAGTGTGCTCTTCAACAGCTTCTTTCAGTAGTTGATAATAGTGTTCTGTCACCTGGTTAAAGACCACCATTGAAATGGTAGATCCTTCAAAATCGCACATTCCTTGGATTTTAGGGATAGCTGAGAACATCTCTCCCTTAGGGCTGTAAACCAATAAGGTTGGAATATCCAGCAAACGAGATATATGGTAACTGGAGTTTTGCCAGGTATTATAGATCCCATCGAAATAACCCATTACCCCTTCAATGACACCATATTCACTATTTGACAGAGATAAGGACTGGTACATGCCTTCACGACCTTGCAGATGCATGTCCAGGTTTCCCGCTGGTTTTCCTGAAGCCGTCTCCAGGAAGGCACGATCGATGTAATCAGGGCCGGTTTTATAAGCACAAACGTCCAAGCCTCGATTTTTCAGAGCTCGCAGGATCCCTAAGGTGAGGGTTGTTTTCCCGTTGCCACTTGCGGGAGCGGCGATCATGATAGACTTCATAATCTAGGATTCCTGATCTTGGAGATTGATGCCATGCAATTCCGCTGTTTGATGGATGCGTTTCGCGTAAAGCCTGGAAAAATCAGGATTTGAGCCGAGTCCCTCTAAGACTGTCATTACATTAAAGCCTTGTTCCGTTAAACGGTTTTTCCAGGAATCTTCTTCATCACCTCCAATATCGTTGCAGGCATGGTCTCCCGCAGTCAGCATGAAAGGTTTGAGTATAATATTCTTCTTGCCTTCACGATGCAGGTCCACCAGTAAGTCCTCACGGCTGGGATATCCCTCGACCAATCCAATAAAAGTTTTAACATCCGGGTATTGTCGTCTGAACTCTTGTTGCGTCTCTTGATACACTCCGGTGGAGAAATACTCATTACCATGACCTGCATAGACCAAATCAGCCTGATGTTTTCGAGCCAATTCGATATCCGCTGATAAGGCGGACACTACCTCTTCAATGTCAGAATGATAATTGAATTCGACACCATGGGTCCCCAGCGTAGGACGGCTGCAGACAATTTTTTCGAAAGGCATCCAGCGTTTTTTAATCGTTTGAATCGATTGCAATCCTTCAATATAAGAACGCAAATCTTCATATTGCTCACCATGAGCAATGTGCGTTGGTTGCACGATAATACTTCTAAACCCTTGATCTTGCAGGTCTCCTATGACTCCTAAAATACTGCGGGCATATAGGAATTCCTGTGGTACCCCTTGATCCAGCCAGAGTTGTGCTTCAACTCGGCGCCGGGCCCAAATGCCTCGGATGATATTGGAAGTAAAACTGATTGCGATTGGAGTTTCTGGAAAAGCTTCTCGAATTGCCTCCTTGGTCGCATCCAGGGATTTCAATGCTGAGAGTACTGTTGTTCCAAAATGTGCCAGTACAATTGCTTTCTTATTCGTTTGTTTTTTCGTAGCGGTCGGACAGCTCATATTCAATAGATGACGAAGCGGCATGAGAGTTGTGAACTCTGTGAGCCGAGCATTGAAAAAAAATGATAGAAAAAGATTTTTACCAAAATGCCTTCTATCCGTAAGCTTGCTTTTCTATGGGCATATGGGTCTTTTTTGCCGAAAGGACGTCGGCCACTTCAACTAAAGGGTGGTCATTGATGACAGCTTGATCGCCTGCCGCTCGAACCAAACCACCCAGATCACGGAACCTGCAGGTCAATTCATGATCACTCGCGCACATTTCTCCTGCTGCTTGAATCATTTCCTGAACCGCTTCATAGGTGAAATGGGGGATTTTGCCATCGTTCACTACTTCCTGAGCGATCAGATAGACAATCGCCTCACGATTTTTGGCTGTATCTGGCATGGAGCTACGAGTAAGTATTTCATAGCCATATCCATTCATGCGGGATCTTAGAGCGGGGTGTAATCCTTCCAGATCTTGTTTATGTCCCGCTATCACCAAAACAAAGTCACAGACTACGGGGTCGCTCTGCACCATCGTTCCACTAGATCCGGCACTCCTGCCGGTAATCGGTAACTGTTTGTTCTGAATGGCCGTGAGCAAGGAAAGTTGAGATTCCAAACTTAAGGTGGAAACCTCATCAATATAGAGCACACCCTGGTTTGCCCGGTGGATGGCTCCAGCCTCAACTAGCTGGTAAGGCAAGGATTCAGAACCGCCTGATTGGTAAGGATCGTGCCTGACATCACCTAGGAGTCCACCCTCATGAAAGCCCGTGGCATCGATGAAGGGAACCTTATCCTTTTTGGGGGGAAATAAGAGTCTTGGTACCAGGGATTGATCATCAGGGAAAACTTTTTTTCTCAAGAGGACCATACCGTAAGCAGCCAACAATCCCCAAAAGACGATTGTGGGTTGATTGTGAGTGAAGCTAAAAACCGCAGTGGCAATCGCGATCAGAAAAAGCACGCTACCAAAAATCAAGCTGTTGATTCGATTTTTATCCTTGGTGATCTGCGTTCGCCGTTTGATCTCTTTTTCCGCCTCATTCAGGGTGAAGCTTTTAACGGCAACTCGATTTCGATCTTGGATATCATGAAAAAGCAGGCTAATCTGTGGTGCTTCGGCTTTCATATTTTCAGCCAAAGCTTTGCCCAGCATGCTTTTTCCCGTTCCGGGGTCTCCGATGAGCAAGACGAACCTACGTTGTCTGGCTGCGATTTTCACCAATTCTACAGCCTCTTCCTGTCCGATAACCTGTTTGAGGGTGTCTGCGGAAAGAGGAATCTCCTCAGTTGATTTAAACTGCATTCGCAGCAGTCCTCTTTTTAGTCGGTATAAAGAAAAAGCCAAGGGCAACCCCTGTGAGGATCAGCCCGGCGAGTAGGAGCAGGGTTTTGATTTTTACGGCTGTAGGGGGAGACCGACCTTCAACACCAATCACGCCGTCGACGGATAACTGCTTGCCATTGGGCAAGGTCGTGGTGAAGGTAAGTTTTGTTTCTGCCCCATCAAAGAATTGAACCACAGTTGAAATGGAACATAATCCACAGGATTCTTCAGTGGCTTTCGAGGAAGTAAAACTGCCCTCAAACATGACCGTCTTATCTTCCATATGAAAGGTTTCCATTTTAACGGTAAAGGGCTCCTGGATGATTTTTTGCTCGCTGACTAATTGCATGTGGAAAGTGACGGACTCTCCCACAATCGCCTGATTGGAATCAAATTGCACAGAAAAAGTATGATCTCCTTCTGATGCACTCCACTGGAGAAAGCCCTTTTGCTCTATATCATGGGCAGCTGAGTGAGCTTGCACTTCTCCGGAAAAACTGCCCGCTAGCAGGGCTAATAAGATTACTGAAGCGGTCAAGTTCAGTTTTTGGGCCTCTCCTTCAGCTTTGGCTGTTTTCTGTAAAAGATATCCGCCCAGTAAGCCTAAAAGCAGTAAAAAACCTGAAAAAATTAAAAGGTTGATTATCTCACCAGGGGTTTCGTTGATGTCCAGCTCAAGGTATTCCCATGTTCCACCCGTTAAGACACTAATTTTGTAGGTACCTCGAATCGGATAGATTGTTTTGAAACGAATAATGCCATCCTTAGTAAAGCCTCTCAAATGATACAGCTGGGTTCCCTCAACAATGGGGAAGTCCGTACTGATCAGTGGATGGCTCTCGGGGGTTCTGACAATAATTTCGTATTCCGAATTTGGTGTGACTCTAACTTGGGTATCAACCAAATCCAGATCAGGTCTAATTTGATCCACTTGGGGAGAAGTTGAAATACTCACGGCTCCCAATGCGGGAAAGGCAAAAAACAGCATTGAACAAAAGACCAAGAAAACACGCATAATAAACCTCTAACATGGATTTTATAGCTGAGTGGTACTGACGCACCACTCCACCTGGGAGTGAGTCTCACAAAAAGTAATATAATTTCAGTCTATGGTGAAATTAGTGGCAGGGTATAATCGCCAAGGCGTGCCTTAATTCATGAAAATAATCATGAACCATAGGATAGTTTGTGAATAACACAACGTAAGCTGAAATCGTGAGCACTGAGGTGTAAAAGAGGGCTTTTGTGATGAGTGAAGTCTTCTGCTTTTTGAAGATATTAACCTGATGGTTAATGAAGCGAAATTCTTTCTTTTTAGGTGTTTTCATAGTATTCCTATTCCTGTTCCGTCGCCAGGTTATGAGGATCTCGATTAGGCAGGTTTCCTGACTTAGACGTTACTATAACCCAGACTCCACAACCTTATTTTAAAGTTTGTGATGGTTACTACTATAGTCTCGACTTTCACAGTTGCGCAGACAGCCACGGCTTCTCACCGTGTTCCCTATTATCTAAAGACTCAGCGCCCAATCTACATCTGATTAATAAAAATTCCATTATACTAGGGATCTCCCTTCTTTATTGTCAAGACAATTTACCCGACCTTTTCTGGGTTTAGAAAAACTATGATCTCCCTCAAAAACAAAATCCCACTCCGTGAAATTAGTGGGACTTTGGTAGGCTATTTTCAAAAGATATAAAGGAGGGGCTGTTTAAAAATGAAAGACTCTGTTTCAGAAAGAAAAAATAAGTTGTGCCAGTCGTATTTTTTTAGGAAGACTAAGATCTTCCTGATTTGCCCTGCTTCCGTATTTATATAATAAAATAAGCTACTTAAATTGTGTTCTTGTTAATTTTGAACTTTTTACATCGATTCAAAAGTTAAGGTACGTATTGTGTCTAAGTAAAGAGAGTAAATCATTAAGGAGGTATGTCCATTTATTGTTCATTTAACGGGAGCATTTGATGAAAGTACTATTTATCCATTCCTCAGGAAACAACATTGCCGGAAGTGAAATCATCCTTTTAAAAATGTTAAAACACTTACACCCAAGTATTGAAAAAAGTGTTTTACTCCCTGAAAAAGGCATTTTCTATGATCGATTGAAACAGGAAAAGCAGCAGGTTTATCTGAGTTCCTTTAAAGGTTTTTATCGAAAAAAGCCGGTTTCTTATCTCAAAGAATTGTGGACTTTTGCTAAAGTAGTCAGGGAAATTCAGCCGGACCTGATTCATACGAGTACTGCTGGTCCCGTTCAATATGCTTATCCCCTTTCAAAATACCTTGGTATTCCTTTGGTCTGTCACATTCAATGTCCTTATTCTAAGGATGATTTGAGACGTTACTTTCCTCATAAGGCTACTAAAATTATTGCGATTTCCCAGACTTTGAAGGATATTTTTGATCCTAAATATAAGGATAAAATCAAAGTGATTTATAGTGGCATCCCCACTCCTAATCTGAACCGACAAGTGATGAGAGCAAGGATTCTCAATCAGTTTGGCTTAGGATCAGAGGCACTTTTGCTGGGTATACTAGGGCAGATTATCCCAAGAAAAGGTATTAGGCTTTTCTTGAAAGCGGCAAAACAAATAGTATCAGAGCTTCCGCAAACCCGTTTTTTAATTGTTGGTGATGAAAAAAATGAGCATGGCCTCATGATGAAGCAGCTTTCTAAGGAGTTGGGTATTGAAAAATATGTGATTTGGGCTGGTTACCAGACCAATAGCCAGGAATGGATGGCCGGTATGGATATCCTGGCTGTTCCATCGAAGAGTGAAGGTTTTGGTCTTGTTGCTGCGGAAGCAGGAGCTGTCGGAACACCTGTTATTGCCAGTGATGTGGATGGGTTACCTGAAATTATTGAACATGGACTCAATGGTTATTTAATTCCCGTGGGCGATGAAAGTGCTTTTGTCTTTTACGCAAAAAAACTCTTACTTGATGAAAAAAAGCGTGCACAGATGGCGTCTCAGGGAAAACAAAAAGTTCAAAAAACATTCTCCTTTGAAAAAAGCATGGAAGGGATTGAAAGAATCTATTCAGAACTACTGCCTTCCGTAGCCTTTAAGGGAGTTCAAGATAAAGCTGCTTGTACTCCTTCTTGACCGGATTTTTTCTGGAGAAGTGGTAAATTTGTTCGACAAGCCTCAAAGGGAAAAATATTAACTATGAAAAAACTATTTGACTCCAGTTCTTTTTCAAAATATATTTTGATTAATTAAATTGCCCACAATTTAATTTGCAACAATTTTTTCCTTTTCATACAGAGGCAGCGATGAGTGATATCTACAATTTCACCTGTACAATGAGTAATGGAGAAGAAAAAGCCTTTTCGAATTTCAGGGGAAAAGTACTTCTGATTGTGAATACGGCCAGCAAATGTGGTTTTACCCCTCAGTTTGAAGGGTTAGAGAAGCTTTATTTGCAGTATTCGGAACAGGGGTTAGAAGTTCTGGGATTCCCTTGCAATCAATTCAAAAAGCAAGATCCGGGAACAGATAAAGAGATTGTTGAATTTTGTAGATTGAATTACGGGGTTAGCTTTCAGATGTTTTCAAAAATTGAAGTGAATGGAGAAAATACTCATCCCTTATATGAGTTTCTGAAAAAGCAAGCTCCAGGTGCTTTGGGCAGCAAGGGCATCAAATGGAATTTCACAAAATTCCTGGTTGATCGTGAAGGAAATGTATTGCGAAGGTATGCATCCCTGACTAAACCCGAAAGCATTGCGCAAGATATTTCTAAGCTACTAGGGACTTAGAGGCAAAAAAAATTCCTTGCTTTCATGAAGCTATATGGGAATGAAAGACTAGGATTGAAGATGAATGTACCGATAATAGATAAGCTATCAGAGCAAGAGAATGAGTTACTAAAGCTGAACAATCAGCTTTGTTTCTCCATTTACTCTGCTTCAAAGGCGGTCACTAAAACCTATCGCCCTTTATTGGAGTCATTGGAGCTGACCTACCCGCAATACTTGGTGATGCTGGTTCTCTGGGAAAACCAGGCGGGCAGGCGGGTGAGAATGGAAATCAGTGTTAAAGAGTTGGGCAAAAGCTTGTATCTGGATTCAGGAACGTTGACGCCGCTTCTGAAACGACTGGAAAGCAAAAAGCTGATTTACCGCCAGCGATCAGCAGAAGACGAGCGAGTGCTTTTCGTTAGCCTGACCCAAGAGGGGATAGAGTTGAAAAAAAGGGCGGTGGAAATTCCTAAAAAATTGCTTTGTCAGGTCCAGCTCCCTTTTGAAAAGCTGCGACAGTTAAGGGAAGACTTGAAAAATCTGAGAAATCAGTTTCTTGAATAAGAATAATACTTTTTAAATCAAAAGATTGAAGTGAGTAAATGATGGAAATAATGCTGAGTGGATTTGTTCTATTTATAGGGGTTCATTTATTCCCCTCTTTACCGGGAACTAAAGACGGATTGACCCAAAAGTTGGGGACGAGAGGTTATAAAGGTTTATTTGCTTTAGCCTCTTTGATCGGTATGATTGTGATTGTGATGGGGATGGGACGAGTAGAGTGGACTCTACTCTGGGTAGCTCCTGTTTGGGGACGGGCATTGACATTGTCAGCCATGCCTTTTGTAATCGTTCTCTTATGCGCTGCTCATATGCCCTGCAATATCAAACGGATTATCCGTCACCCCATGTTATGGGCAGTTGTGCTCTGGTCTATGTTACATCTGACTGCAAACGGGGATTTGGCCTCTACGATTCTCTTCGGGGGATTTGCTTTGTTCTCCATAATCATGATGATTTTGATCAACCGCCGTGATCCCAAACCTGAAGTGGTGAAAGTGCCCTGGTTCAAGGATGTCATTGTGCTAGCCCTTGGTGGCTTCATTTATATGGGGATTTTACACAGTCATCAATATTTTACAGGGGTACCGATTACGTAGTCACCTGGGCCCTACCCGAAACTCCTGAAGTTTTAAGTTTACCAGGACTCTTTGGGGAGGGGGGAAGAGCCCTGGAGAAACTGGGGACTAATCTTCCTGGTTGCTGCGCTCAATCCAGCGATCTACAAGGGAAACTAAGATTCCACGCTGTCGTGCTTCAAATAGGGAATGAAGTTCGGCAAATTTAGGTAGATGTCGCTCAGCTGAAGCAAATACCAAGTTTACATTTCTTTTGAACTCTTCCCGAACAAGTTCTGCATTGAACTGATCTGAGGCCAACTCTGCTCGGACTACTTTTTTTAGTTGGTTTTTTGCCATCATCCAATCAACTGAATCCACGGCAATACCTGCAACCAACTTCTTCAAAGCTTCCGCTTGGTGAGGTTGTAAATCAAAATCCTGGTGTTGTCCTTGATGCTCGGATCGTTCTCCCCATCTTTTGTGATAATCATACCCGGATCTCTCACCTTTATGGTTGGCGCGATCGTTAATGGTTGCACGTTGCTCCGGGCTTAATGTTTGGTGCAATGCAGCAAATTCACCAATAATTTCCTCTCCTACTGTTAATACTTTTCCTTTGAGTTCCAATACCTTTGCATTGACCCTTGCCACATTAAAATCTTCCTGTTGCAGCTCTTCTTTTAGGGTGGTTTGAAAGTCATTCCGGAAATTCTTAAAATCCGGATAATTTATCTTGATCGTTGTGGCGATCTCTTCCAATGCGGGTTCTTGTTCATCGGTAAGATCCAAATGACTTGAAATAGCGGTTTTTCCCCAATCGACTTTGTCTTCAAAAGTGGTGGGGGAGCAACTAGAAACAACAATACCCAAGCTCAAAACACAGGCAGCAAACAATGGGGTTTTTACGGTAGCTTTCATTTTATCTCCTTCGGAATCAAAAAAAATCGTTTGATTAACTTATGGATCTAAGATAGCGAAGGCTGGATTTTTAATCTTTGCTGAGGTGTATTCAAATTGTAACAGTTTGTAATTTTCTCTTTCCCAATCTCTACATTTCGATAATATCCTGAAATAATCCAAACGCTCTCGTTTGATCCTTGTAGACATTGCAGCTCTCGTTAAAGGGGCTTATAAAAGCTGATAGCTTCGGAAGGTAAGATAAAATGATTGAGTTCCCCGATTAAGGGGCTTTGCTCACGGTACTCTTGGGGAGACATCATTAGTGTGAGTAGAATTCCCACATCAATCACCAAACGGATTTCTTCATTTTCTTCCATGATTTGAACTACTTTACCAGCGAGTCTATTCTCTTGAGTGGGAGATACTTCCTTGCCCGCAAATTGAATTTTCCGAGGATCGATAAAAAGCCTGACCTTTCCCTTCAGATCTGTAGAGGGGAGGTTGATTTCTGTGGTCTCGCTGATGAAGCAGCTGACACTATGGCTGTTTTGTTGGTTAAGCACCGCATTGAAATGGTTTTCATAGACTCCTGTGACCAGTTTCCCGTGATCCAAAAACAGCATATGGCGGGTCAGTGAGGAGGCTTGTAATTTATCATGAGAGGTGAAAATAAAAGTAATTTTCTTTTCTGCGTTGATGCGTCTCAGCAGGTTGATGATTGTAGCTCGATTCTCTGTATCCACATTGGCTAAGGGCTCATCACACAAAATAACTTCCGGTGAGAGGGCTAAGGCTCTGGCGATCGCGACTCGCTGGGTCTCGCCACCGGAGAGTTTATCTGCTCTAGCTTGGCATTTGTGTAACATTCCGACCCAATCTAAAGATTGTTCGATAATGAGAGCTCTCTTTTTTGCCGAAATACCTCGGATCTTGAGTCCGAATTCTAAGTTCTTAAAGACTGTGGTAGTGAATAAGATCGGATGCTGGTTGATTAATACGACCTCTTTGCGCAGTGGTAAGAGGTGACTTTCGTTGAAGCTGACTTTCTTATTTCGAAAGTAAAGATCTCCTTCTGTGGGGCTGTCCAGAAAACCCAGAATATTCAACAGGGTTGTTTTACCCGCACCATTGGGGCCCAGTAAAGCATAAATTTTTCCCGCTTCAATTTCGAGAGATTCGATATCCAGGACTTTCTTTCCATCAAAACTTTTGCTGATCTGTGATAAAGAGTAGCTGCCCATTAGCTTCCTTTCCCCTGAACAAAATTGAAGATGATATTGATGCCGAAACTAAGAGACAACAAAATAAATCCCAAGGCAATCGCTAAAATGAATTCACCTTTATCATACTCCAATGCCATAGCAGTGGTAATGGTCCTGGTAAATCCTTTGGCATTGCCACCAATCATCATGCTGATGCCAACCTCTGAAATCACTCGACCAAAGGCAGCGATGACCGCTGCGGCAATGCCAAAACGAGCTTCCCGTAAAATAACAAAAGCTGTCTGCACTCGGTTGGCACCTAGGGTTAATGCCGTTTTTCGGTAGCGATCATCCAGGCGACTGATGGCCGAGATAGTATAGGTAGCCACAAGGGGTACAATTAGGATCGTTTGTCCGATGATGATGGCTTCTTGAGTATACAACAGATCCCAGGCCCCAAGGATACTGCGTCGTGAAATGAAGGAATAAACCAGCAAACCGACTGTGACGGTAGGCAATGCCAAGAGGGTATTGAGACATGTGATCAGCACTCTTTTACCCTTGAAGGTAGAAAATGCAATCAGGAAGCCAAAGGGGATACCAATCAGGCTGGCGATGAAGGTAGAACTACTACTGACCTTCAAAGAAACACCAACGATGGTTAGCAATTCCGGATCCAAAGATATGGCGAGCAGAATTGCTGATAACAGACTGTCTAAAAGGAAATCCATATTTTTATAGTAGGGGGTCGCATCTTAAATATTCAATCTTGGGAAGGATTTTCCTCAGTTTAGTTACGCCTCTCCATTTAATATCTTTCCTTCGTTCCCAATTAGTAACCTGGAAATGAAAGCGATCCTTCGATATTCGATATTCGACATTCAAGATTCAAAATAATATCGAATGTCGAACAAGGAGTGTCGAATGGCGAAGTGAAATTTAGGTGTTTTCCCGGCAAAATAGTTCTGACTACTAGTACTTAGGACTATTTTAATGGGTAAATACTTTGTTTTTTTTGCCTATTGCCATAAACGGAGACCTGTAACAGATGGGCACGGTGGAACCTTTGCGCCATCCTACAAAAATCTGACAAATCAGGAATAACTGAGTATTAGCCTATAGCAGAAAAGTGCTACAGTGCGTCACCATAAAAAAGTTGCTTG
>NVSR01000117.1 GCA_002401295.1 SAR324 cluster bacterium | reverse complement strand
TGGCTCTGATTTTGTCGAAATGTTTGTTGGTGTAGGTGCCAGCCGTGTGCGAGACCTTTTCTCTCAAGCTCGTGCCGAAGCACCTTCTATTATTTTCATTGATGAAATTGATGCAGTAGGTCGTCATCGTGGTGCAGGACTTGGTGGTGGTAATGATGAAAGAGAGCAAACCCTCAACCAACTACTCGTGGAAATGGATGGTTTCGGTGGCAATGATGGTGTGATTGTGATCGCTGCGACCAACAGACCTGATGTGCTGGATTCAGCCCTGACCCGCCCAGGACGATTTGACAGACAAGTCGTTGTGCCAAAGCCGGATTTGAACGGTCGCCATAAAATTCTCGGGGTTCATACAAAGGGTCTCAGTGTGGGAGAGGATGTGGACTTGAAAATAGTCGCACAAGCCACACCCGGTTTTACGGGAGCGGACTTGGCAAACCTGACTAATGAAAGTGCCTTAACGGCAGCTCGAAAGAATAAAACAACCATTGATATGGAAGATTTCGAGGAAGCTCGTGACAAGCTCATGATGGGTAAGGAACGAAAATCTATGGTAATGCCTGAAAAGGAAAAAAAGACTACAGCCTATCACGAAGCCGGTCATGCAATCATTGCCTCACTACTGGATGAGGTCGATCCCGTTCATAAAGTTACCATTGTCCCCCGGGGCAGGGCTTTAGGGCTGATGATGCAGCTGCCACAAGAAGATACTTACAGCAAGAAGAAGTCTCAATTACTAGGTCAGCTAGTCGTGATGATGGGGGGGAGAGCCGCAGAAGAAATTATCTTCGGCCATTATACCACCGGGGCCAGCAATGACTTGGAGCGTGCTGCCAGTACTGCTCATCATATGGTTTGCAACTGGGGTATGAGTGACAAGATCGGTCCCATTTACCTAGCTGCGAATCAAGGTGAAGTCTTTCTGGGAAGAGATTTAATGCAACGAAAACACATCAGTCAGGTTGCAGCCAGTCAAATTGACCAAGAGGTAAATCAAATCGTTAATGATGCCTACCAGAAAGCAAAAACTTTACTGACAGAACATTTAGACGCTCTGCATAAAATAACAAAAACATTGCTAGAGGATGAAACCATTGACGGAAGTGTGATTTTAGAAATCTTACAGGAGCAGCCTCAGGCGTGAAATGAATTTTGAGTCCGTCCATTATTGTGTGCACGCTGTGCCTTTCCACATTGTCACAAGATACCTCCTACATACGTATGGGTGGAAGTACCAATTGCGAGAAGAACCTTCTTTAAGCCTTCTCGTGCGCTACTATGCGGACTCATTACCGGATAGCTACCTGGCTTTGGAAAAGAATTTTCCTCAGCTTTGTGCTCATCAGGAAAAATCCCCTCTAGGGCCTCGATTCATTATCGCGGTAGGCTTAAAGGAGCTAGCCCAGATTATAGTCTTCGCCGCAACCTTGCGGGATGCTACATTATCACAGGATCTTATACCGGACGAAAAGCCTGCTGATTTTAGTCTTCGCGGGCAAATCTGGCCTAGGGAAACCCCCAAAGTGATGGGAATTCTGAATATAACCCCTGACTCATTTTTTGATGGTGGCAAGCATTACCCCCTGCAGGATTATGCAGCCGTTGCTGAAAAAATGATTGAAGCTGGCGCTGATATTATTGATATTGGTGGAGAGTCAACCAGGCCAGGAGCCAGAAAGGTCCCTACTCATGAAGAGATCCAACGTTTGACGCCAGTCCTTCGGCAAATTCGCACTCGCTTTAATATCCCGATTTCGATTGATACGGTAAAACCAGCAGTAGCAAATGTTATGTTTGAATTGGGGGCAGATATGATCAATGATATTTCAGGGCTGTCTGCTGGCGAGGCTATGATTCAAACCATCGTGAAACACAAAGGGAGCTATTGCCTCATGCATACTCAGGGTACACCTGAAACCATGCAGCAAGCCCCACATTATTCCGATGTAATCGCGGAAATATATCTATTTTTCCAGCAATCCCTGGATCAATGCGCGCGCTTAGGACTTTCCAATCAACAAATCTTACTCGATCCTGGAATTGGTTTTGGCAAGACTCTAGAACACAACTTAGATATTCTTAGATTTCTCTCAGCTTATAGAAGCCTTCCCTCACTGTTACTTTTAGGGACATCCAATAAATCCTTTATTGGTAAAATTCTCAATGCAGATGTAGATGATCGGCTTTATGGTTCCCTCATCACTCAATCCCAGGGTCTAATCAGTGGTGCTACTGTTTTTCGGGTTCATGAGGTACGAGAGACCCTGGATGCTTTACGGATGACTGATCAATATAGAGGCCCTCAGTCATAACAAAAAGAAGGGCCATTAGTACAATTCATTCCCCTCTAGGCTGAGCCATAGTAGGAGAAAACGCTTTCATCGTATTCAAACTCACCCCTAAAATAATTTATGCAATTTCTTGTAGATAATAATATCTTTCTGAACAATCTCCGTTGGCAAGAGCTGGTGGATATAGCCATCCTCAGTTTGATTATCTACAAGATTATCCTGATGCTGCAAGGAACGAGAACCGTTCAAATTATGATCGGCTTCCTCTTCGTAGGTGGTACATCTTATCTTGCTGACTTTTTAGGTTTAGCTGGTGTCTCCTGGGTACTCACGAATATTTTTAATTCTATTGTGATCGTGATCATTGTCCTCTTTCAATCAGATTTTCGCAACGCACTGGCTCAAGTTGGTACCAAACCATTTTTTCGTGATTCCAAGCAGGATAAATCGATCAGCACAGTAGAAAAAATTTACAAACTTTGCGAACATTTTTCACAGGTCAGAGTTGGCGCACTCATTGTCTTAGAACGGGAGGTGGGATTGCGAGATTATTATACAGGGGCTACACGGCTGAATGCGGAATTCTCCCCCCAATTACTGGTAGCTTTATTCAATCCCCAAGCTCCTCTTCATGATGGAGCCGTGGTGATTAATAAATCAATGCAGGTTGGTTATGCGGGGTGTATCCTTCCTCTATCCTCTCACCACGATTTTTCAAAAAATCTGGGAACCAGACATCGAGCCGCTTTGGGGCTAAGTGAGGAAACGGATGCGGTTGTCATTGTCGTCAGTGAGGAAACAGGAGAAATCAGTATGGCCCATAACGGTGAACTTTATAGGAAAAATAACGGCACCTCCGTCAAAAATAAATTCCTGAGTCTCTTTCAATAACTCCCTGCTTGGGTGAGTAGGACCTTCAAATTTATGATTCTTTCAATGAAAAATTTATTCTTCAAAAATCCTGTTCAAAAGCTATTAGCAATCTCTTTCGCCTTAATCATTTGGACCCTGGCGCCAGAGATGAAAAAGGGTGACCTGACAGAGGTACAATTTTTCGTACCTGTATCCTATGTGAACTTACCCAAAGATTTTGAAATCACATCACCACCAGTCCAGTCACTGAGTATATCCGTAGAATTTTCTGAAAAGGAGATTGATAATATTCATCCCAGCTTATTCCAGGTGATTCTTGATCTGGAGAAAGCCAACGCTGGAGACATCAATTACAAAATATCTCCCAAAAATATCAAATCCCCGGCTGGGGTTCGAATTGTTAAGATTTCCCCTGACTCAGTCGATCTGACTTTAGAGCAAACTATTGAGAGAACACTGCCCATTCGCCCCGTATTTATTGGGGAACCGGCAGAAGGTTATGTCCTGAAAAAAGTGACGATGATCCCCAATGCCGTCAAAGTTCGTGGTCCTCACTCCATCTTGGATAATATTGAACAATTAGAAACCAGGGCCATTAATATTGAAACCGCTGATAGCGATATTGACATGCTGGTTCATGTGCTTTTCCCTAAGCGGGTCACTCCCATAGCCCCTAAACCAGAATTTTATTCCGCTCGGATTACCCTCGGGAGTCAACCAATCAACCTTCGTTTTTTAAACATTCCCGTTGGATTGATCAATCAAGTCTACGTGACGAGAATCAACCCCAAGGTATTCAACATTGTGATCCGAGGCCCACAATCGCTTTTGGCTGACTTCAGCAAAAAAGACATACAAGCCTTCATCGATCTTCAGGACTATAAACCCGGTAATTATAAAACATCAACCCCGACAATCAGGCTTAGTCCGGAGATCCAAATACAAAAGATTTGGCCTCCCATCGATATCTGGGTTTTAAATCAAAAAATCTATGAATAGTAGGTGGATGAGCGATAATAACTTTCGCTCTATTCTTGGATGCGTATGATCTTGGCGCAATTCCCTAGATTCGTACGTAAAGTCTTTCGAATTGGATTTGTGGTACGACGACTGTCTAAATTTCTCTGCAGGTTGGACTTGAGACACCAATACTTAGTTTGTCCCGTTTTCTTCAAGACACAGCGTATATTAGTGTTCAAACAGACTGATGGTTTTTTATAACCAAAGACTGTATTATTCGCGGCGTAGAGCGAGCCCGCTCCGATTAGCAATATCAAACCCACCAAAATACAAATAGCTTTTTCTTTCATAGCCCATTCTTTAAATACTCCGTGAACTCCCATTCTTTAAGTCTGGGAGTGTAAAAGCCGTTTATAGGACAAACAACTTAATTTTCTCTTTAAAAAATTCAAGAAACATACCATCGGTATGCTCCCTACTCATTTTTCAAAAGGATGGAGACCTGGATTCAGCTAGGAAGAGGCTGAGAGAGCTTTTTTTATTTTAATCTGTACTCATAGATGGGAAAAAACTGTTCTCCCTTCAAAAGCCCTACTCAGAGTCGTCGCATCGGTAAATTCCAAATCACCACCTACGGGCATTCCCCGAGCAATCCTGGAAATAGTTGGTACATTTTCCTTGAAGAGTTCCGTTAAATAGTGAGCTGTAGCCTCACCTTCCAACGTTGGATTCGTCGCTAAAATCAACTCCTGGATAGAGTCAAGGCGAACCCTTTGGTGTAGTTCTTCAATTCTCAATTTTTCTGGTGGGATTCCATGAATAGGAGAAATCGCTCCCTGTAAAACATGATAGAGCCCCTTAAAAATCCCACTACTTTCGATGGTGAAAATATTTCGAGGATCTTCAACCACACACAGAATTTCCTGATCTCGCCTGGGATCCGAACAGATGGCACAAAGATCCGCATCAGTGAGACCAAAACACTGGCTACAACTCCGGATCTGCTCCCGCGCTTTGACAATCGCTTCAGCCAAAGCCAGAGCTTCTTGCTCTGGACGCAGCAAGAGTGAAAAAGCAAGCCGCTTCGCTGACTTTTTTCCAATACTGGGTAATTTGGCTAATTCTTCAATCAGCTGAATCAAGGGTAGGGGCAGCTTCATTATTTTCCAAAATTCCCAAAATCCGGTAATTTCATATCACCCAACAAATCAGAGAGTCCAGTAGAACCCAACTCTTTGGCTTGTCGAATGCCTTCATTCACAGCAGCACGAACTAAGTCCTCTAACGTATCAACATCGTCTTTATCCACGACTTCAGGGTCAATTTTGAGGGACAATAATTCCAGATTCCCGTTCATGCTCAGGGAAATCATGCCGCCACCAACAGAAACGTCAATTGTTTTTGATGCCGCCTCCTGTTTTTTCTTATTCATGGTTTCTTGCATTTCTTTTGCTTTTTCCAGCAAGTCATTCATATTCAGCCCATCAATCATCTTTCGAGTCCTCCAGAATGGTTATATTTTGAATCGTACTGCCAGGAAAGATTTCCCGAATTTCCAGAACTTTTACACTATCTTCCGCAGCTTTTTTTATCTCAAAAATTCTCTTCTCTTCTGCCGCATCTAGCTGCCCCTTGATGGAGTCATCACTCCCTTCTTGTTGACTCTCTAGGGAAAGCGTCAAGGGACTATTAAAAAACTTTTGTGCCTCTTTTTCAATAAAACGCGTTTTATCTTCTGTAAAAGAGTGCAGGTTTGTGACTCCCAACCTCAATCGTTGCTCATTTAGCTCTAAGACCACTGCTGTTCGCAACAGGGAAATCAGAAATTTATGCGATTTTTTAGCGACTTCATCGACAAAGTCCTTCCATGCTGGCATCCCAGTTCTCTGCACCTTACCTGAAGAATTGTCGCTAATATTCCCTCTACCGTCTACAACATTTCTCTTTTCAGGCTTTTCTTTCTGACTCGGTTGAACAGACAGAGCTCTTGGGGCGGAAGGCTGACTTGAGACCTCACTTCCCTCAATTTCCTGTTCTGAGAGCCTATCCGGCACTGGGGGGAGTTCCGATTCAAAAGAGGGATTAACAGGCATCAAAGGCTCTTCCATTTGACTATAATCAAAGGATGGCCTTGTATCCTGAGGGGGAGAAACCGGTTGTACCCCAGAATAAGATTTTTGAGCTGGAATTTGAGCTGGAATTTGAGCTGGAGCTGGAGCTGGAGTTGAAACTGGAGTTGGTCTATGTATTTTTTCTGATGCCTGTGACTGAACTTTCCTGACAACCTCCAGACTTTTCACTGGCCTAAAAGTTTTTTTTTCTCCTTTCCCTGAACTACGCAAAATAGAAATAATTTCGGCAACACCAGCTAATGACTCCACAGAGCAGAGTTTAATCAACCCCATCTCAACACAAATCTGAGCCTGAGAACTACGTTTAATTTGGGATTCAATTTCTAATAAAATTTGGAAATATTGCTGTAATGTACCCGTCGTCACTTGCTGTGCTAATTTTTGATATAGCTCCAATTGATCGGGCAAAAATTCACGCCACTGAAGCGTTTTCATAGGCAAGCTGGCAGTCAAACTCAAATCCTTCACAGCTTTCATAAGATCCGTAACCAGCTGCGCTAAGGAGCGACCTTTCGTGACTAAATTTTGAAAGTTCGTTAAGACTTGCTCCAGATCCTTCGCAACAATAGCAGCCAGTAATGAATCCACTTCACGCGCATCATTGACGCCTAACAGCTCCATCACCTTATCATCTTCGATCTGATTACCACCGAAGCTAATCAGCATATCCAAGGTTGTTAAGGCATCACGGACTCCCCCTGAAGAGCTTTGTACAATTAGATTCAGGGAAGCATCGCTCAGCTCGATAGACTCATCTGCTGCAACTTTTTTCAGGTATTTAAATAAAACGGGGGAGGCGACATTGGTAAAGTCAAATCGCTGGCACCGAGAAATCACAGTCGAAGGGACCTTGTGATAATCTGTAGTCGCCAGAATAAATTTTACGTGAGAAGGGGGTTCTTCCAAAGTTTTCAACAGAGCATTAAAAGACTCCGTGGTTAACATATGGACTTCATCAATGATGTATATTTTATACTTGCATTTAGCAGGGGAGAATTTGACGCCTTCTCTCAACTCTCTGATGTGCTCAATACCACGATTGGAAGCCGCATCGATTTCCATCACATCTGCTGAGATGCCACTATTAATCTCAATACAGTTTTCACATTGATTACAGGGCTCATATTCTACAGGAGCCAAGCAGTTTAAGGCCTTAGTTAAGAGCCGGGCACTGCTGGTTTTACCTGTCCCACGAGGACCGGTAAACAAAAAAGCATGGGCAACCCGATCTGTAGCTATGGCATTCAGTAATGTTTTCCAGATGGATTCTTGTCCGATGAGATCTTGAAAGCGAGCAGGGCGTAATTTTCTGGCTAAGACGAGGTAGGACATGAGTAGGGTATTGCTGAGGTTGAAATCAGGGGGGGGAAAAAATTGAAATCCTCAGGTTTGCTGGCTTTGCAAAGTGATCCGTAACACACCTTCCAGAACTTAGTGCTGCTTCCTCTCGGATCTGACACAGTTCGTACCTTCCAGTCGCACGGATCACCCCAAATTTGGCGGAGAGACGGGGATTCGAACCCCGGAAGCAGTTGCCCACTTACACGCTTTCCAGGCGTGCTCCTTCAGCCACTCAGACATCTCTCCAATTTTGGTAGTTGAATCTCAAGTAAGATTCACTAAGCTGGTGCACCCGAAGGGGGTCGAACCCCTGACCTTCTGTACCGCAAACAGACGCTCTATCCATCTGAGCTACGGGTGCATATATGTAGTTACATGGCGGAGAGACGGGGATTCGAACCCCGGGTAGCTTTGCAGCTACAACAGATTAGCAATCTGCCCCGATCGGCCACTCTGGCATCTCTCCGCATGTATTTCTTTCATCGTCCGGCTCTTTTACTCCGGTGCAACTGATTGCGACCAAGAAGAGTAAAAGCACCATCGCCAATCATCAATATCAGAGTTCACTCTGATACTCATGATTGTCGACAGCTCCGAGAGCTTCATTGGAAGAGGGAGGGGGATTCGAACCCCCGAGACTTGCGTCTAATGGTTTTCAAGACCACCGGATTCAACCACTCTCCCATCCCTCCGTAACAATGAAGCCTAGTTCTACCTAGGAAGCTTTATTTCTGTCAACCCCCCCATATAAGAAATTAACACTTTTGGTATTTTTATACTGCCATCAGCTTGCTGGTAGTTTTCTAAAATAGCCACTACAGTCCGACCCACAGCTAATCCAGAACCATTCAAAGTGTGAACAAAACGTGCTTTTCCACCTTCTTTTGGTTTGAATTTAATATTTGCTCGCCTCGCTTGGAAGTCAGTACAATTGGAACAACTGGAGATTTCCCGGTATTGTCCCTCGGAAGGCAACCAAACTTCCAGGTCATAACATTTAGCCGCACTAAAGCCAATATCTCCGGAACAGAGTTCAAGAACTCGATAAGGCAGTTCCAATTGCTTCAGGACTTCTTCTGCATTATTCACTAATTTTTCCAATTCCTCAAAGGAAGAATCCGGGTGAACGAACTTGACTAATTCCACTTTATTGAACTGATGCTGTCGAATATATCCCTTTGTATCCCGCCCATAGGATCCGGCTTCACTACGGAAGCAGGGAGTGAAGGCTGTGACATATTGGGGCAATTGATCTTCCTTGAGGATTTCATCAGCAAAGATGTTCGTCAGAGGCACTTCAGCGGAAGGAATTAAATAGAGTCCATCCGTAGTCTTGAAGAGATCTTCTTCAAATTTCGGTAATTGTCCGGTACCAGTCATACTCTTAGCATTCACCAGCAGCGGAGGCAGCATTTCTTGATAGCCATGCTCTTGAGTATGCAAGTCCAGCATAAAACTGATCAAAGCCCTTTCCAGACGTGCACCTGCTCCTTTGACTAAAGTAAAGCGGGATTGAGCTATCTTCACACCTCGGGGTACGTCTAAAATATCTAATTTTTCTCCCAAGTCAGCGTGGTGCTTTGGAGGAAAATCAAAAGGCACAACTTCTTTCCATTTGCGAATTTCTACGTTATCCTCTTCATCCTTACCCACGGGTGTACTTTCATGCAGTATATTGGGGATGGGCAGGATACGGCGATAAATCTCTTCTTCAATTTCTTTTAACTCGACATTGCCCGACTTAATTTTATCACCCATATCCCGAGTCAGCTGAATCAATTCCTTTTTTTCTTCAGCAGAGACAGCCCCTTTACCTATTTTTCCAGAATTTTCATTCCTTTGCTTTTTGATCTGGTCCAATTCAAAGATCAGATCCCTACGCTTCGCGTCCAAGTCCAGGATTATCTGGAGTTCAACATTCCCTTTACGATTGGTTACGGAAGTCCGAACCAGATCCAGGTTTTCTCTTAGTAATTTTATATCAAGCATTGACGTATTCCTAATTCAATAAATTTTTCGATCATCAACCAATGATTAACGCACTTTAAAATAGATGATTAAGGTAATCACCAGTAAGGAAATCGAACGTAAATGACTCCCCCAGATTACCTTATTATTGACTTGTTCTTTACTCAAATATTTGTCTTCATCCGCTATGTGCTTCCAGCCCATCTTATTCTGCAGATAATGCCAGACTGACTTTACCTCGGGATCTTCCTCCCGGTAGGTGATCAACTCCTGACTATGGTGATGATAAGGGGCCCGATAAAAGAATCGATTTTTTTCTGCCCAAGCCCGTCCTTTTTTCTTCAGGGCGATTTTGAACCAGAGTCTTTGGATAATAGAGCTGATCGCTGCCAGTACAAAGATACCACCGACGATAGGTAGGTATAATTCAGCCTTAGCAAACAGAAACATAGTACTAATTCCAGCACCTAATCCCAGGGAACCGATATCTCCCATATAAATGGAAGCAGGTGGAGCATTAAATTTCAAAAAGGCAATGCCTGCTGCGATGATGGCTATCGCCATGATGGACACTTCTTTAATTTCACCTGAAATAAAACTGATTTTCAGGCGTTCACTCCACTCCAAGTCACCCGCGATGTAAGCGGCGGCAGCCACAAAAAAAGCACAAGTCATGATGGGTACCGTAACCAGAGAATCCAGACCATCCGTCAAATTGACCGCATTAGCCCCTCCCACGATCATAATGGTAACTAATGGGATAAAGAGATAGAGACTCAACTCAGGAAACCACGTTTTCATAGGAACCATGGGGACATGCAGTTGACTGCTAATGCCATCACCAAAGTAGTACATGCCACCTATTACACTCAGAGTAATAGCAAACTGCAAAGACAATCGAATTCGTCCACTGATACCATCCGCCTTATCAGCATAGGATTTACGCTCCTGCAGGCCAGACTCCACGCGGCGTTTGTGCAAAACCTTAGCCCCATCATCGATTCCGCCAACAACAGCAAAACCAAACATAATCAGTACTATTGCTAAGGTATACTGGTTCATCCAGGCCCAGAGTAAAGTGGACAAAATAATCGCCGGTACAAGAACGAGTCCTCCCATGATCGGGGTCGCTCCCTGGTAAGGGCCCGGCGTTTCTTCATTTTTTTTAAAATCAGAGGTAATACCCTTTTTTCGAAATAGGCGGATCACCTTCGGCATCACCCAATTAATGAGGATATAAGTGGTCAAATAGACCATCCCACCACGAAAAAAAACGGATTCAAAGATCTGATAGGGAAATAGATAATAGAGAAACTCAGCAAGCATGAGGAACTTTTGAAAAACTAATTACGCGCCAAAAAGTGAGGAAACAGCAGTGGTGACGTCCTCTGCTGCTTTGAAGACTTCGCTTACAAGTTATACTAGGAATGGATTCATTCGTTTTTCATTTCCAATCGTTGTATCCGGTCCATGACCACAATGGACGACTAGATTTTCGTCTAAAGTCATTAATTGCGTCTTAATGGAGTTCAATAACGTCTCTGTCGAACCTCCCGGCAAATCAGTACGGCCGATGCTACCCGCGAAGAGGGTATCGCCAACGAAGATTTCCTCTCCAATCCACAAACAAACACCTCCAGGAGTATGTCCCGGAGTGGGAATCACCTCAATCGTTAATTCCCCAAAGGAGTATTCTTTTTTTGGATCAAGATACTCGTCCACTGCTGGTATGAGGCCATCACCAAAACCATACATTTCCTGGCTTTGGCCTAAAAAACGTAGGATGGAGTCCTCATCTTGATGCATCAAGAAGGGAACCTGCTGCTTGTTCCGGATGGCGGCTACACCGGAAACGTGGTCCACATGACCATGAGTATTGATCAAAAACTTCAACTGATAACCTTCATTTTCAATAACTTGCATTATTCGTTCCGGTTCATCACCAGCATCAATAATCACGGCCTCCTTTGTTTTTTCACAAGCTACGATATAGCAGTTCATCATGAAAGGAGAAACTGGAAGGGTATGTACTAGCATAAGCCTCTATTTTAATTGTTCATCCCACTGTAGCGAACGTCTCGCACTCATCTGAAAAATATAACATGCAACTCTAGAAAATTTTACCCTCACGGTCAACGAAGCTTTCCGATACTCCATGTATTGACCGTTGATCACCATGGTTTAAGCAGTAAAAAAGGGTTCTATTCCAGGAGCTACATGAGAAGAATTCGCCTACTACGCCTTGGCCACATATTCTTTGATGGCCCCTTGAACAAGAGTCAAGGCTTTTTGCTTTCCTAAGATAGCGAAGAAAGGACCAATTTTAGGTCCTTGCTCTTTCCCCAGTAGCACAGCATAAAGAAAACCAAACCATTCACGCTGGTTCATTTCATTTTCCTTCGCTAAAGCAAATAGGAATTTCTGCATCTCATTCCCATCAAAAGAGTCCTCTTCAACAGTCTCTAATTTTTCATGAATCAGGACCAAGTAGGGCAAGAACTCTTCGTTGATCTTCAAATTTTTTGGAGATTGTTCTCCTTGTAGATCTTCAACCAAAGAAACCACATTTCCACAAAGTTTTCGGAAAAAATCTTCACTTTGCTCTACAGAAGAATCATAACGAACCGCATAGTCATATAAGAGATTGGCATCACTAATGCTCAGGCTATCAGCTACGTTATAGAGCAGGGAAAAACCAATTTCGCTGCTAATTGCGGGGACGTCCTTCAGTTCCTGGTGTTGGATTTGGGCAAGAAACCAGAGGGGCGAATCTTCTTCACTCGAGGTCTGGGTTCTCAGCAACTGTAAATACTCATCGATCAGTCGAGGTAAGAGAGGTAAGCCCATTTTTTTTGCTTTATTGGGATTACCCAGCAGAAAGTTCAGGAGAGCCTCGAAAGGAGCATAACGCATCCATTGTGCCATGGAGAGCCCATTTCCAATCTTCTTGGAAATTTTGGCTCCATTCTCATCAAGAAAGAGCTCGTACTTATAAGGAACAGGAGCAGATCCACCCAGGATACGACAGATTTTGCTACTGACCGTAGCTGATTCCATCAAATCCTTACCGTACATTTCGTAATTAACACCTAAAACATACCAGCGCAGAGCCCAATCAACTTTCCAGCCTACCTTTACATGACCACCAGTGATATCCACGGTGCTCTGATGCCCACAGGATTTGAAAAGCTTTCCATCCTGATCGCAATGATAACTCAACCGATAGTTTTCTAAATCAACGTCAGTTACCCTGGTGGAATAAATTTTCCCACAAGACTCACAGATTGGAAAAAATGGACTCCAAGCCGCTCTTTTTTCTTCTGAAATAGTTTGTGTGAAGATGTTTCGAATTTTATCATAGTTTTCCATGATCTTCTTCAAGCCATCATCAAAAACACCAGCCTTATAACACTCCGTTGAGGAGTGAAACTCATACTCAAATCCGAAAGAATCCAGGAACAGGCAGAGTTGCCCGTTCATATAGCCAGCAAAACTCTCTTTTTCTCCAAACGGATCGGGAATCGTAGAAAGGGGTGCTCCCAGATGAGGGCGTAACAAATCATGGTTGGGTACATTTTCCGGCAAATTTCGCAAGCCATCCATATCATCAGAAAAAACCACCAGTTTGATTTCCGCGTCCGGTTTGAGCGCTCGCAGCGCCTGTATGACGAATAAAGTGCGCACTACCTCTGCAAAGGTTCCAATATGCGGTAGTCCGGATGGACCGTAACCAGTTTCAAAAACAAAACTATTGGAGCCACTTTTCGCGGCTTTCAGGATTCTTTTCGCCTCTTGTACAGGCCAAGCTACTTTAGCCATAACTCATTCTAGGGGGTTAAAATTCATCAGTCCCAAAATTGGGAATACAGGTGGTTGTTCAACCTATAGGGTAATTCGTGCAAGCCTAAGATTGGTTTTATCAGGGAAATCCGTCAAATCTTTTATAGTTCCTGCCCCCTTTAGTTTATCTTTCATCTGGATGATGCCAGCTCTCCCATACTAAAAAAGCCTATTTTTATCTCTTTTTTGCGCTGTTTCAAAAAAAACATCTGTTTTTTATCTCTATTTCCTTTCTAATCACAGAGACCTCTATTAATCAACTTGCGCCTTGGTGATATTTTTTACATTATCATTTTTTTTTACCCTCTAGACCCATCTTCCAAATCAGTACTAGAATAACCCAAAATCCCCAATAGATAAGATATCACCTCGAACTTTAATAACCGATTAATGGGGTAAAATCGAACTAGGGTTATCTAAAATTAGCTTTTTCCATAATGCTGTTATATAAACGCTTGTCGTTTCTGGCGGATTAAGTTATTAGAGAGCAACTTCACTTTGACCTATAGAGCGAGGTGAGGGCTAGATTTTAGCTCTCTGCGAGGTAAGACCTTATTATCGAAGCTCATTTTGCTTGAAATGACATCTGTTGAAATCTGACGAGAACAAAGCTATGAACCAGGTAAACAGCAATACTTTAGAACTTCAAGAGCTTGGCCAAGTGGTCATTCGCTTCGCTGGTGATTCCGGTGATGGTATGCAGCTCACAGGAAATCAGTTTACACGAACTGCGGCTCAATCCGGGAATGATGTAATGACACTTCCCGACTTCCCTTCCGAAATTCGAGCTCCAGCGGGAACCGTTTCCGGTGTTAGTGGCTTCCAGATTCAGTTTGGTAACAAAGTAGTCAACACTCCAGGGGATTACCCCGACGTATTGATCGCGATGAATCCAGCTGCTTTGAAGGTCAACATTAAAGATGTCAAACGAGATGGTTTTATCCTACTCGACAGAGACGCTTTCACCGAAAAAAACATTCAGAAAGCAGGCTACACAGTAGACCCTTTATCTGATGAAGCGTTACTGAATAGAATGACCTATCAGGCTCCCATTACTTCTCAGACTCTACGAGCTCTGGAAGGTTTTGACATGCCTAAAAAAGCCAAAGAACGCTGTAAGAACTTTTTTACTTTGGGAATCCTTTTCTGGATCTATGACCAGCCAAGTATTCATACAGAGGAATGGCTGAAGAAAAAATTCGCTAAGAAGCCGTCTATCGCTGAAGCAAATATCAAGACCCTGAAGGAAGGGATGATCTATGCTCAGAATGCCAGTATGTTCCAAGCGCAATTTAAGGTCCCTCAAGCTCCGGTAAAAAAAGGAACTTACAAGAGTTTAACGGGAAATCAAGCAACAGCTCTGGGTCTTATTGCCGCATCAGAACGAGCTGGCTTGAAAATGTTTTTGGGAAGTTACCCAATTACTCCGGCTACAGACATCCTGCACGAAATTGTTAAATACAAGAGATTTGGTGTAAAGACTGTTCAGTGTGAAGATGAAATTGCCGGTATCTGCGCTACTCTTGGTGGTGCCTACGCTGGTGCCTTCGCTGTCACCACGACTTCCGGTCCTGGTGTTGCGTTGAAGTCTGAAGCCTTAGGTTTGGCTGTCATTACGGAACTCCCCATGGTTATCGTGAACGTACAGCGTGGTGGTCCTTCTACTGGTTTACCAACCAAGACAGAGCAAGCTGATTTACTGCAAGCGATGTATGGTCGAAACGGTGAAGCACCGATTCCAATCGTAGCTGCCAAATCACCTTCCGATTGTTTTGATCAAGCCATCGAAGCGAGTCGTCTCGCTCTAAAATACATGACTCCAGTCTTTTTACTGACTGATGGTTATCTAGGTAACGGTTCAGAAGCGTTCAAGATTCCTCGTGTAGAAGATCTGCCCGACCTGACAACTACGCACCGAACTGATCCTGAGAATTTCAAATCCTACTCTCGAGATCCGAAAACTTTGGCTCGTGATTGGGTCAAGCCGGGAACTCCTGGAATGGCGCATCGTATCGGTAGTTTGGAAAAAGACAGGGAAACTGGTTGCGTGAGTCATGATCCGGAAAATCACAACTACATGGTACGGACTCGACAGGCCAAAGTAGACGGAATCGCTAATGACATTCCTGAGCTGGAAATCTACGGAGACCAAGAAGGTGGTGACATCCTCATCATGGGTTGGGGATCAACTTTTGGTGCTATTCGCAACAGTGTGGACAAGTATAGAGTTGAGGGCAAATCTGTTTCTCAAGCCCACTTCACTCACTTGTGCCCATTCCCCAAGAATACTTTGGAAGTGATGAAAAAATTCAAGACAGTGGTTATCGCCGAGATGAATTTAGGCCAATTGCATAAGATGATTCAAGCAACTTACGCACACAAGGCTATCGCACTGACAAAAATTCAAGGGAAGCCATTTACGGAAGCCGAAATTGCTGTCGTTGTTGACGAATTGCTATAACCAATGCCACTGGAGAATTTCACAATGAATACACAAGCGAAGAAATATACTAAGAAGGATTTCGTATCCAACCAGGAAGTGAAGTGGTGTTCCGGATGTGGTGATTTCAGTATCTTATCTCAGACTCAAAAGGTACTGAGTGAAATCGGACGTCCCCCGGAAGAAATCACTTTTGTCAGTGGTATCGGTTGTTCCAGTCGTTTCACTTACTACATGGACACATACGGTTTCCATACAATTCACGGACGTGCTCTCGCCGTTGCAACAGGTGTAAAAACCCAGAATCCGGACCTCAGTGTTTGGGTGGCTTTTGGTGACGGTGATGGCATGAGTATCGGTGGTAACCACTTCATCCATACAATCCGACGGAACCTGGATATCGTTTGTATCATGATGGACAACCGTATCTACGGCTTGACCAAGGGACAGTACTCTCCCACCTCTTTGAGAGATCAAATCACGAAGACTTCTCCTTTCGGGAAGTTGGAAGCACCCATGGATCCTGTTGCCATGGCACTTTCTTCCGGTGCTACTTTCGTTGCTCGTTCTACGGATCGCAACCCTAAGCACCTGAATGAAGTATTGCACAAGGCTTACCAGCACAAGGGATTCTCCTTTGTTCACGTACTGCAAAACTGTGTTATCTTCAACGATGGTTGTCATGAGCCCTACGTTGGCAAGGAAAAAGCAGACAATACACTGATGCTAAAAGATGGTCAGCCAATGATCTTCGGCAAAGAGAATGATAAAGCCATCGTTCGTGACGGTTTTGACCCTAAGGTTGTCAACGTTGCTGATGTGGATGCATCCGAGATTCTGGTCCATGATGAGAATTCATCCAGTCAGGGACAATCTTACTTCCTGGCTCAGATGAGCGAAGGAAAATTCCCCATGCCTATGGGTGTGATCCGTCAAGTAGAAGAGCCTACTTATGATGGAGCATATACAGAGCAGATTGCTGAAATTACAGCAAAGCAAGGTCAAGGTGACCTGCAGGAGCTGTTGGATTCCGGCGATACCTGGACTGTTGAATAAGCAGGACTAAATAACAAGGAGTCCTTTCAAGGACTTCTTGTTCCCTCCTCATCAGACTTCTCCCCTTTTTTCCCGCTTTCCTCTTGCCTGCTTCCGTTGGAACCATCTAACTTTGTTTAGCAGAAAGCATTTCACTCCAATTCATTCAAATTATCCGACCCCCGTATCTCCAAACGTATGCAGTCACGACGAGCTTCTAATACCGGAAAAACCAGATTTCGCATACTAATCGTCCTATCCTCCCTTTTGATTCTATCCATCTTAACAGGCTGGTTCTTTCATTTCAAAGCCGGAGTTGTGGAAAAATTCATCAAAATTCAAGCAGCTCAGAGTAATAACACCATTTTTTATGACATTAAAAATCAACCTTTCCATATCATTCGAGGACAGGAAGACCGTAAATACAAGAAGCTTCCCTATATCCACGGGAACCTGCAGAAGTCAGTCATTGCTATAGAAGACTCCCGGTTTTTCAAGCACTTTGGTTTTGACCCGATTCGCATCACTAGCGCTATCTTCCGCCTATTGAAATGGAATGCTTCCGTTCATGGTGCCAGTACAATCACACAGCAATTAGTCAAGCTAACCCTGCTCACTCCCGAACGAACCATCAGTCGAAAAGTCAAAGAATTATTGATGGCAGTTGCTTTGGAGATGGAATTTTCCAAAAAGCAAATTCTGGAATACTACCTCAATAAGGTTTATCTTGGTCATCGTAATTATGGAGTTGAAAACGCGGCCCTGAATTATTTCCATAAATCCGCCAGGAACTTAACCTTGGCTGAAAGCGCATTCATTGCCGGGCTGATCAAAAAACCAGAGGGCTACTCCCCTTATTCCGACCTAAATAAAGCGAGAAAGCGCCAAGTGGTGGTCTTAAAAAGACTGCGTACACTCAATTGGATTTCCGTAAAGGAATACAATGAGGCTGTGAGTGAAAAAATATTAATTCGTCGCCGTAGAGAGTCAGATCTACGCATGGCTGCTTATTTCACGAATCATATCCTGCTGCAACTCAAACAAAAATATGGACATCGCAGCGTTTACGGTGGTGGTCTCCGAGTCTACACAACTTTGGATCGTGATCTTCAGCAAAAAATGGAGCAAACCATCGCTAAAAGGTTACAGGCACCAAAAAGTTTTGAGCAAGTTGCCGGCATCAGTATTGACCCTCAGAATGGCTTCGTTAAAGCCTTGGTTGGTGGGGTGGATTTCAGTCAGAGTGAGTTTAATCGAGCCACCCAGGCTCGTCGTCAACCGGGTTCGGCCTTCAAACCGATTCTTTACGCCACGGCCTTAACCAGGGGGCTTCTACCCACAGATGTCTTTATTGACGAACCCACTCCCTATACAAATCTGACTCTATTAGAAAATGAAGAGGAGGAACTGGAAGTTTACGAACCAACAAATTTCTCCAATGAACATTTGGGACCCATTACTCTGTCTTATGCATTGAGAGTTTCCAATAATGTAGTCAGTGTGCAGATTCTTGATAAAATAGGGATTTCTCCCTTGGTCCGGACAGCCAGAAGATTCGGGATCAACATACCGGGGCAACAAGGCCTTTGTTTAGCCCTTGGCTGTGGCGAAACCAGCCTTCTAAACCTGGTAAATGCCTACACAGTTTTTGCCAATCAAGGGAAAAAGAACGAACCCGTCTTTATCCTCAGAGTTACGGATAGTACAGGAAAGATACTGGAAGAATATAAACCACAAAAAGCGCTACAAGTTCTCTCAGAAGACCAGAGTTACCAAATGAATCGCATGCTGCAAAACGTGGTGAACTACGGCACGGGCAGAGCTGCAAAGATTGATAGGGAAGTAGGAGGCAAGACAGGGACTAGCGATGGCTACCGTGACGCTTGGTTTGTAGGATATACATCCGATCTGGTCACTGGTTTCTGGATTGGGAATGATGATAACAAACCCATGGACGGAGAAGTAGGGGGCCGGACTCCGGCAAGGCTCTGGAAGGCCTTAATGCAGCAACTACCGAAGTCAGAAAGAGGGCAAGAATTTGGAATTAACGAAAACTTCGAGGACTTTGAGATCTGTGATACCTCCGGTAAAGCCGCTACTCCATGGTGCCCTCAAAAGTCATGGTATCCTCTCAAGAAAGGCCTGGAACCCATAGAGTTTTGCGATGTACACAATGAACCAAATTTAGAAATCCAAATTTGCCGCGTATCCGGTTTACTCGCATCCCAATATTGTCCCATTGAGGATATTGAGAGCAAGAAATTTTATGAAGGTACCGAACCTACGGCATTTTGCAATATTCACACGGCAGAGCAACACCTGCAGAACAATTACTCCGAGGAGGAGCACCAGCAGAGCACTAACTCTAACTATTTGGAAATGGAGATTTATTGAACGGGGAGTTCCCCCTCATGCTGAGGCACTACGTAGGGAGTAAACTGATTCCAAATTTCCTGATGCCCTATTTTTTTGAGTGCTGAATGGACTATCGGCTTGCTACGTACACCTAAAATTTCCTTAATAATTTTCTGTGACTTTTGGATCTGATTTTTTTTAATTTTATCTGCCTTATTGGCAATCACCAGATTGGTTAATTTATAGCGTCGCAGAAGTTCTTGAAATTCAACATCTTCGCGGCTAGGCTTGTGACGAATATCAACTAGCTGCACAATCAAGGCCAGTTGAGGGCAGGTTAGAAGAAACTCTTCGATCATACCACGCCAGCTATTTTTAACTTTGACTGGAACATTCGCAAATCCATAGCCTGGCAAATCGACAAAATAGAATTGCTCGTTGATCAAAAAATAGTTAATTAACTGAGTTTTTCCCGGTGTGGAGCTAGTTTTTACCAACTTTTTTCGATTCACCAAATGATTAATTAGAGAGGACTTCCCTACATTTGATCGCCCAATAAAAGCAATGCTTGGCAGTGGAGTCAAATCAAACTCGGTAATTCTCGGGAAACTCGTGATATATTCTGCTGATGTAATTTTCATATTTGGTCTCTAAGACTGATGATTTTCAAATTCTGTTTTGGCTGGCTTGTCATATTTACGGGACTCCGTAAAGCCTCATGAGTAGGATTCGTCAAAAACAAGGCCGAGGATAATACAACAGGAAGTTCCCCTTAAATTGACTTATGAGCAGATTACATCTTTATATTACCTTTCTAATCACAGTTATTCTGCCGACTTTTTTACTGACTCTAATCCTAGCCTTTTATTTACCGGAAGTTAAACTAGTTGAAACAGAGGCACAAACCCATCAGCTTCTGATAAAGATGGGGGTAAGCTGTTTGCTACTACTCAGTATGCTTTGGGGCTTACTCTATCGAAGGTTTAATCATCGATTTTATCTGCCTTTACTTCTATTACGGGAAACAGTCCGAGATATAGCCCAAGAAAAAAAGCCAAAGGATTTGGATCTGTCCACAGCAAGCGACCAAAGCATTCAAGAGATCCAGATATCTTTACAACACATTGCGGCCACCCATGGGGCAACTCAACAGAAATTAGCGGAATTAGAAATTACCTCTACCACCTTGGTTGCCAAAAGTATAACAGAGCAAAAACAAAATCAAACAGAACTACACCACCTCTGGGCAGCTATTGAATTTACTTCCGATATCATGCTGCTCACTGATGCTTCCGGTAGAATACTCTACTTGAATCCTTCATTCCAAAAGGTAACCTTTTTCTCCCGAGATGAGATTATTGGGTTTCCACCTTATAGATTGATTCAACGAAAAAGCCGTCTCCACAGCTTTCGCCAGATACGGAAGTGCTTAAGTAAGAAAAATATTTGGCAAGGTATCCTTCACTGTTATTGCAAAAACAAGCGGCTCATCATCTTGAGCTGTAGCATTACCCCAATTTTTGGTCCAGACGGCAGTACAGTACGCTATGTCATTACAGGCAGTGATGTGACCTCTGCAAAGAAGAGGGAAAGCCAGGTTCAACAAGCACATAAACTAGAAGCCTTAGGTACATTGAGCGCAGGTATTGCCCATGATTTTAACAATATCCTGGGATCTATTATCGGCTACACAGAACTGGCCATGGATGATATACCTCAGTCTGGGTTAACGCATAGTAATCTTGAACAGGTATTAGTAGCGTCTTTTCGGGCCCGCGACCTGGTTGCCCAAATATTGACTTTCAGTCGGCAGAGCGGAACGGAAAAAATCCCCCTCCATATTCAATCACTGATTAAGGAGACGGTAAAACTGATTCAATCATCGATTCCCGGAGTCAGAATCCAATTAGACTTGGAGCATGATACGGATATGATCTTGGCTGATCCCATTTCCATTCATCAGTTGATCGCGAACTTATGTACCAATGCCGCACAAGCTATGAAGCAACAGGGAAACCTAAAGATAAGTTTAGGAAATATTAGTATTGATCAGAATTTTGTACAGAAATACCCAGCTCTCAAACCAGGCAATCATATTAAACTATCTATTAGCGATAAGGGTGCCGGTATACCGGGAGAAATTATTGATAAAATTTTTGACCCTTTCTTTTCTACCAGGGAAGTTGGGGAAAACGTTGGATTAGGCCTTTCCGTTGTTCATGGCATCGTGCAGAAGCATGATGGATTGACTGTAGTAAAAAGTACGCATCAACAGGGGAGTTGCTTTGAGATCTATTTTCCAAGTCTTAGGCTTAGTAAAGAATCACTCACCGAGTACCTTTTTTCTAAAATCAAGCAATAAGAGGCAATGGCTACTATATTGATAGTCGATGACGATGAGCAATTTAGAAATATGTTGCAACAAATGTTACAGAGATCCGGGCACCATGTCGAAACAGCTGTTAATGGAAATCAAGGTATCCAGGTTTATCGTAAAACTCCCACGGACTTAGTTATCATGGATCTGCTCATGCCGGAAAAGGAAGGCTTAGAGTCCATCGTAGAATTAAAGACAGAGTTCAATGATATCAAAGTGATTGCGATTTCTGGGGGTGGGCAGAAAATTTCGGCACAACCAAATTTGGAAATTGCGAAAATTCTTGGTGCTATTCAAACCTTACACAAGCCTTTTTCGAGACAAGAAATTCTCGAGACAGTTAATCAGGTGCTCCGTTAATCCATAATCCAGTCTTCCACCGACTCAAACATAAAAAGTTTAACACAACCAAAGTACAATGGATCAAAAGCAAGTAGAACAACCATCTCGCATGGGTATCCCCTTTTGGAAACTGCTAGGCGTCAGTATTCGCACCTATCAAGCTCATTTCCTAAACTATTTCATCTTAGGGGCCATCACTTATATTCCCTTCTTAATCATCGATGCTTTCAGCACGATGGATTTAATGGACTTGATGGACTTTTTCCACGGAAATTTTCTTGATATTTTAGTCTTTTTGACGCTCCCCACTTTGGTTCTCAAGAAGCGGGTATTTCCCTTTGCCACCCTACAGTTGTTCTCACAAAACTTCTTTGCTTCAGCTGTAATCATCAGTTTTATTCAGTTGGGAACTCTCTTTTTCTTTTTGATGTTCTTTGCTCAACTTAACTTTGGATTGATTCTACTGGGGACACTCCCCTACATCTTCCTGCTATTTGCTGGTTTTTACCTGATCTTGCACAATGATCAAAAGCTGATCAGTATCACTAAAAACATACAACAAAGTATCCAGACAGTAAAAAGTCACTTTTCCTTAGTATTTTGGAACTTCCTCAATATCACAATTTTACTCATTGCCCCTGTCTTTTTCTTTTCAATGTGGTACCTATCTAACCATACTGAACTCCTTCAATTTACCCACGAGATTCAGGCAGGAAAGCAACAAGATCTACTCATGGGGCAGCGGCTCATGGATCTTCTCCAATCCATTGTTCTCGAACCTGGTTTTCGTTGGGGAAGGGTCGGCATTCATCTCCTCTTACGCCCGATCAAAGCACTATTTTTAGCTTATTTATTCGTAGAAATTATGAAGCGGATTGCTCCAGGAATGATCTTCAATTTTTTAGGTCCCATTCCCACACCGGAGTCACCAAAGGAACAGCCCACATCCTCCCCCACTCCCACCAAACCGGAAGATCAGGGAGAACATGAATAAGCTCATCAATCGAACCCAGTATTCTGTGAGAGAAGAGAGACGGTGGTAAGCATTAACAAACTAAATCGGCCCAAAATATATACGGAGTCTGACCAAATTCTAAATGATTTGAGTGCCGAACTAGCAGATCTCAAATCAAGGATTGGTTTTTTGGAGGAAGAGCAGGAACAAAGTCGGGATATGCTGGAAGAGCTATCCTTTCAGCGCGAACTCTCGAATACACTGATCGAAGGACACCAAGAAGAGACTAAACAAAATAGGGAAAACTTCACTGTCATTGCCGATGTGATGCACAATCTGAAGTCTCCAGTCTCTAATGTTGTGGATAATTTGGCTGATATTATCGCGGAGATCGACGATCAGGAAACTCAGGAGACCCTACGCGAATGCATGGAAACTGCTTCTACCGTTCTGGATACTTTTAATGCGGTGGAAGAATTCTGCATCGATGCGGGGGGGTATCAACAGGCTACACAGGAAACAGTTGATATCAGGCTGTTTTTCCGCGAAATTATCACAAAAATTCAAGCCTTGCCTGAGATCAAACTTCATCATTCATTACGACTGCTCATGGACCGTAATGTCCCCCAGCAGGGGCCTCTGTATACGGAGTCCATTAGTCTCTGTCTAAACAGTCTCATCAAAGAGCTGCAAGCAAACCTTCCTTCCGGGCAAATTACAGTCATTGTCTCCAGGGAGAAGAGTGAAGAAAAATATGGTATTGAGTTGTCTGATTTGGAAATTGAAATCAAGGCCAGCCCTGAGACTCAACTGGAGTGGAATGAATCTTGGGTAGATTCAATCCAACTCAATCAGGGACAGCTGGTGAATTCTGGATTTAACTTACTAAAAATCAGAGATTTACTCCGGAAAACAGGGGGAGAACTGGAAGTCAAACAAAGCCAAAACAAAGTAAGTGGTTTCAAATTCTGCCTCCCTTTAACTTACTAATATGACCGGAAGGCTGAACAACCATTATTTTCTTTTCACAAAACCTTTCGTATTTTGGTAATATTCAGCCAAATACAAGGAGCCATCCATCAGTTCCGGATAGTTTTGTGTAAAAGTCAAAGCTATCATTTTGAGCAATTCCCAATTTTCCACTGTCCTGGCTATCTCAGCTAAGCTCTCCAAAGTTGCTGGCGTCAAAGAAAGATTACGCCTCCCTGATAAAATTTCACGTGGTACTTGTTTGAACTCTTTCTTCAACAAGTCTTCAATTACTTGCAGTTGACTCGTCATCTTGGTTAAAGTTTTTTGCCCTGTGATCAAGCGACTCAAGGCCCCCCATTGTTGGGTTTTCCAGTAATGTTTATATAGTTCTTCATAAATTTCCAGATCCTCCGGATTTTGTACAATCCACTTTTCTAAGAGAGGAACTGCTGTCGGCTCTAAGGATAAAAAGTCCGAAGTTATTAATACAGAAGTAGAAAGGTATAAGAAGGTTTTTTCCAACTCTTGTATTCTGGAAGTAATTTTTTCCGGGTGGCCCACCAATAGATCATACCAGCCCCACAGTATCTCTTTTTGAAAACGATCCTGGACTCTTAACGGATGAGCACTTTCCAAGAGCTTTAAAGCTTGTGTATACCGCCCTAAATATAAGTTTAAACGAATTTTTTCCAAAATGACCTGAGCTGTATTTTCACCGGTTGGCAATTGCTTCAGAACATCAATAGCTTTTTCCCATTGTCGGAACCAACTGTAATATCCCGCCAAAAAGAGCCTTGAAACGGCAGTTTCCGGTATGTCCTCTCTATCTTGAAAAAAACGCATTCCCCAAACCAAAACTCGATTACGAAATAAGTGATCTTGCACTCCAATCAGCGATTGCGGATGTTAAATGAGATCAACCAGTTGTTGATTGAAGATGCCGATTTTATTGGCAAAATAAAGAACATATTAAA
>NVSR01000116.1 GCA_002401295.1 SAR324 cluster bacterium | reverse complement strand
CAAAACTAAAATCTGATAGATACCAAAGAAAATCAAACTACCCCAAAGGAAAAAGTAAGCTACTGCATAGGGCAGATACTTTTGAATGGTAAATCCTTTTTTTTGAATGGTGAGCTTCAAATTAAAACGGGAGTAATTGAGAAAACTTCCGCGTGTACCCAGCTGCGTGGGATGCCCAAAACTACTCACCGATAAAACATCCTGATAAAACCCCGCCTCCTTCAATTCCCAATTTTTACGCCGTAAGAGGGAGAAAGCATTGCTCCCGTTCAACCTTTCAGTCAGGCTGCTTTCATCAGTACTTTGCATGCCCAAAAAGTCGGGAATAAAAATCATCTCATCTTTGGTAAATTTCTTATGACGAAAGCTGATACCAATATCATGCTGTAATGGTTTCAATGGATTGAAATTATAATCGGCACGAAATTTCCCCTCTACGTAATATCGTCGATAAGTCTGTATCGGCGTTTGAACTTTTTCCACTATTTTTTTTTGGCTGAGGGCCTCAGTCACATTCAAAAAGGTGATGTCATAAACCGGTGCATCCCCATAAAATCGGAACCAGATATTGAATTTTAGATCGTAAGTCCTGTGAATGGGATCAAAATTCTTCACTTCCAACAGTTCAATACCCGTATAAACCACATTAATTTTCTTATACAATTTGATGACTTTATAATCATAAGGTACATCGATAAATACTTGCTTATTCAACAGGGCCTGTTTCAATTGAGGGATCAGATTAAGATCATCCATGGGTTTTAATTGAACCATCGAGGGCAGAATTTTCTCCTCATTATAAGTGACCATATAGATAGGGCGGTTAGCTCCACCATGTTGATCAAAATAGAGGGGCCCGGTGGCTCCGACATAACTCTTTGAGATTTTGTTGATGTTGCTCAAGTAGTCTCGAATCAATACTCGTTTTTTAGATAGATTTCCTCCCTTGCTATGGGCAAACTCCATGGCTTCCAAGCCCAGTGAAACAGAATCATAATAGGCGGCATGCTTTAGTGAAGGATGCTTTTTGTAGGCATTATGGAATAGATTGTAAAACTCATCGACTTTTTTAGACGCAATTTCCGGGGTAAAGTCCGTCATGGCATAAACCCCATTCAAGTAAAAATCCAGATTGTATTGCCCTGTGATCGCCTTCACTGCCCTTAAAAATTTTGAGGTAACCATGGAGTCCCCACCGACTACGGGTGAAGTAATACCCACTTCCTTAATAATTTGTAAGAGTTTTGCCGAAACTTCTGGTCCGGCGGCAATAAAGATAATACCCGGATTCTTGACCAGGTCTAACTGGGCTGCAATGGATTCCAGATCGTCAAATACGTTCTCAGCAGTGCTATCGAAGCTCCATACATTCTGTGTTTCCAGTATCAAATGATTTTCCCATCTATTCTGGAAGCGGGTAGCCAGGTCCCGGCTAGAGGGATCGGCATCATGCACAATAGTTACTGTTTTAAATTCAAAGATATTGCTGATATAGACAGCCGCAAATTCAGCCTGAAGTTTGTTGTCAATTCCCGTATGAAAATACCAGTGGTTATCTTGCGCTGTAGAGGTGAGAGTCGCCGTGGGCGTGATCATGGGGATTTTTCTTTCCTGACCAATCAGAGCTGAGGCCTGGCTTTGCTGCCCGATGATTAACTGGACTCTGGGGATATTTGCCAAAATTTCCAGCAGTTTAGTGTCAGCCTCCACCTGATCATGATTATCAATTCTAATGACCTCTATTTGATTTTCACCAATTCCTCCCAAAGCATTTTTTTCAATCACAGCCAGTTGCACCGCTTCCAGGATCACACGACCTTGATCTGCGTTTTCTCCAAAAAAGGGGCCGATCACCACAATTTTAATGCTTTCTCGAAGTTGCGGGAGATTAATCGATCGAAGTAATGAATAGCTTGAAATCACAATGATGAGCACTAATAAAGCAATCAGAAAGATCCTACCCATGTGTAACTTTTCTTTGGGAGGGATATACTTGCTTTCACTGTAAATCTTGAGTTTCCCCTCTTGCTTCATTCGTGAGATGCGTTTGAGCTGATCCAGTTCAAACTCATCTACAAAGCGATCTTTATAGATTTGTTGGACTAGGTGTTCATATTCATCTTTATCAATGACACCATCGGCAATGATGTTGTCGACTATGCTCTCTAAAGAATCAGAAGATTGATTCATAGTAAATTGATTTCAATACTTATAAAAGGTGGGGTTCAGTCCTTTTTCTCAAGCATGCCTATGGATGAGAGTGAAAACTTCAGTCTAGCTGACATCCGGAAAGCCATCAATCCCCCACTGATTTTCAGACAGTGCCTCTCCTGCCAGAAAAGAAGAGACAGGCAGATTTTCTGAGGAAGAAATAATTAAAGATAGTTTGGCTGGTAAAAAATAACTTTATTGTTCAAAGCCCTGAGAGTCGTATTTTAACTTTATGACAATTGTCATGGCCTCCCAAAAAACACTGGGTTAAAAGGTTGAACAGACAATGACATTAGAACCCCAAGAGTGTGTCGAGACTGACAAAAGTAAGAAAACTAAATAAAAATAATACTATAAAAAGATGATTATCTAGCTAATTTAACTGCTTATTTTTTGATATCTTTGAAATTACTAGTGATATAACGAAAAGCTTACGAAAAAGACAAAATGGACTTTACATTCGCGAAGTCAAGTTGCTAGAAACACCCTTAAAGAGTCGAAGGTTATTGTGAATTAATTGTCTGCTCGGGAGACTGCTTAGCCTCCAGAGTCAATCAAATAGATGTTTTTCACTCTAATCTACCCCGCGAGGCTACGGCCCGCATCTATAGATTGACTACAATTCGTTGTTATCCTTTGGGGGGATAACGAAGATTTTGCAGTCAAAGTTACCTGATCATTTCAGGTCTATCTGCATATTGCAGATGGTTAAATTTTTTAGGGAGAGAACATGTTAGAAAACGTATCAAAGGCCCTCAAAGGCGCTTTGTTGACATGTGTTGCAGTGGGTGTTGCCGGTTCCGGTTTCGCTCAGAGTCTGGAAGAAGTTAAGACCCAACGTGGCTTGACTGACAAAGACATTCTAGCAGCCGCCAAGACTTATACTCCTTCCGGAATGAAGGATGAGTACTATGTATTCTCTTCTGGTGGACAAGCCGGACAAGTAATTGTCTATGGTGTACCATCCATGAGAATTTTGAAGTACATCGGTGTATTTACGCCGGAACCTTGGCAAGGCTGGGGATTTGACAAGCATAGTAAGGACATCCTGGCTCAAGGAAAAATCCGTGGTAAGGAAATTACTTGGGGTGATACTCACCATCCCGGATTGTCTGAGACAAAAGGTGACTACGATGGACAGTATTTGTTCATCAACGATAAAGCCAACCCACGTGTTGCGGTTATTGACCTGAAGACATTTGAGACAACTCAGATCGTTGTCAATCCCATCTTCAAGTCCGAGCACGGTTCAACTATTGTGACTCCAAATACTGAGTACGTCATTGAAGTAGCTCAATATGCAGCTCCTTTTGAAGATAAGTACGTACCTTTGGAAGATTACAATGATAAGTATCGCGGTGGTGTTACTTATTGGAAGTTTGATCGAAAGAAAGGAAAAATCGATATAAAGCGATCCTTTACTGTAGAGCTGCCTCCTTACATGCAAGATGTAACGGATGCTGGTAAAGGACCTAGTTATGGCTGGTCTTTCACCAACACAGTAAACTCTGAGCGCTATCAAGGTGGTTTCGGTAACGGAAATGTTCCTGAGTTCAGCAAGCGACTGCCAAATGAAGCCGGAATGTCCGCTAAGGATACCGACTACATGACTATCGTTAACTGGAAAGCTGCCGAGAAGCTTTTTCAACAAGGCAAGTACAAAAAGATCAATGACCATGCTGTTATCTCCATGGATGACATGGTGAAAGCTAACGCATTGTTCTTAGTTCCCGAGCCTAAGTCTCCTCACGGAAACGATGTCTCTCCTGATGGAACACACATCATCGTTGCTGGAAAGTTAGATACTCATGCTTCTGTCTACAGCTGGACGAAGATGAAGAACATGATCGACAGCAAAGACTTTGCCAGTACAGATCCTTACGGATTGCCTATTCTGGATCTGAAGAGATCTTTGGCCCGTCAGGTCAACTTGGGTCTTGGACCCCTACATACTCAATACGGAAAAGGTGATAGTGTTTACACATCTCTTTACGTAGAGTCTAGTATCGTTCATTGGAACTACAAGACAGGAAAGGTATTGGAAAAAATGCCTATCAACTACAATGTCGGCCATTTGGTTACCGCCGAAGGTGATACTGTAGATCCTGATGGAAAATATCTAATTTCTTTGAATAAATTAGCTATTGACCGTTTCTTAGGTGTAGGCCCACTCCATCCTCAAAATCACCAGTTGATTGACATTAAGAAAGGTCAACCAATGCAACTGCTGTATGATATGCCTCTCCCACTGGGCGAGCCACATTATGCTCAGATGATTAAAGCCGACAAATTGAAGCCCATTGTTCGTTACAAGAAGAAGAGCTTCAAGCATCGTGTACGACCAGGTCGTGAAAAAGTTGTTCGTAACGGCAACAACGTCACTATCTACTCTACTGCCATTCGAAGCCATTACAGCCCTGAAGTAATCAAGGTAAAAGTTGGTGATAAAATCACTTGGCATATGTCTAACGTAGAGCGTGCTCAAGATCAGACTCACGGATTTACCGTCGACGGCTTGAACATCCACGGAAGTTTGGAGCCTGGTGAGACCAGTACTTTTGAATTCGTTGTAGATAAAGAAGGTGTATACCCATTCTACTGTACTGAATTCTGCTCTGCTCTTCACTTGGAAATGACCGGATATTTACTGGTTGAGCCATAAAGATTAAACAAAACGGGTTGATGGCTTGTTCAACAACCTGTTTTGGGTAGAACCATTATTTTTCCCGGAATCACTTCGGGAAAGTCATCTGATCAATAACAGGAGAGGTTATGAAGTCAATTTTTACTAAAGTAGTTCTGACGATCGGTCTTGCGTCTTTAGTCATGAGCGGATCCGCCATGGCTTACACTAAGGCTGATTACGAGAAGAAAGTGAAGACCAACGAATTCTACGTTGGTGTAGTTGCTGCCGTGATCAACGGTCTTTGCCCCAAGCTGGTTGTGGATGCCAGTGTTTGTAACCCCAAAGATCCAGTTGGAACAGCTGTTGGCATTCAAAATGTGATGCTGCACGGTGAGGAAGACATTGATGATGTCGATGAAGACCTGATCGAGCAAAGTGTGCACAATATAGATGCTGCTTTCCAATTCTATGATGCTGTTGAGCAATTCAAAGGCTTCCTGGGACAAAAAGCTGACAACGCTAAGTATGCTGCTGCCGGTGATTGGAAAAACGCCACTATCGGTGAAGAGCAAGCTTGGCAATATATTGTAAAAACTGCCAGTCGTTCTGCTTTCGCTGCTGACATGCTTGGTGATACAAAGACGTCCAAGATGATTAGAGATCTGGCTGCAGATTATTAATCCCCTTGCAAGGACTCTGGTTGTAAGCAGGGAGCCTGGCTCTCGGAAGATGCAACCGGCTGACTGAAAGGGAGCTGATTCTTACGTAAGAATCAGCTCCTTCAAGTGCAGCTTTTAGGAAAAAAGAGAAAAAGCTATTCCAATAGATAGCCATTCAAACCCAGTAAAAGACAGTTACAGCTAGGAAGACGCACACCTAATCCCAATTCAATCCACTATTTTAAAAAACAACAACTTGACAGTACTAGAGGAGTCTTGTGAGAAAGCAGTTCAAAGGAGCAGCGAGTATTCTTATTGCCATTAGTTTGATTTTTGGCTTGAGTAGTTCCGTATTTGCCGCCAAGAAAAAAGGGAAAGATCTTTATAAGTTGTTAAATTGTGAATCCTGTCATGGAAAAGACGGGAAAGGTATCATCTATACCAGGGATAAAAAATACAGAAAGGACAAAAAAGATAAAGTAACAGGGGTCCTACATAAGAAAGGCGAGATCAAGAATAAGAAAGGCGAAACCAAGAAGATGTTTGTCACTTATCCCAAGCTGGCCGGACAGAACAAAATGTACCTGTACAACCAAATGAAAGATATCTTTTCAGGCAAGCGTACTAACGCCCTGTCTACTTCCATGTATGACTCGGTCATTAAAGCTGGTCTCCTGGAAAGAAATAATATCAAAGATAAAGATCTGAAGAGAATCGCCAAATACCTGTCCAAGGTTAAATAGGACAAAAAGATATAGTAAAAATTCTAGTTTCAAACTAAATGCCTTAACGTTTTAGGAGAAAGGAATGTTGAAAAAGAAGTTGTTAGCTGCCGTTTGTACGGGTCTTTTGGGCGCTGCTCTGTTGGTCAGTCCAGCAGTAGCCGGTCCAAAATGGGGAACTGATGTCAAAGAAGCACTGAAAGCTTTGAAATTGGAAGGTGACGCTGATGCAGGTTATGACCTGTATGATGATGTCTGCATCAACTGCCATCAGGAAGGTGGTAATGGGGATCCTTCCGGTGCTTTCCCACAGTTGGCGGGGCAACACGCGTCTGTAATCATCAAGCAGATTGCTGATATTCGTTCTGGAAACCGGGATAACCCAACCATGTACCCCTTTGCCAGTGTTGAAGCACTGACGGATAGTGTGGAAGAAGGCCCGCAAGCTTTGGCTGATGTATCTGCTTACATTGAGACATTGACCATGCTGCCTGACAACGTCAAAGGACCTGGTGGAGCACTGTTTATTCTGAAGAACGAATTTGAGATTGCTCCTCATAAAGCCTTGGAAAATTTGGAAAAGTCACTACCCAGACCTGTTTTCAAAAAGTTGAACAAGTTAAAGAACAAAGAGTTCAACTCTGAAGCTTCTTTTATGAAGGCTGTGCAAAAAGCCATTGGTAAAGCCAATACAAATAAATACAAGAAAGAGATACTATTCTCTGCTGATTGGAGTTCCGACCTAGCTTTAGGAAAGCAGCTCTTCAAGGACAACTGTATTCGTTGTCATGGGGATCACGGCCAAGGTGACTACAAGAACTACTATCCAGTAATTGCTGGCCAAAACTATTATTACCTCATGCGACAGTTTGCCTGGATCAAAGGTGGTAAGCGACGAAATGCAAACCCTGACATGATCAAGCAGATTGCCGGATTCAACGACCTGGATCTACGAAGTGTTTTGGATGTATCCACTCGCTTCATAATGAAAAAAGGCGACTGGGCTAAAAACTAATCATCGGACGTTTTCCTTTTCCTCACCATGAAGAAAAGGAAACATTTAGTGACCAAACTCTGTTTCTATTTTAGGGAAGTCGATGAATCAAAATATAAAGGCTAGATTGTTGGTCAGTAAAGTATTGGCAGTCATTGCCATTGTACTTTTTATGGCCACTTACTTTGGAGGGGAGCCTTTCGCCTATCGTGGGCCTGATGGAGAAGTCTTCTTTGACGAAGACAATCTCTCTTGGCAGCCTATGGAAATCTTCATAGATATGGAAGAGGCGGATATTCTGGAAACAGACGAAGAATTGAAAACAGTTCTTGGTAAATCCTTCAAAGACTATTTCCCGAACGGTATCAGGCTTTATGATTATGTCCCTACAGGTTGGAGAGCCTATTTAGGTGGTTATCATACAATGCCTATTTGGAAAGTAACCCTGGACGCGCCACAGTATCCAAAAGCAGCCTATCCCGAAGGAATCGCGGTCTACTTTACTTTGACCGACTTCCGCGGCGAGGTGACGGAAATGAACACTATCAATCACTACATCGGTATGGACCCCATGGATGTGGGTGGTTTGTACCTGAGAAAGATTGTTCCTTTCGGTATTTTGGCATTGGTTCTCCTGGTTTTCGTGTACATATTCTACACGGGACCGGGTTGGAAACTACTGGGATTGATCCCTGCAGGAATTCCATTTTATTTCCTGGGTATGTTTTCCTACATGCTTTACTGGTTCGGCCACAACCTGCATGAGTATGGTCAATTTGATATCAAACCTTTTATGCCGACTGTATTAGGTGATGGAAAAGTAGCACAATTCGTGACTCATGCTTTCCCTGCAGTAGGTTTTTATACTCTGTTAGGAGTCTTTATCTGCATGATGCTTTCCGTATTAATTCGTAGAAAAGCCCTGAAAGAAGCCGGCCAATAATTATTGAGTCCGACAACACAGTTCCCCGACTTGAAATTTGTTTCATTCGCAATTCAAGTCGGGTAAGAAGACCTCCTCCCTTTTTTTAGGTGAAATACATTATGTCTCAGTTCAAAGTCCTGATTCTATCCCTCACTTTTTTTGCTCTTTCTTTTTCTACCTTTGCAGCTACCTTACAGTCATTGATCGACCAAACTCCAGAAGGTGGTGTCTTGACTTTAGAGGATCAAATCTATGAGGGATCTATAGTAATTAAGCGCACAATTACTATAGACGGTAAAGGTAAAGCAACCATTGATGGTGGTGGTGTCGGTAGTGTCATAACGATAAAAGCTAATGGAGTGATCCTCCAAAATTTAAATATTACTAACTCGGGTGCCAGCCATGACAAACAGGATGCTGGAATTAAAATTTTAAAAGTTAGTCGAGTTAAAATTTTAGATAACAAAATTTATGAGACCCTGACTGGCGTAGACATGCAGGAATCTCATGATAACGAAGTCACTGGGAATGATATCAGTTCTCTAAGTAAGACACATATTGCTTTGAGAGGAGACTCCATTCGTGTTTGGGCCAGTCATCGCAATATTTTTCGCCGGAATAAAATTCATGATTCTCGCGATATGATGATTTGGTACTCCAATGATAATCTGATTGAAGAGAATGAAGCCTGGAATAATCGTTATGCACTGCATTTCATGTATACGGGCGCTAACACAGTCAGAGGCAATAAGTATCATCACAACCAGGTAGGGATCTTCATGATGTATGGCAATAGCTATACTCTGGAAGATAATGAAATTAGCCAGGCGATGGGTAGTACCGGTATCTGTATTGGTGCCAAAGAGGTGAATAAGCTTATCCTTCGTAGAAATAAAATTGTTTATTGTGCTGTTGGCTTGTATCTTGATCAGTCTCCCTTTGATCCCCAGTATTTTAATCTGATGCAGGCAAATGTAATCGCTCATAATTCTGTAGGTTTGCGCTTTCACAGTACGCTGAAAAATAATATTTTCAAAGGAAATACTTTCCTTGAGAACCTGGAAACAGTCTCAGTACAAGCCAATGGTCATGCACTCAACAACAGTTTTGAGGGCAATTACTGGCACGATTTTGAAGGCCTGGATCGAGATAAAAATGGGATTGGTGATTCCAATCATGAAATCAAAGTATACCTGGATCAACTTTGGGACGATAACCTGTGGGTAAGGTTCTACTTTGCCTCTCCCGTAGTCAGCCTTTTAAAGTTTTTAGCGCAGTTAGCTCCCTTCACGGAACCCAGACTTTTAATCAAAGAGACTAAACCTATTATGAAGGCGGATTCTCCCATCCTCTTGTCTCAGGAGAATCTATTCTTTGAGTTCCCGGAGTATGAGGACGAAGATGATGAGGATGATGAGGATGATGAGGATGATGAGGAGTATATTGAAGGCAGACATTATTAATCAGCACCGTGGAGAGCAACCTCCATCACAAGCTACGGTAAGGAGTAAGGTTTGATCATAGCAAAACAACTTGTAAAAAAATTCAACGGCCAGACCGTTCTCGATCAACTGGACCTGAAAGTGGCCCAGGGAGATCGCATCGCACTGATTGGTGCTAACGGAGCCGGAAAAACCACCTTGATTCGCAGTATTCTGGGTCAATACCAGATACAGGGTGAGCTGAAGATTTTTGGAAAAGATCCTCGTAAGGAGCGAGTGAAAGTTTTGGAACAACTAGCTTTTGTTCCCCAACATTCTCCTCCTTTTCAAATGACAGTCAGTGAGTTGGTGAACTTCAGTAATGGTCTATCCGCCCAATCTAGCTTGAGAGCAATTATAGAAATTTGCTCTGCTATGGGTTTAGATATTGAAGCACACTTCAAGAAACCTTTTGTCAAACTTTCAGGTGGGATGCAACAGAAGGTACTGCTATCTCTAGCCTTGTCCAAAAAGCCAGCATTATTAATCATGGATGAACCAGCGGCCAACCTGGATCCAGCTGGAAGAAAAGCATTTTTCCATGAATTGTCCAAATTGGATGAAAAAACAACCATTATTCTGAGTAGTCACCGGGTCGATGAGGTCCTCAGCCTAATCAACCGAATCGTGGAAATGGACTGTGGTAAAATTGTTGTCGATGAAAGAATTGGTAGGCTTAGTGCTGCCAATGAGCAATTGAGTTGTCACGTAGAACTCTTGGAGGAACATCCTTCAGCTCTAAAGAAACTAAAAGAATGGGATTTCAAAGCCATAGATGGTCCTTTGATTTATCAAGGCTCAATCGCCGGTGAAGATCGCTTGCGATTCATTAATTCCCTTTCTCATTACGCAAATTACATCAAAAAATTACATATTAATTAAGGAGACCCCTGTGAAAGCTCTGTCCAGTATGATCATGACGGACATTCGCGAAACCATGCGCGCAAAATGGTTTCTATTGTACTGCATAATGTTTGGCGGTGCGATTATCCTACTTTTTGCTTTTGGAATCACGGAGTCTCAGGTCTTAGGGTTCACCGGCTTGACTCGTTTGTTGATTACTTACATCCAGCTCTGTATCGCCGTCTTACCCATTTTTATTCTGATCTCCACTGTACGTAGTGTGGTGGGAGATCGGGAGTCTAATATTCTGGAGTATTTTCTCTCCATGCCGATCTCCCTGGGAGCCTATTTTTGGGGTAAGTTACTCTCGAAATTTGTGATGGTATTTTTGCCTATTCTCCTGGCCTTAACCGGAGCCGTTATTTGGGGCACAATCCAGGGATTATCCATTCCCTGGGGTCTGGTGTCTTATTATTCAATGATGCTGGCTTCTGTTTCCTGGTGTTTTTTGGGCATCGGAATGTTGATTTCTTCATCTGTCAGACAGCAAGAATTTGCTTTGGGCCTCTCCTTTTTCATTTGGTTACTGCTGCTACTATTTATCGATATCATTATGATCGGTATTTTGATGCAAAGGCAATTTCCCGAGAGCCTTGTGATTGGGCTTGCCCTAGTCAATCCAGTCCAGGTATTCCGTACTGGAGCCATTCTTCTTTTTGACCCTGAGTTATCCGCCATTGGCCCTGCTTCTTATGTCATATTGGATTTCTTCGGAAAGACTGGTTATCTGATATTTGCTGTGGTCTACCCCATGGTTCTGGGATGGTTTTGTTCTTGGGTCGGATTTCAGGTCTTCAAACGTGGTGATTTGATCTAAGGTTTAAAATCATGAAAAAAAGCATTCTTTCTCTAATCGCTTTCAGTATCTGCTTTGCCGGAACACTGTTAGCGGGAGGCACTTTGGATGGCATCAAGCCACCTTACCCTATTCAAAAGATCAGCCCACCAGTTGAGGTTTATGCCTTCTCCCTGGTGGACCCTCAGAATAACCCGGTCAAGCTGGGAGACTACAAAGGTAAGATCCTGTTGCTCAACTTTTGGGCGACTTGGTGTATTCCCTGTGTGAAAGAAATGCCTGACTTTGAGGCCCTGCTGGCTGCCTTGGAAGGGGAAGACTTTGCGATTTTAGGTATCAATGTGATGGACTCTAAATCAAGAGTCCTGCGTTTCCTGAAACAGAAAAAGATTACTCTCCCGATTGCTTTGGATGCGAAGGGGATTTACCCCAAGTATAAGGTACAAAATTTCCCCACGACCTTGATCCTGAATAAAGAAGGACAAGAGATTGGGAGAACGGTTGGTATTCGAGAATGGGACTCACCAGAAAGTATTGAATTTTTCAGAACTTTGAGTAGAAAACTCTAACTACACGCCCCCTATAATGAAACAGAGAACTTTTTTTATCTTAGGCCTGCTAATTTTTTTAGTTGCTTGCGACTCCAATAAAGATCAGCTTCCCCTTGAGGTTGCCTGGGGCAGAGATGTAGGACTAAAAAGTGGTATGCTGTTGAGTGATCCTCGTTATGGGGTGCAGGTCATCGAGCCTTCAGGTAGAAGCAAGCTTTTTGTGGAAATCGGAACAGCTGTTCAATGGTTACAGGAAAATCCACAAGTCAAAGATGTACGCGTTTGGGTGAATGATTATCAAACACACCAGTGGCTGGAAGCGAATAAAGCTCATTGGACCGACGGAGCTCAAGAAACCCCCATGGGATTCGGCTTTCGTGCCTTCGCGATCCAACCAGCTGAATCCATCAGATACGAGGCGGTAAAGAAGGAAATTTTATCCGGCAAGAACCGCGCACAAGAACAACAAAAGAAATACCTGAATAAAAAGTCTTAACCATCACAGGACGCTCTTCCACCCCCTCCCATTTTTTTGAGATTGCACTGGGGAGCCTCATTTCCACTTGGGCGATGAGCCATCCTGATCTACCTATTACAGTATTCAAGGGTTTGTTGTTCCAATAATATTAATTTATTCGAATAATCTATCTAGCATCCCTCCTCTTTGCAGAAAAGAAGGGGGAGACAACTGCCCCCAATTGGAGCACAGAGGAAAAATATGGCAGAGCAACCAAAGAAAAATTTCAAAGTCAACCGTAGAAGATTTGTAAAAACCTCCACGTTATTTATTGTAGGGGCTGCCGCGGCTCTAGGCACCGGTGCCGTGCCTATTCTGCGGAGTAATGAAAAGCGATTGCGCCCTCCCGGAGCCCTGGAGGAAAACCATTTCCTGGCTTCCTGCATCAAATGTGGCCAGTGCTTACAGGTTTGTCCCCCTAAAGTGATCAAGCTGGATGGACTGATGGGTGGTTTTAGTGTGGGAACTCCCTATATTACGCCTCGTGAGGGTGGTTGTATCCTCTGTTCCGGTCTTCCCTGCGTACTCGCCTGCCCCACTGGATCTTTAGATCATGGCATCTCTTTAGGCAAGGAAGCGGAGATGGGCTTGGCTGTTCTTTCCAAGCCTCGACAATGTCTCTCCATTTTGGGCGTCAATGACTTGGTATTCCGACTAGAAAAAATTCAGTCCTCAGGTAATTTAGTTCCTGATGAGAACCTCACCGATATCCTGCAGCGCCTGGTAGAAAAACTAGACGATAAAGAGACTGCTACCTGGAAGGAAAAATTTGGTTTGCAAGAGGTGACGGTCAAAGAGGTTCCAAGGGTTCTGGCCAAAATGAACCGTGAAAATTTTGATTGGCTGCTCAGTTTTACCAAAGATTCTGAGCAAGCAAAAGTGGGCTGTCGCATCTGCCTGGAAGACTGCCCTATCAAGGACGAAAACCCTATTTCCTTCCACAAGATTAAAAATGAAGACTTGGGAAAAGATGTCTTTGTACCTACGGTAGAAAAAACTTGCGTTGGTTGTGGTGTCTGTGAGGAACGCTGTCCTACTGAGGAAGCCTCCATCACCATTGTTCCAAGAATGAAATGGAAGGGGAATGCATAATGAAAGTCACAATAAACACAGACGAGAAGGCCACAGGGCCCAAGAAACAACGCATCAATAAGGGGCCGGGCAAGCGTAAAGTTTCTGAACCTGTAGCGGGGCACTCCTTTAAGAAATGGAAAATTCTTCGCTGGTCATCATTGATCTTTTTTAACTTCGCATTTTTTGCCTCCTTTTACTTTGATATTCAACTCCTGGAAGGTTCCCTCAGTGCTTCACGCCTGCTGGGCTTTCACATGATGGATCCCTTTGCGGCACTGCAAATTGTTTTGGCCAGTAAGTTGATCTTACCCAACTTGGTAATTGGCACTGTCACAGTAACTATTATTTACTTCTTCATTGGTGGTCGCAGTTTCTGCTCCTGGATTTGCCCTTATCACCTCCTAGCTGAAATTGGGGAAGTTATTCATCGGAAACTGGTCGCTAAAAAGCTCATTAAAAACCACACCTTTGATTATAAGACCAAGTATTTTCTCTATGTCCTGTTTTTAGTGCTCTCTTTCACGACTAGTTACAGTGTTTTTGAGGTGATTAATCCAGTGGCGGCACTCAGTCGCTCCTTTGTTTACGGTCCAAGCATCCTGCTGTTTTGGGTTGCCATCCTCTTAGCGTTTGAAATTTTATATGCACGCCGAGCATGGTGCCGTTATTTCTGCCCAATCGGGGTTTCTTATAATTTGATTGGAATCCTGGCGCCCACCAAGATCAAATATGATGTGGATAAGTGCTCCAATTGTAAAGAATGCCAGAAAGTATGCATGGTGCCTTTTGTACTTATTGATACAGTTAGTAAGGGAGAAAAAGAATACGTAACCAAAGGGGATTGTACTCGTTGTGGTCTCTGTATTGATGTGTGTGCTGATGAAGCACTGAGCTTCAGTGTTCGTTACCTGGATAAGATCATGTAATCCATGACTCTGCTGATACCAAGCTCCATTTCCCACACCCCTGTGTGGGAATGCCGAAAAAGAGCTTTATCCTCTCTCTGATTGCATTCCCTGTGAGATATGGATACTCTCTCCTTGCCTGTTTCGACCAAACTCCCGAATTCCAGTAAATATATCCATTTTGTCACAACCCCCTTTAGACTGTGAACCGCTACTGGAGATGAGACGTTGACCTCTTTTTACACAGTCTCAGGAGCGTAAAATTAAGAACCGTGACTTAAAACCTTGTGGAAAGCTAAAATGTACCGAAAGAACGAAAGAAAAGGAAATAAGAACAAAAAATCTGAATTGTCTGAGCAACCCGGTGATTTGACAGTAAAAACCTATATCAACTGGTTTCCCGGACACATGGCTAAGGCTATGCGTCAAGTGAGAGAGAAGTTGAAGCTGGTGGATATGGTCTTGGAGATCCGAGACGCTAGAGTGCCTCTGGTTTCAGGCAATGCAGCTTTGCAGAAAGATCTAGGACAAAAACGATGTCTGATTGTACTCAATAAAGTCAATTTAGCGGACCCCCAACAAGTCAAAGTCTGGGAAGCTTGGTTTCGAGAACAGGGAGCACCCTTTATTTTTGTGAACTCCTTCGACAAGACATCCCTCAAAAGAATTGTCAAACAAGCGAAGGCCATGATGGCTACAAAATGGGAAACCTTTGCTCGTAAAGGCATTCGCCACCCTCCTTTGCGGATGATGATATTAGGCGTGCCTAATACAGGGAAATCAACGATTATCAATCGTCTTACCAGTCGTAAAGTAGCAGCTACAGGTGATCGCCCCGGTGTGACTCAATCCCAGCAGTGGATTGTCTTAGATAAGGACGTAGAACTGCTGGATACCCCTGGAATTATGCCACCAAAGATTATAGGTCAAGAACAGGGGCTATGGCTCTGCGCCATTCATGCCATTCGTGATGAGATTGTAGGTAAGGAAAAAGTGGCTTTTTTCATTATTGAACATCTGAAGAGCATCAACTCCCCAGAACTGCAAGAACGCTATCAGATCCCCTCCCTGGATATTTCTGTGGGTGAGATCTTAGAACAAATCGGAACCCGCTTACACTGCAGAAAACAGGAAGGGGAACTGGATTTGCTAAAAACCGCAGCGCACATTCTATTGGATTTTCGCAAAGGGAAGCTTGGGCGTTGCTGCTTCGAACCTTGTCCTCGGACTGAAGTATAATATTCCCTCATATAGGTCGGAAAAATGCCATTTTCTCCGACCTCCCCCTTTGACTCCAGCCTACCAGCCAGGGATTATCAAGCTGTAATTTTTGCAAGCCATACAAGAGTAAAGACTTTATTACTACCCAACTTATTTTTTCTTCAGTAGAATGAGCTTTATTTTTATATTTTTGGCAGTAATATTATTTTGTTAGAATTTCAACCATTGATAATTTAGACGATATCCCCATCATGGCGATTTTTTCCAAAGAAAAACTTAGAAAAATTAAGGCAAAGCTCAATAGGGTTGAAAAAAAGCACTGCATCCTCATTGTAGATGATGAAGAGGCCAACCTAAGAGTCCTCAGTGAATTGCTGGCGCCTGAGTATAATATTCTGCTAGCCAAAGATGGGAGAGAGGCTCTGGATTTGGTGGTACGGGAGTCAATGCCGGAGCGCATCCACGTCATCCTCAGTGATCAACGCATGCCGCATATGAGTGGTACCGACTTTTTAGAACAAACCATTCCTTTAATTCCTCGTACGAAACGGATTATTCTCACCGGCTTTATCGATATCAACGTCATTATAGCTTCCATCAACCAAGCTCAAATCTATAAGTTTCTCTTGAAGCCTTTTGATCCACAGCAAATGCTCTTGACTGTCAAAAGAGCGGTAGAAGCTTATGAATTAGAAGAGCAAAATATAGAGCTGACTCAAAAACTCCAGGACTTGAACAGCAAACTGGAAGAGAAGGTTCAATTAAGAACTCAGGAGCTGGAACAAAAAAATAGACTGATTGAAAAACAACGGAATGAGTCCCGGGAGCTGTTACATATTCTCTGTCATGATTTGGCCAATCCAATTGGTTCTGTTTTTGGTTTTGTGAAATTGCTACGTAAGAGACCGGCAAAGCTCGTGAATTATATTAATATTATGGAAAGAGGCCTGCAAAATGCCTTAGATTTGATTGAGATCGTCAGGAAATTACGTTCGTTAGAGGATAGAAAACAGAATTTAGAAATCAATTCTTTTCAACTATTGCTACTGATTGAAGAGGCCGCATCTCTCTTACAACATCGATTCACACAGAAAGCCATCAAGTTAGAGATTAATATCGATCCCGAGCTTGAAGTTCTAGTTGAAAAGACCTCTTTTATTAATTCGATCATCAATAATTTATTCACCAATGCCATCAAATTTTCTAAGCCCAACTCAGAAATCAAGGTCAGGATAGACAGTCACAATAGTTTAATATTATTAATTATTCGTGATTTCGGCATTGGTATGTCACCCCATACTTTGGACGCTCTTTTCGACCTGGAAAAATCCTATTCAAGATTAGGTACGGATGGCGAAACGGGAACCGGCTTTGGGATCCCTCTAGTCAAGAAATTCATTGAGTTCTACGGAGGCCGTATTGAGATTTTCTCTCAAGAGGAATCAACACCAACTTTTAAGCAAGGTACGGAAATTCGTTTATATCTCATACCTGGCCCGCTTCAGGAAGGGTGAACAGGTCCACTAGTGCCTGTAATTGAACGACGATTTGATCCAAGTCTTTAGATTCTTGCTGTGTTTTGACCGCAAGCATTTCATTCTGCTCATTCGAGTGGGTAATTTCACTAGTATTTTCAGTAATTTCCTGGGATCCAATAACCAATTCATTGGTAGTATTAGCAATTCCTTTTGCTGTAATCGAAAGTTCATCAATTAGTTGCGTCAGATTTAAAGCAGCCACCGTAGATTTTTGGATCTCACTATTAATATTTTGTAATGATTCATGTTGTTCAGATGTTGTTTCCATAATCGATTGAGAGGATTTGTATATGGAACCAATGATACCGGACATTTCCGTTAAATGGCTGTCCATTTGCTGTGATTGCACTTGTACATCATCAACCATATGGCTGATTTCTCGATTGGCTTTACCTGCTTGACTTGCCAATTCTTTGATTTCATCTGCTATTACGGCAAAACCCTTGCCCGCATCCCCTGCGGCAGCGGCCTCAATCGTGGCATTCAGCGCCAGCAGATTTGTCTGTTTTGAAATCGCACGAATCTGATTGCTGAATAAGCCGATATTTCCAGCGGACTGAGTCAGTTGCCCCATGGACTCATTGACCTGTTTCGACTTTTCTCTGGCTTGATCCGTAATATGAGAAGAATTCTTGGCAATGCGTGTGATTTCATTGACCTGCTCAAGAATAGTTTGAGCTGATTCCGACACTTGGGCAGACGTATCGGAAACAGACATCGATGTTTGATGGAGAGACGTTATATTAGAACTCATATTCTCAGTGTTGGATGCTACAGAGCTGATATTGGAATCCATTTGAGTCGTGGCCTTAGCTACCATTTTAGATTTCTGACTCAACTCATTGGAAGCACTGGTTAGTTTCGTAGAGATCCCATTTAAATTCCAAGAGAGTCCGGCAAGGTCTGTCGCATAGGTTTTGACTGAGATCAGGGTTTCACTCATGCGTGTAACCACGAGCTGAATAGATTCCCCCAATTCATCCTCATTTGAAGCTTTGTGCGTTTCAAACGATAAATCATTATCAGCTAAACGATGCATCTGTCCCGATACTTGATTGAGGCTTTCCAGCATAGATTTTAAGGATTGCTTGATAGGAATGTGAGATTCCCTGGCAATATTTTCCTCTGTTTTGTGGGATTCCTCCCAAGAGAGTAGCCTCATTTCCGAAGCAAATTTCCCCTCTGACAGGTTGGTGGCCATCCGTGTAATCGTATGGAGTGTACTGGCTAAAATATTCAGTCCATAGGAGATGCTGTCAAAGTCATTATTGGTTGATACTCGATAGATAGAGCAATCCCGGCAGTCATAACCTTCAAGGGTGGTGGGGCAAGTTTTTTTCAGAGCTGCGGTACCCGATTCATTCCAGCAAGGGGCCAGTTGATCAAAACTGGAACAACCCATTTCCTCACCCCGGCATTTTTTAGATTTTGAGCATTTCAACCAAGCTTTACCCACGGGTAAACGTTCCTTCGTATTACCTAGTAATAATTGTTCCACAAAATGTGTAATATTTTGCATGGGACGAATTAAATAAAGAATAAAAGCTGCCAGGAGTGAAAACCCTATTAAAGCAACCATAGACATCTGCAGCATCTCTTGCCAAATTAATTCATCACTACGGACAATATCCTTATCGATGAATTTCGTTACCTCTAAAACTCCCCTGATATCTCCCATTTTCCAATCATTTTTAGGTGTTTCAGGGTGTTGGTTATGACAATCCACACAGGATGGAGCAACCATATAATCCGCAATGGCTACCCGAATTGCTTTACGCCCATCAACAGTCTCCTCTTTAATATAACTTTTATTTTTATTTTTCTTAAGATAGCTGAGTGCCTGGAGGGAGAAATTATCCAGTTTACGGGATTGTCGATTGGGAAAAGGATAATCACTGTATAACTTTAACCTGGTATCAGTCTCACTCGTAGCTAAAAGTTCACTCAAGTCATGGATCATAGTCGCTGGCAAGGGAATGCCTGTCGGCTCATCTTTATGGTTGTAAGAGATGCTTAGCTTAGAATATGTCTTAACTTTAGATACTACAGCTTTTGTATAATAACCTCTCAGTATTTTATACTGTTGAATCGTTTCTAAGGCCGATCGAATCGTTGTTTCCACAGTGTTTTTTCTCATCCCCTGAGAAAAGGTAATGAGGCCAAAAGTAATAATCGCAATGAAAATAAAACCACTGGGAACTAAGAGTTTGAATATAAGGTTGACGCGGCGAACCTTCGTTCTGGCCTGAACTAGAAGGGTGGAAAGTTTATTGCCTGGGTGTTTTGACATAGCTGGGCTCCACGAAGTTTGTGTACAGTTTTTTATTTTTAGAATTGATTATTCAGTACTGTTTTCCCAGTACCTCATCCAAAAAACAATACATAACAACAAGGATGAGTTAGGTAAAAAAAGAGTTCCTCTGTTTTTTGCAGATAGAATGCAATAATTTTAAGTGTAAAGAAAAGAAAAATTTAAAATTTTGTTTTTTTGACAAAATATTTAAAATTTAAAATTTCCAACTGAGTACTTCCAACAAGGTTGCTATGTCTTTTAAGCTAAAAGTTTTTCTCATTGCAATAGTCCCTTTGCTGCTCTTAGGGGCTATCATTATCTCTTATCTCTCCTGGAGTATTGAGACAGAGGGAACAAAGAGGATTGCCCTTTATAAGGAGCATTTGATCCAGGAAAGAAAAACTACCCTGAAAGCACACACCCAGATTGCTTATGGAGCTCTGGAAAAACTCTACGATGATTCTCGTCCTGAAACCATTGGTAAAATCTTGCGGAAACGAGGTGATGAATTCCATAAAACTCTGACCAGATATTACAATCAGCAAAAAAAGACGCTCAAAGGAAAAGCCTTACGCCAAGCCTTGATGGATTATGTGAAGATTTACCGCTATAACGATGACATCGGCTATTTTTGGATCAATGATTTCAAACCGAAGGTGATTATGCACCCCATTGCCCCTCAATTGGATGGGCAATTTGTGGGTAATTACAAGGACCCCAAAGGGACTTATCTCTTTCGTGAATTTGTAAAAGTTAGCCGCAAAGCTGGTAGGGGAGTTGTTCGCTACGAGTGGCCCAATCCTAAGACAGGCAAAGTAGAAGAGAAAATTAGCTATGTTTTTGTTTTCAAGCCATTCAATTGGATTATTGGGACAGGAGAATATTTTTCAGTACTGCAGAAAGATTTACAACAAGAGGCCAAAAGCCTGCTCAGAAAGATGAGGTATGGTAAAAATGGTTATTTTTGGATCAATGATTTTAATCCAGTAGTCATCATGCATCCAACCAACCCCTCACTGGAAGGCAAGAGTGTAGGACAGATGGTCGACCCCAATGGAATCTATTATTTTCAAAAATTCGTTGAAGTCGCAAAAAATCAGGGTGAAGGTTTTGTCGATTATTCATATTACGGAAGAAATAATAAAAAAGGGGAAGACACGGCTCAACCCAAAATGTCCTTTATCAAGGCTTTAAAGCAATGGGAGTGGATTATTGGGACGGGCATTTATTTAGGAGATATTGAAGATTTAGTCAGCCTGGAAAAAGAAAAGGTTCGAGCTGAAATTCAACGGATTACCTTAAGAGTTGCGGCTATTATTTTAGGGTTGATCCTCTGCTTTATCTTTATTACATCTTATGTTCTCAAGCATTCGATTAATAAACCCATTCAGGCAATTACACTTTTTTTATCGGACCTCAGTATCGGCCAATTACCTCAACCTCTTAATTTTAAAAGTAAGGACGAATTAGGGAAAATAGCTACAGCCTTAGATCATTATATTTCCCATCTACGGCAAAAAGTGGAGGTAGCGCAGTCTGTTTCCAAAGGGGATTTAAGTGCCAGAGTGGAATTAGCCTCCGATAAGGATGTGCTCGGCATTGCCGTCCGGGATATGGTAGCTCAGTTGTCGGAAAAAGCAGCTATCGCTGAATCCGTCGCTGCCGGAGATCTTTCTCAGGAGATTCAACTCACCTCTAAAAAAGATGTACTGGGCATCGCTTTCCTCAACATGAATAGGGATTTGAATAAAATTTTCCATAAATTGTCACACAATTCAGATGCTCTAGCCACTTCATCTTCAGGGCTGACTAATGTCTCCAATCATATGGCAAATGCCTCGGAGGAAGTCAGGACTCAAACGGAGACAATTGCCGCTTCAGCGGAACAAATGAGTATCAATATCACGGCAATGGCAGCTAGTACTGAAGAAATGAGTATCAACAGCCGCTCTATCGCCGGGACATCCCAAAATATGGCTCAGGATATGGGCACAATCGAACAGGCTGTGAAAAAAATCAACAATTCAATTCAAGATGTGACTGAAAAAGCTGTCCATACCTCACAGATTTCCAAACAGGTACAGCAGCTCTCTCATTCTGCTTCTTCAGCCATGGTTGGACTCAATGGAGCCACTAGAGAAATCGGGAAGGTCACCAAAATCATTTGGGAAATTGCGGAGCAAACTAATATGTTGGCTTTGAATGCGACGATTGAATCGGCTTCCGCAGGAATGGCTGGAAAGGGCTTTGCTGTAGTCGCAAATGAAATTAAAGAATTAGCTAAACAAACAAGCTACGCGATCAATGAGATTGGTAGCAAAATTTCTGGTATCGAAGAACATAGCGAAGGTGCTTCCATTGCGATTACACAGGTTACCGAAATTATAGATTCTATGAGCGAATCTTCCAACGCTATTGTTCAACAAACGGCATCTCAAAAACTAGCTGCTCATGGAATAGCCGAAAGTGTAAAAAAATCAAATGAAGGCGTGAGAGAAATTGCCCGACTTATTGATGAGCTCTCCATGAATGCTCAAGGTGTGGCTATGAGTTCTTCCGAGTTAGCAGTGGGTACTGAAGAGATCTCTAAGAATATTTTGGAGATTAGCGGGGCCACCCGTGAAAATGCCAAAGGCTCCACTCAAATCCATTCGGAGTCTAAGGAATTATCCCAGCTGGCTGAAGACCTGAGAGAGATAGTCCAGCACTTTAAACTAAGCCCACCCAGTTAAATCACCTGGAAAGCTCCCTCCTCGTGCCCATGCTCCTCAGCATGGGCAGTCCATCTCTATTTCCAGTTTTGGGCCTCATCCATTAGCCACCTCTGAGCTGCCCTTCTCCTTTCCTTCTTAATACTTTCGAATTCGGAAGTTGATACTTTGCTTGGCAACATTGCCTACGTTGTCAATACCAACGACCTCAATGGTATAGTTACCAACCTTTGGGAAAGTCAGAGCTGCTTTATAATCTCTCAACTTGCCATTATTTATTTTATACTGAATTGACTTTATACCAGATTGCCCATCAGTAGCCGAAAAATACAGTCGTGTCTTCTTAGGGTAAATCCCATTATTACCTTGGGCATCGCCTGGCTCAGTCGGTATGACACCAAATCGCGGGAACAGTTCCGGAGCCTTTTCATCCACAAAAAGTAGGAAACGATTGTTCCGCTCATTATTCACGTTATCCATCGTTTTGGTGATGATGCTATGCTGTCCTTCGACTGCAATTGAAAATACACTGGTTGAAGCCATTAATGCGTCATCATCCAGAGTATACTCAAAGCTCTTCACTCCTGAAAGATTATCGGCAGTACTGTATGAAATTTTCGTGCTCTTGCGAATGTAATGGTTTTTTCTACTGAAGTAATGCTCTCCCACAAAATTAATTTTCATTGTCGGCTGAGAAATATCAACAGTGACCCTCTGTTTTTTCAATTTGTTAATATTGATAACTTTATCACTTGCCTGATAGCTGAAGTTAACGGGACCATTTTTCTGGGGAAGGCCAAAAGGCTCGGAATAGATATCTCCTCTTTTTGATTTCAGAAAGTAACGAATTCTTCGTACACCTGCTTTATTATCCGTTGCGGAGAGTTCCACCTTGGTTCTACCAGACACATAGGTTGTTTTTTTACCCTGATATTGATCACCAATCAAGCGATGATCAGCTACGGGTGGAATAGTATCCAGGTAGAAGTCAAAGGTCTTATTTTTTTCAGCGTTCTTCACTCGATCATTCGCTCCAAAAACCAGGGAATAGGCACCATCCTTAAAGCCTTTCATGGAGATTGATTTTTTATAGGTCACTTTTTTACTTTTTGCCGGAAAACGGAAAAAGATATCCTGCACTCCTGCCTTGTTGTCTTTACTTTTCAACTTGATTGAAGCGCGAGGAGACAGGATATTATCAAGATGCGTTCCTACTATCTGATAGCTTGATTCAGGGGAGGTAAAATCTAAGGAGTAATAACGCTGGGAGATCTTTGACTTGTTACCCACATTATCAAAGGCATAAAATTTCAAACGGTAATCCCCTTCCTCTACAAATTTTAGAGCATCTTTTGAAGCCACGGGAGCACTGCCATTGAGAGAATAATATCCCCCTTGTACACCTGAGTCCTCATCGATGAAGGAGAGGGTTGCCATCACGGGTTTACCATAGATGATGTTCTTCCCATTCACTACCATAGGTGCATCAGTAACGGAGATTTTCGTGGTAGGCAGGCGACTATCATCAAAAACATGGAAGATATGTTCTCCCTCTGTTTTCTGCAGGTTCTTGTGGTCACGAGGGTGTGTGATAGTATGCTTGCCATGTCCCTCCAATTGAAAAGGCTTGGCAGATTTCCCTGAGTCCGTCACTTTCTGGCTTTTCAAAAGATGACTGGGAGCCCCTTCCTCAGGGGAAGTGGAAAAGCGCAGATAAATATTCGCCTTGCCCCAAACAAATAGCTTCCCATCAGGAGCAGCATAAACTTTTTTCCCCAACTCATGATTCTCAGGAGTTGGATTTTCCTGAGCATAGCCGCTCCATGGTAATAAAACGGCAGCAAGTAATCCTACCGTAGTTCTGCGTATGTATTTCATGAGACCTCTCTTAAAATATAGTGAACATCTTGAAACTGGAAATTTCGGAAAACGTTACGCATCCTACATTCAAAGGGATAGTTCTTACAATAACAAAGAGATCAAATGTTTTTCCTAAACTTCGCACGATTCTCTATTTCTATTCTCTTACACTTCATTGTTCTTTAGTATATTACACTGTGTTGACATGGCTCTCATCTGTTCAGAAATGATGAACGAGAGTATGCCATAGGCCCATGTCCATAATTTTCAAGTAGACACTAGTCTAAAACCACTGATTTTTCGCAGTGCAGTTTCTTATACACCGCCCATTAACTTAATCTCAAACCAGAATTATGCTTTCTTCCCTGCCTACCCTTTATTCCTTTCGTCGCTGCCCCTACGCTATGCGTGCCCGAATGGCGATCCACTACAGCAAAATCACAATTGAATTGAGGGAGATACTGCTGAAAGACAAACCACCATCTATGCTACAGGTATCAGTGAAAGGCACAGTTCCCGTTCTGGTTCTGCCGGACGCAGGAATCATCGATGAAAGTCGAGAAATAATGATGTGGGCTTTGGCGCAAGAGGATCCTGAGCACTGGTATCATGGTTTGAGCAAGGAAAAGCAAGAGCAGGCCAATCTTCTGATTGACAGCAATGACTACCAATTTAAGCCTTTACTAGACAAATATAAATATTCCACTCGCCACCCGGAACAAAGCACCGAAAACTATCGCCAGGAGGCGGAAGTGCATATTCAGCGATTGGATCAACAACTCTCCCAGCATCACTATTTACTGAGTGATCAAATCACTATCGCTGATATCGCCATTTTCCCCTTCATCCGCCAATTTGCTTTTGTGAATAAAGCCTGGTTTGACCATAGCGATTATCTCCACCTACAACGCTGGCTAGCTGAGTTTTTAGAATCAAAGCTTTTCCTTGAAGTGATGCAGAAACATCCCGTCTGGCAGGACCCCCTACTCCCATCATCCTAGTACTCAGTTCGAGCTGTAGGATGGCGCAAAGGCTCCGCCGTGCCTATCTGTTACAGGTCTCTGCTGATGGGAATCCCCGAACAAAATAGATAGTTAACCCGTTAAATTTGAATTTTCACTTCACCATTCGACATTCAAAATAATATCGAATATCGAACAAGGAATGTCGAATATCGAAGGATCGCTTTCATTTCCAGGCTACTAATTGGGAGCAGAGGCAAGCTAACCAAGCCCATTGAAGAACTCTTGGGTAAAAAAGTTTTAATTGCCGATCCTGGCTTGGATCATGGTGTTGACGTCCCTCTTTTCCATAGGTGGCCAAAGGCAGATGTTCCTATTTTACAATTTTCTATGCCAAAATTCGCAAGTGAAGAAGAGCTTTTTGCATTAGGGCAGAGGCTAGCCCCCTTGCGTGATGAAACCAACGCTTTGAGGGGTCATGCCGGATAAGTTTGCGGTTTAGTACAAGGGGTTGAGCAACTCTTTCATACTGTAAGTATTGTAACCACTTGCCTGATAGGATTCCCGGGATACTGCAGATATCTCAGAAAAAGGAATGAAAGCTTTACTCTTACAATATCAAATAGAGAGCCCTCAACTGGAGATCTAATAGCCCATTTGACTACTTGCCTTGTATTCGTTGTAATTGGCGGACATGATTCGGTTGCAACACAAAAAGGAGTCCATGGCGCAAAGAGAAAAAAAGACAACGACAGAGGGCATCCGACGGCATGACCTCCACTCTATGGGCATCGGGCCCATAGGGCTGGACTGCTCCAAGGTGGAAGATCTAATCGAGAGCATCGGCTCACCGGTCACCTTGCCCCATCGGCATGATTACTATGAGATCATCTGGTTTACCAAAGCTCAAGGCAGCCATATGGTGGAATTTGTGAACCATGAATTGAGTGACAATATGCTGTTGGTTCTGCCCCGCAACCAGATTCACTGTTTTCAGACCACTAAGGGTATCCAAGGGTATATGCTGCGCTTTAGTGAACTCTTCCTGGAATCCATCCAAATCAGGGAGGCCTCCCTGATCAAAAATAGCCTTTTCAAGTTACACGCCTCCCCCATTCGCCAACTGACAGAGGAAAAAAGGCCCTTCTTTGAATCCCTAATTAAGCTGCTCAAAAGCGAGACTAGTCAAACCGACCAGCTCAACCACAGAGAAATGCTGGGTCATCTACTGATGGTTTTCTTGATTGAGGTGGAACGAATTCAGCCTGCGGAGGAAAGTCTGGGTGGAATCAAGCAAGATCTTCTGGAGCGCTTTTATAGGTTCAGTAGCCTTCTGGAGGAGAACTTCCGAAACAAAAGTAGTGTAGGCTGGTACGCCAGGCAGATGGGTACCAGTCCTAAGAGCTTGCGAAATCTCTGCCTGCAGGTATCGGGGCTCCAAGTCAAAACCCTGATTGAGCAAAGGCTGGTTTTGGAAGCTAAGCTTTACTTGCAAAACAGCAACCTTCAGGTGCAGCAGATCACCAGTCAACTGGGGTTTGAAGATGCCTCCTATTTCAGCCGCTTTTTTAAGAGAGCCACCGGTTCTTCTCCTTCCGATTTCAGGGCTCTATCTGTTCAATAAGTACTAGTTTTACTTGGATTTATTCTAATTTTCATGAATCAAAGGCACAAAAGTACCGTAAATAGCCCCTTTTATCCCTTCCCCTCCTACTGATTCCCCTCTAAATTGAGTCCCAATCCAAGAAAA
>NVSR01000115.1 GCA_002401295.1 SAR324 cluster bacterium | reverse complement strand
TCAAGAAGGATTAACCGAAAAGGAGATTTTGGACTTTTCTCAAAATAACAATCAATCAGCCTCACGAAGTATCATCATAGCACTGCTTTTTATTACCGCAGGCTTGCTATGGGCCCACAGTACTTCGGCATCCGCTCTACATCAAGGGGTATCCTCTCAAAGCATACATTTAGGCTCCGTATTGGCTCTCCAGGGAAAAGCTAAAGGGCTAGGCAAGGGGATGCAACATGGTTTGAATGCAGCCTTACAAGGAAAAATCGTCAAAAAACGCAAAATTCAAATTTCCTTTGAAAATGACTTTTACGTCCCCTCCAAGAGTATTGCAGGGACCAAAAAGCTGCTTAAGCAAGGGATATTCTTAATGATCGGCAATGTGGGAACACCTACCGCAAAAATCACCCTACCTATTTTAAAAGAGCAAGGGACTCCAGCAGTAGGATTTTTCACAGGGGCTGACCTTTTGAGGCAGCCACATCCTCAACCGATTGTAAACTACCGAGCCAGCTATATTCAAGAAACAGAAGCCATCATCAAAGAAGCCATTCGCAATGGTTTACAACCGACCCAGATCTGCGCTTATGTCCAGAATGATGCCTATGGCATGGCTGGATTGAAAGGAATCATGTTGGCCATGCAGGAAGTCAATGCCCCCCATTCAATGCTGGAAGCCTATCAGAAATTACTACTGATGGAGGGAGAAGATCCACCACGGAATAATATCGGCCCTGTTGGGGTTTATACGCGTAATACCCGTCAGGTTTTGAAAGGATTCCAGTCTTTAAAAAATTGGGAGCAAAAAACCGGGTATCACTGCAAGCTCGTGGTAACCGTTGGGGTTTATGCCAACATTGCTCATTTCAGTCGGAATGCCAAATCAAAGGGGGAACACTGGCTTCTTTCTGCTGTCTCCTTCACAGGAGCTGAAAATTTCATGAAGGATCTCAAGAGGTATAATGCCACGGAAAAAGTGATCATGACACAAGTTGTGCCTCTCTTGGATTCCCAGTTACCCATTGTGCTGGAAGCCAAAAAGGCACTAGGTGATCAATTCGGCTTCGTATCTCTGGAGGGGTACCTGGTCGGTAAGATGACTTTGAAAATTTTGCAAGCCATGCCTGGAGAACTAACTCGAAAAAACTTCATGGATCAGGTACAGAAAACAAAACTTGACTTGGGTGGCGTTTCAATTGACTTCACCAAAAATCGCAAACAAGGATCAAATTTAGTCATTTCCAGCTACCTGACACCTACGGGCTTCCAAAAGATGACACCCAAGATATGGGAACTGATGTTGAATTTTTCTAATTAACTCTCTCACCCCTTAACGATAATACACATAGATCTGGCCTTGTTTGTTAGTGGAGAAGATAAACAGAACTTCCCCATTCACACCCTTTTCATACTGATCCTGAAAAGCGGGGGCGATAATATTATTTTCATTTTGGTAGCTTTTTACTCGAGCCTTGTTACTGAAAGTCCGTACAGAAAATTTTTCCATTTTTCCTTCCCTATTTTTTACAATGCCCGTCACTTCCATTTTGGCGTGGACTCCATTCATCCGTTTCGTTTCCACCGCCAGACCTTTATAGAGTAATTCCCTTTTAACTTGTTGTGCTTTTGGAGAAAAGGTGCGCTCACCAAAGGGTTCGGAAGAAAGTAAGGAAACTTTATCACCCTGTGGCAACCACACGAGTTCATAGCTTGCCTGCTGCCAGGTAAACTTAATGCTCTCACCTCTCTTCGTCAGCTTAAAAGGAATCCCCTGAATGCGTACCACTGGAAAATCCCCCATAGGGTCCAGGTGCTCGAATTCAATCCCCAGGATTGTTTCTCCTTCTTCTCCCGTCTTGATACGTTGGATATTTCCCGGTGAAAGAATGACCTTACGAGCATTCACAATCTTAATAGAATCAATTCTTTTACCCTGAGTTTCTTTTACTTGAAGCTCGGGATCCAATAGGACGTCTTCTCCGTTTTGGGCCAACAAGCCCCCCCAATGCAATGTGAAGAAGAAGAAAAAGCTGATCCATAGAATTCGTTTCATAGAAATCTCACTGGCGATATGGGTCCTGAGTTTGATTAAAATTAGATGACTGACACAGTACTAATTCAAAAATGATGGGGGAATTCTATGCCCCCTAATAGCTAAGCTTCCAAAAAGAGTTGTCCCTTCTCAGTTAAAGACCAACTGCCTTGGCTACGAAAGATTAAGTGTTGTTTTAACTCAATCTCTTTCATCACTCTGGCAAAGGGAAGGTCCGGGAAGGACTTTGCCACAGCCTCCACAGGTGTTTTGTGGTGGATAGCTTCCAGAATTTTCAACTCAAATTGGGCGAATTCATTGTCCCTATTTTTTAACTTTCGCAAAAGGTAGGTGTGAAGAGTCGTCCCTAATTGCTCAAGGTATTTCTCGAGTTCTCGAGTACCACGAAGGTAGAGGGCTGATTTATCTTCTGTTCCTGAATTACGAATAAAGATAGCTCCTTGTAGTTTTTCTTTTTGGAAAATTTTGCAATACAGCATGGAACTCTCTTCCGGAAAGTCCACAATTTTACCATTAAACTCAGGGGGTAATACTTTTTCTACCTCTTGGCTCAGAAAATCAGTCAACTCTTGCCGCAGAGCATGACCAGGTTGCAGGCGTGATTTATCAACATAATAGGTATAAAATGTCTGTTTCACCCCTTCTTCATAGGGGTGACGTAGAGACGTATTGAGAGCTCGAATTGCGACCAGGGAGTTTAACCCTGCTTTGATTCCATTGCCTGCAAAAAATAGAGTTGTTCCTCTAGGAGTTGAGAGATAACCAGGGGTAATACTATGCCCAGATTCCTCTAGACCCAAGAGAAAACGGGGTGTTTTTCCTTGGTCAATCGCTTGATATTCCTTCCAGAGTTTTGAGATCATCAACCCCGAGGCCTGTGCCCCTTCCCTGGCGTCCAATAAAGCTTTGTGCAGCTCACTCTCGGAACTTACTTGGCACTGCAGCCAATCCAATAGGGCTTGCAAGAGAATCCACTTATCACCAACACCGGTCAGGATTGCATCAAAACCCATATTTTCTGCGGTAATCGCAACGTTGAGATCGCTCTCTACTGTATTGATAAAAGTACCGGTTTTTCCTTGGGACTGGAGGAATCGAGCTTGGTGAATCCCCAAAAAATCTCCCGAAGAAACCAAAACTTCATCTTCATCAGGCATGTAATCTAATCGATAACAACGATCCCCATCCCCATCAAACACCAGGCCAATCAGTTTAAGGCCACCTGCTTTGATCTCCGGTACCTCATCAACTTTATCCATGAGTGCCCTTAAAGCCTCATAACCTTGAAAAGGAGCCCCCTCTGTAGTAATTTCCTCTCGGGTGACTACCTCTCTCCCCTCTAGATCAGCAACCCCGCAAGACTCATTGATATTGCCTTCCAGGTTCGTATAGATAACTTCCTTAAAATTAAAGGTAGAAAAAATTTCTTGCGCCACAGTCCCTATAGCCCCCTTCGAAGCATCCACGACCAGGATAGTGTCATTAAAATTTTCCTTTTCCACCCAACTATTCTTGCCATCACAACAGAAGGAAATGAATAATTCCTTGGCAACCTGTGAGTGATCTTCCAAATCCGCGGCAAGGGGCAATTCCTCAAGATTCAGAGTCTGTTGATCCTCAATAATTTGTGTTAGCTGGCGATCATCACGGGGTAAGAATTTTAATGCGGTGAAACCATGGAATAATTTGATGCCATTTTGATCGGACGGATTGTGGGAGGCCGTTAGAACCACACTACCTACAGCTCCCTGATGGATCATGTATAAAGGAATAGCCGGTGTGGGCAGAGTTCCAACCTGGACTACAGTCAAACCTGCTTTACGCAGTCCATTCATAGCCGCCTGATTAAAAATTCCATCTTTATCCCTAGGATCCCAGCCGACAATGATTTTATCCCCAAGTTCAGCCATACCCGTAGACAAGAGTAAGGCTGCGTAAGCATAGGTATAATGTTCAAAAAAAGAGGGAGTCAGGAATCCACTTTCCAAGAAGTACTGGAGGGATGTTAAGCTTGTATTTTCCTGCTGGAGGCGAACCCGGCCCCGAATGCCATCAGTTCCTTGTAAAATTTGAGGGATTGTTACCATTATTATCGCTATTCCTTTTTTTTGTTTAATTATCGTTGTGAAGTCAAGGGGATCTTAAAATAACACTGAGGATTCCGTAAAGAGAGGGAAGAGGAATTTTCAGCTTGATTTAGTTTTCCTCACTTTAGTACTAATGAGTGAATTCAACGAAAAGCAAAAGAGGAAGCTTGTCCTGCTTTTGAGTTCCTTCAGAAAAAAAATCTCCTTTTAACTAACAGAGAATTAGAAGACATGGCTAAAATTGCTTTAACCGGAATCAAACCCACCGGAACTCCTCACTTGGGAAATTTATTGGGCGCAATCAAACCGGCGTTGGAGTTAACTAAGGATTACTTGGCCTTTTACTTCATTGCAGACTATCACGCCTTAACCTCAGTCAAAGATAAGAAGTTACTGCATGAGCAGATTTATAAGGTTGCCGCTACCTGGTTAGCCGCAGGCTTGGACCCGGAGAAGGTGGTTTTCTACCGTCAATCGGATATTCCTGAGATTTTTGAATTAAATTGGATTCTATCTTGCTTCACTCCCAAAGGTTTATTGAACCGAGCTCATGCTTACAAAGCTTGTGTGGATAAAAACCTGGAGTTTGAGAATGACCCGGATATGGGCATCAACTGTGGTCTATTCAACTATCCTGTTTTGATGGCGGCTGATATTCTCATGTTTAATAGCAATGTTGTTCCCGTAGGACAGGACCAAAAGCAACATTTAGAAATGGCCCGTGACATGGCTCATACCTTCAATCAAAATTACAAAAAGATCTTCACTCTGCCCGAACCTTTGATCCAGGAAAATGTAAAAACAATTCCTGGAATCGATGGTCGAAAAATGAGTAAGAGTTACCACAATGAAATCCCCCTCTTTGCTACGCCTAAGGAGGTTCGCAAGAAAGTGATGCAAATTGTATCGGATTCTAAAGGAGTGGAAGAGGCAAAAGATCCGGATAGCTGCAACATTTTTGCCATTTATCAACATTTCTCCACTCCCGAGCAAATTGAGGATTTAAGGGGACGATACCTGGCAGGTGGCCTTGGTTATGGTACAGCCAAACAAGAGCTGTTTGAGCGCCTGGAAGATTCTTTCGCAGAAGGACGAGAGAAGTATAATTACTACATGGCCCATAAAGAGGAAGTGGACCGTATCCTGCGAGAAGGTGCAGTTAAAGCCAGGAAAATAGCGACACCTCTCTTGGCAAAAATCCGAAACTCCATTGGCATCTAAAAGGCACTATGAAAATTTTCAATAGAAAAGGAAAAAGTCGACGCTGGTTTGGCGCTGAACTAATGTTGATGGGGGGTGCTTTATTCGCATTAAAATATGTAATCAGTTTGGTACCTATCGCTCTTACCGGCTACGGTCTGTACCGCTGCTTCTTACGCAAAAGCTATGTGGATGGCATCACTTTTACGACATCCGGAGTCCTACTTTGGGGAGTATTTAAGTTATTTGGTCCCCTGCTCTTGATTCCCTGGATACTGGGCCTAGGACTGATGGGTGCGGGAGGTGTTCTTATCTTTGTCCCCAATAAGAAAAAACAGCTAGAAGATTAAAAGGAGCCTCTATGCAGGAATTAGATTTAGTCCGCAATTCTTTTCAAACCTCCAGGGAGGTTTTGGAAAGTTTTTGCGCTTCCTCTCAGAACCTGGAGCAGGTTGCTGCGTTCGCGGAACAAATGGCGACGAGAATTCGCCAGGGAAATAAAATTATCTCCTGTGGCAATGGTGGTAGCATGTGTGATGCCATGCATTTCGCCGAAGAGCTGACAGGCCGCTTTCGAGAGGATCGTCCCTCTCTACCAGCTCTTTCCATTTCCGACCCCTCGCACCTGACCTGTACCGGCAATGACTACGGGTTTGATGCTATTTTCTCTCGCTATATAGAGGGAGTGGGGCAAAAGGGAGACCTCCTGTTAGTGCTCTCAACCTCTGGCAATTCTCCTAATATTATTAAGGCTGTGGAGGCTGCAAGGGCCAAGGGAATGTACACGGTTGGACTTTTGGGGAAAGGTGGCGGAAAAATAAAGGACCTTGTAGACCTTGCCATCACCGTCCCTCTGGCTGTGACCAGTGATCGCATTCAAGAAATTCACATCAAAGTGATCCACATTGCCATTGAAACAACAGAAAAACTTTTAGGCTATTAGTGGCTTAGCCCTTTACAGCATCCCCATAAAATCAGTTTACAGAAAGAATTCCCCCTTTAGGAAGCTCAGGTTGAAATAAACTGAGATTTAGGCGATGCTGGGGGATGTTCCACAACAAAGTTCATGGGACTGTCCGGTAGTTCCCCCTTGGGGCCTCTTGCAGGAACATTTTTTTTGAGTCCCCCATTTTTTCAGCTTTTGCAACACTTAGACGACGAAATGATAGTTATTTTAGATTTCGGTTCTCAATTCACTCAGTTAATCGCTCGCCGTATTCGGGAACAAAAGGTGTATTGTGAGATTCACCCCTGCACCGTCCCACTGGAAAAGATTAAGGCTCTGCAGCCTCAAGGAATCATCCTATCTGGTGGCCCTAGCTCCGTGCTGGGTGAAAACGCACCCACTATTGATCCTGAGCTCTTTGACTGGGGAGTCCCTGTCTTGGGTATCTGCTACGGACAGCAGCTGATGGTCTCCCTCTTGGGAGGAAAGGTTGAAAATTCAGACCATTCAGAATACGGAAGGACAGGTATTCACATTGACCATGAGGGAACTTTTTTCCAAGATGTCCCCCAGGAAAAGGAAGTCGTCGTTTGGATGAGCCATGGCGACCGCGTGATCTCCATCCCTCAAGGATTTGAAGTCTTAGCTACCAGCCAGAGTTCTCCCTATGCGGCAATTGCCCATTTGGAGAAAAAGTTTTTCGGTATTCAATTCCATCCCGAAGTAGTGCACACCAATTACGGCACTCAAGTTCTTAAGAACTTTATTTTTGAGATCTGTGGTTGTGAAGGCTCCTGGAGCATGCAGTCCTTCATGGAAACTCAGCTGGAGCAGATTCGCAAAAGAGTTGGCAAAGAAAAGGTTCTTTGTGCCCTCAGTGGTGGAGTTGATTCCTCCGTCGTCGCAGCACTCTTGCACAAAGCTATTGGTGACCAACTGGTCTGTGTTTTTGTAGATAATGGCTTGTTGAGACAAGGAGAAGCTGACCGAGTCATCAAGTTGTTCCGAACCCACCTGCATGTTAACCTAATTCATGTTGATGCCAAGAGACTGTTCCTGGATAAACTAATTGGGGTTACGGACCCAGAGAAAAAGCGTAAAATAATTGGCAATACATTCATAGAGATTTTTGATGCCGAAAGTACCAAACTGAATGAGGTTCGCTTCCTCGCCCAGGGAACTCTTTATCCTGATGTGATCGAATCAGAGTCATTTAAGGGACCTTCCGCTGTCATCAAGAGCCACCATAACGTGGGTGGGTTACCGGAAGACATGAAGATGGAACTCGTAGAGCCTTTGCGTGAACTCTTTAAAGATGAGGTTCGGGAACTGGGACTGACTTTGGGATTGGATGAAGACGTCGTTTTCAGACATCCATTTCCTGGTCCTGGACTAGGCATTCGTATTCTAGGAGAAATTACAGATGAGCGTGTAGAGACCTTGCAAAAGGCGGATAAAATTGTGATGACTGAGATCAAAAAGGCCGGATGGTACAGAAAAGTTTGGCAATCCTTCGCAGTACTGTTACCGGTAAAATCAGTGGGAGTTATGGGAGACTGTCGGACTTACGAATGGACTGTCGCCCTTCGCTGTGTGGATTCAAAAGATGCCATGACCGCTGACTGGACTCACTTACCCTATGATTTGTTAGGTAGGATCTCTAATCGAATCGTGAACGAAGTCCCAAAGGTTAATCGGGTCGTTTATGACATCACCTCCAAACCTCCCGGAACAATCGAGTGGGAATAGTTAACCCATAGAAGCGATGTAAATTGAGGTTCCTAAGCCCTGTGAGCTGAGAACTCTCAGGGCTTATTCCCCTTAAGGACCGAACGGACAGAGAAGGAATCAAACAATGCAAGCATGGCGGAATACAATTTCAAAAACCCCTTGGTTTTTACTGCTTTTTACCTTATTATTCATCGCCCAGCCAGCGAGAGCTGTTGAAAATTTTTCTCATTTTGTGGATCAATATTTCGATCGTATTCAAAGTTTTGAAGGAAAATTCAATCAAGAATATTATGACGCTCTACAGGAAAAAAAAGTATTCTCCAACGGGCAGGTTCGATATCTACAGCCGGGACTGATGAAATGGGTCTACCTGCAACCCGATGAATTGGAAATCCTGATCGGCCGGCAAACAATCTGGATTATTGATCCCATTTTAGAAAATGTGACCATCCAACCCTTGGACCAAGTAACTCAAATCAATGCGCTTTCATTTTTATTAGATAAGACACAACTCCGGGAACATTTCTATCCGATTGAACCAACTAAGAGTTGGTTGGACTCCTCCCCTGGGATCAAACCCTTATTCCTGGCACCTAAAAAGAAAAGTTCCAATTTGGTGGAGTTACAATTAGGGATTGATGAAAAGAGCTTCAGTATCAGGCAGTTTGTGATCATTGATGCCCAGCAAAATTACAGAAAAGTAACCTTTTCGCAGATCACGTTAAACCCTGTGATGAGTGCAGAGGACTTCGAATACCAAATTCCCGAAGATATGGAAATTATTGACGGAATAAATAATTAATGTTTGATTGGGGTTTACGGACCCATTAGTAATGCTCCGATGGATTAGATAAATTAAAGGCTCAATGATGTTTGGTAAAATTTTAAACTGCTGCTTGGTTACCTTTTTATTACTTGTCTCTGGTATAGCTCCTGCACAGGAACTAGGAGTGGAGTCAGGCAATAGTGGTATTGTCGAGTTCAAAGATGATTATCAAATTTTCCCCGCTGGACAGCAGGGAAATAGTATCTATCGAGAACGGACTCATTTGGTTTCACGCAAAAATTTGATTCTCTTTGATATACACGAGGCTCCTGTGGGCTATATCTACGCAGGCACAACAGCTACGAAGCAACAGGTCCTGGGATATACGGGAAGTGCAGCTGCGAAGTTCAAAAACATGGGCATGGGCTACTACCAGCTGCGCACAAAAAGCAAAAAAAGCAGCGTGAGTAAGTTGTATCGGCTTGTGAATGATAAAATTCAAGACCTCTTACCAAACTCTCGAACTGCTAATGGATTGACCGTGAATAAAAATGGCAAAGCAGTCTTTTTTCACATCGCCAAAGGTGAGAGAGTGCAACAAGAGGATGGACCCGATCGATATCGGTATACCTTTAAGATTCATGTAGTCGAACCGGACTCTGGTCAGATCATAACGCTACCGTCTATTATCCAGGACTTTCGTTCCAGCCTAAAGATCAAATGGTTAAGTGATAATATGCTTGGATATGTGCTTAGTGATGGACAGACGGCCCAAATCAGCTACCGTTAACGGTTCCCAGGAAGGGGATTTAGTTCCAAGCCAGTATATTTAAGACAGTAAATATTGGGGGAAAATGGAATTTAATAATTCACCGGAATTAACTGAAGAGGAAACAGCGTTCTTTCGTGTACGACTGGAGAGAAAACTAAGTGGTTTAGTCAACGGCTCCGATGACACTGTACATGAAATGCAGGGAAGTAAGCAGGACTTCCCCGATCCTAATGATCGTGCCTCCTTCGAATTTGAAAGAAATACAACCTTACGTATTAGGGATAGAGAGCGAAAGTTAATCCGAAAGATACAAAAAGCCCTCAAGCGCCTGAAGGAAGGAACCTACAACGAATGTGAAGAATGTGAAGAGTACATCGGGAAAAACCGACTCAACGCTCGTCCTGTCACCAGTCGTTGTATCCAGTGTAAAGAGGCACAAGAACAAAAAGAACGTCTGCAAAGGTAAAATCAGATACATTGTTCTTAAGAGCTGAGCTTAATCTGGTATTGCATGAGGACGTGGATTGAGCTTTATTGACTAAACAAAATGCACCTTTTGTCATCAAAAGGAATTGAGTTGATATTATGAAGATCTCCGAACGATTAATTCAACTGAACAATTTAATTCGTGATCAGTTTCCTGAAAATGAAGAGTATTTATTTCTTTTTAGGAAGTTAGAAGAAGGGATTAAAGATCTGGAACGACAAGTCGAGATTCAATCCCTTGCTGGTGCAGAACTAAATAGGGTCCAGGAACAATCCACAGTCCTGGAAATCATCCTGGATACGGCGCGGGAACTGACCTATGCCGATGGTGGTACTGTATACATGATCCAGGTAGAGTACTATGACGATCCCTTCAATCCTGGAGAGATAAAATCCAAAGCACTTTCTTTTGAAGTCCTTCAAAACGAAACCCTCAATATTTTTGAACGCTCCTCCAGTACCAATAAAATTTCCCTACCTCCAGTCCCCTTGGATAAAGCAGGTAAGCCCAACCACTCGAATGTTTCAGCCTACTGCGCTAATACTGGCTGGATCGTCAATATTCCAGATGTTTATGATGCAGAGGGTTTTGATTTTAGTGGAACAAAAAAATATGATCAAACCACAGGCTATCGTTCACAGTCAATGTTGGTAATTCCGTTACGGGACCATGAAAATCAAATCAATGGTGTCCTGCAATTGATCAACCGCAAGGATCAAACGGGAAAAGTTATCCCCTTTACCGATCAAGATCAAGCCATTGTTCAATCCCTTTCTTACCAAGCTGCAGTTTCCTTAACGACCCAAAAGTTACTAAAGGAGCAAGTAGAACTCTTTAATGCCTTCGTACAAGTGCTGGCTGAAGGATTGGGCGAAAAATCACCCTACACCTTCGCACATATCAATCGAGTGGCTCTGTTGACGGTTTCTATGGGTAAGGCCGTTGATGAATGGGCTGAGGGGATGTATGAAGACATCCATTTTGATGCCGATCAACACGCGGAATTAGAACTTGCCGGTTGGATGCATGATATCGGTAAGTTGACCACCCCGGAATATATTGTTTCCAAATCCGTCAAACTGCAAACTCTTTTTGATCGCTTTGAATTAGTTGTCGAACGCTTTAATTCTAAGGCGAAAGATATTGAAATTGAAGCACTCCAGAAAAAAATTCTGGGTATGGAAAATGATAAAGGGGAGCGGTATTTCATCGAGGTTGAAAAAGAAAAGAATGAAGCCCTCCAGGAACTAGCCACAGATGTGCACCTTTTATGTCAATCCAATTTGGGTGGGGAATTCCTTTCCAAAGAGTTGGAAGAAAAAATTCTAAAAACCGCAAGTATAACGCGAAAGGAATATTTCCAACTAAACACAAAGATGGTTCTGGGAGAAAGAAAAATCCTTGGAGTTGAAGCCAGTCGGAATGGCCAAGTAGGGCCACTGATTTCAGAAGAAGAAAAAGCCTTACTCCTGATTCAACGAGGAACCTTATCGCCAGAGGAGAGGCTCATCATTAACGCCCATTCCGATCGTTCCTGGCGTTGGTTGATGAAATTACCCTTCCCTCGAAAAATGATGAAGCTGCCTCTCTATGCCGGGGCCCATCACGAAACGTTAAGCGGCACAGGCTACCCTAATCAACTAAAAGCTCCGCAATTACCAATCCAGTCTAGGATCATTGCCATCGTGGATGTCTTTGAAGCCTTAACGGCAAAGGATCGTCCTTATAAAGAGCCCATGCCTTTATCCAAATCACTACAAATTTTAGGATTTATGGTAAAAGACAATCTACTTGATGCTGAAATAATAAGGATTTTTCTTAAATCAGGGCTTTACCTCGATTATGCCCAGCAATTTTTAAACGAAGATCAAATCGATGAAGTTGATATTGACCAATGGATAGAAACCTATTACCCAAAGGACTTTAAAGACAGCCTTCCCGCATACAACCGAATCGCTGAAGCTAAACCCTTACAAGAAAATCCATGAAAAGATCTTTGTCCCTTTCCATTTTGCTGCTGATTATTTTTTTCTGGGAGGCTTCACTTTTTGCGCAAGAATTCAAAACTTATATTGCGGAAACAGAAGTTCCCATCCAGGAAAGGGATATAGCTTTAGCCAGAAACTCAGCCTTCCAAGAACTCAAGCGCAAACTACTCTTCCAAGCTATTCAGGATATGATTGACCCTGTTCTTTTTCAAGAGTATCAAAGCTTAATTTTCAAAGGAACAGCCTTTCGTCCTCAGAACTACCTGACCTCAGTGAAAGTGCTCGATGAAGCAAAAACTGGCAATCAATTCGCCATGACCCTGCAAGGGACAGTGCAGGTGGCTCCCTTACGAGAATATCTACAAAAGCTGAAGCTAATTTTCAAAGAGGACCCTTGGTACGATGTCTCCTTTATTGTTGAAGAGGACTTGCAGCTTTCCATAGCTCCTTTTCAACAACGTTTTGGATTATTTCACCTGAATATCAAGCCACAAGAAGCACTTTCATCTTTTGTTTTAGAGGAAATGGGTGATGACCCCAAGCTCTTGGCAGAAGAACTGTTTTTTCTGTACCCTGAAAATCAGATTTTGTTCTTACTGGAAGCACAAAGAGAAACTCAATCAGAAATGATCGATAGCTTGAAAATACGTATCTTTCGACGTGCCGATGGACAACAGCTGAATAGCATCACTTGGAGTTTTTCTACCCCCATTGCCCCCAGTGAGCTCCCAACCACTTTAATGAACCTCCCCTCTAAATTTAAAGCCCTCTTTTCATTCAATACCCTTAAGGTTGACGCCTATGATGTCGGCAGGAGAGAGAATTACTTGCTTCACGTTGAAGGGCTAGCTACCGCCTATCAAAGGTTTATTTTTGAAACTAAGGTATTAAAAGCTGACCGCAGAATACCAAAGCATCTGTTATCCGGCCTTTCCCTGAAACAAGCAACTTATGCAATTCAAGCCAACATAGAAATTACGGCTCTGGCCAAATCATTGGAAAGGGAAAATGCCTATTTTGATTTTATCGTCACTGAGCCTGACTTGGGAGAGTTATCCATTCTCGCCATATGGAAAGGTAAAACCCAGCCCCGTCAAGCTGAGCTTTGGCAACTAAATCCTAAAATATTAGAGCAGCTCAGATTAACATTGGATGCTGATAAAGAGCAATTGGATCCAGAATTTTTCCCCTCCTACGTGGAATCAGAACCCAACAACAAAAGCCAACAAATGAACCTGATAGGACAGTCCAAATGGCTATTGGGGAAAATTTCATCTCGAAATGATGAGGATCTTTACCAGTTGACGGGAACCTCTAAAAAATCAGTCATTGTCATTGACTGGATTCGCTTTGGCAGGACCGCACTCTCCCCACTATTAAAACTGTATGATCAAGATTTTCAACTTCTAGGTGCATACAGATTGCTAGGCCCCCAAACCAAACTCAGAATTCATTATCAGTTCCACGATACTCCCACTGATAAGGTTTACGTAAGAGTGAGCGATGCTATTGGCTCCATCCAGGGAGAGACTGGAGGTTACAAATACTTCAATTACCTCATTCAGTACCAATGGGAAAAGCAATCTACTCCGATCGCAGCGGAATAACCGTACTATAGATTTTGGGATTAATTCGAAAGTTTTCAATAATAATATCAGCTAATTCATCCGGCTGGATCATCTTGTGAGGGGGCAGGTGATTTTTAATCTGCTGAAAAAAGTCAGTATTCACAGCACCAGCACGATAGAGCCAGGCTCTGCCTCCTGAGGGGCGAATTTCTTGTTGTAATACGTTAACAAAATACTCTAGACCCGCTTTCCCTGCTCCATACAGAGCATTTTTGGGCCAACTCTGCTCAGTAGAAGCAGACCCCAAAAACACCAATTCAAACTGTTTAGAGGAGGTGAGCTCCAGGAATAGCTTGGAGAAGGCAAAAGCGGAATGGAGGTTAACGTCCATAGTGCTTTGCCACTCCTCAAGAGAAATCTGAGAAATTCTCTTCATCACGCCTCGCCCAACCGCATGGATACCAACTTCGAAGCGCCCTCCTTGCTCTCGTAATTGATTCAACAGTTGCTCATAAGAACTTTTGGAAGTCAGATGATCTACGAGGAAGCACTGATGCTTCCCCCCCAACTCTTCTCTCAATTGATCTAATTTTGACTTCGAGCGTCCAATCAAGTAGAGATGGGCTCCCTGTTTGTGAAAAGCTTGACAAAGTGCTTGACCGATTCCTCCTGTTGCTCCGTAAATCAAGACCTGTCGGTCTTTCCATCTGGGGATGTTGTTTTCTATCATCAATTTTATCCTCGTACATGAACGAATCCTCTTGAGCTAAATAATGCCGAGTCATAACAGTCTGGCTTGATTTTGCAAACCTCGTTCCCATACTCCCGGATAGAATTAAATACTTTTCAGATCCCTAAGCAGCTAACTTTCAGACATTTTTAAAAAAATATATGCAGTGCTTTCCCTACACAAAGAAGAAATTTTCTTCCATGCCACTGGCACGCCAACATAAATGGGTGGCCAAGTGGTTACGAAATATTTACCAATTAGTGCTCAGTGAGCAGATAGGGGAACCTGCATTAACTCTGGTTTATCAAAACTATGCCTCTGTCCAATCCTGGCTGGGAAGCACCCTGCCGAGTTTGGATAAAATTCAAGATAGACAATGGTGGCTTGAATTCCTAGCTGATGAATTTCATCTGCACCAACAAAAGACGGGCTTGGGAATTCAAGAGCACGACCTTTTGCCAAAAGTCATCACTGGAGACAAGGAGTCAAAACTCCCTTGGCAAGCCCAATTTTCTTATCAAATAGCCTTAGATAATTTCCGCAGTGCTTTTAATGTAGGTTCAATTTTTCGAGTTTGTGATGCTGTCGGGTTTGAGGGGGTCATTACGGGGGCAAAAACACCGGGTTCTGCTCATCATCAAGTACAAAAAACAGCCATGGGCTGTACCAACTGGATCCCCGGGAAAGCAACTCAAGATTTAGCTCAATCACTGCAACGCATGAAGGTTGAAGAATACTCAATCATCGGTGTAGAGACAGTAGAAACGGCTATCCCTTATACTGAGTTTCCCTGGCCCGAAAAAGCTGTGATTGTCTTAGGTAATGAAGAATATGGTCTTTCCCAGGAAGTTCTGCGCACTTGCAATGACTTTGTCCGCCTTCCCATGTATGGTAGGAAAAATTCAGTCAATGTAGCCAATGCCTTCACAGCTGTCGCTTATCATGTTTGTTCGCACTTAACACCTTTGGAAGGCAAGTAGCCATGTTAACGGGCCCCCTCTTAATCACTACCTTCCGCAAAGGCAGGGCATACCCGAATCAATTAAAGAACAATCCAGACTCGCAAGCATCAGCTGAGAACCTAATCAACCTGTTTCAAGAATCTATTGAGCGTAAACGTTTTGAACTCGATGCAGATATCAAAGGTTTCAGCAATGAGGCAGCAAACCCTAAAGTCATCCAGGGGATGGCGAAAATTCTGTTTCAACGTTGTGATTTCGATCACACTGGTGCGGAAAGTCCGCCAGAACTACGGGCAAAAGTATTTTCAGAGGCCGCAGCTTATTGGAAAAGCACAGAGTCTGCTTCCCAAAGTTCCAACAATCATAAGCAGAAAATTCTCGCACGTCTCGGTTATACCTCCCCTGAAATTTTGGAACATACGGATAGCTGGCTGTTTGGGGATATTTTAAGCAATCAACGTTTGATCAGCTTTAAAGAACTCTCTCCGGAAAATTTGATTCATCGTTTCAATATTGAGCAAGTACAAGGCCTTCTGCTCAATACGGTTGAGTTGGAGTTGACCATTCAGCGTCAACAAGATTCCTCTTTTCGGCAGGTGATGCAGATGCTGAAATTTTTTCGCCTGATGTACCAAGTCAAAAAAATAGATGATCAAGGCATGACTTTGCAGATAGACGGCCCTTCTTCTGTCCTGGAGAACAGCCGCTCTTATAGTTTGGAAATTGCTCAGTTTTTCCCGGCTATACTATTACTAAAAGCTCCCTGGTCCCTTTCTGCCGACTTAAAAATCACGGGTCGTCCCAGAAGATTCACTCTGGAAATAGAGCATCTTAACAAATACAAGACTTACTATACAGAAAGAGGGGTGTGGGCTCATGAGAAGATTCTCCAGCTCATCGATCGCTTCAATAAAAAGTATGAAGGATCACTGCATGCTTCTACAGAAGCAGAGATCATCAACTTAAAACAGAATCGCTATTTACTGCCTGACTTAAAAGTAAAGCCCTTGCAGGAGGGGCCTACCATTATGTTGGAGTGGATCCGCTATCTTTCCGAGTCTAAGATTAGCTGGCTTTTGGAGATTTACCCGGAATTACCACCTAACTACATTTTCGCCATTCGTGGAAAAAGAAGTAAACTTAAACATTTACTCTCCACAATGGGAGACCGCCTCTTATTATTTTCTTCGGAACTAACAGCTACCGCTGTAAAAAAGAAAATGGATGAGACTTTTACCAAAAAAAAATCATGAAAAAATGGGATGGGCATTCTCATACTGAACTTTGCCGCCACGGCAGTCGGGAAAAAACAGCTTTAATGGTTGAAAAGGCCATTGCCGAGGGATTTACACACTATTCAATCACAGAACACGCCCCTCTGCCCGATGGTTTACTACAAGATCAAAAACTTCAATTGGAGTGCTCACTCACAATAGATGAGTTAGCAGAATATTTTCAATTGGTTGGAGACCTAAAACGAATCTATGGAAGAAAAATTACTATTTTAATGGGATTAGAAGTAGATTTTCTATCAGATCATCTTGATTTTACCAATGACCTGATTCAATCTTGCCGATCCCATCTGGATGAGTGGATTTTATCTTTACACTTCCTCAAAGGACAAGGAGGGGTACGTTGCTTAGATTACAGTCCTCAAGATTTTCAAGAAGGATTAGTCGACTTTTATGGATCGATTGAAGCTGTGCACTTAGCCTATTGGGAAGAAATTAAAAAGATGGTTGTTGTTGATTATCAAGCCCCCCCCAGCCGACTCGGACACTTGGGTTTGATTTGGAAATTTGGTAAAATTTTTCCACTGCAGAATATCTCACTCAACTCCATTGCTTTTTTTGAAGCCTTGTTCCGGAAAATCAGTCAACGGAAGTTATCACTTGATTTCGATGTAGCCGGAATGGCTAAGGATACTTGTGGCCAAATCTATTTGACTGAGCCAATGCTTCACTGGTGTAAACAATTTAATATCCCCTTGGTTTATGGTTCCGATGCCCATGGTATTCGTGCCGTAGGGCATTATTACCAACTATTTATCGACCGCATCAACCAGATAGAACCGGCTCAATGATATTTCAACTCAACAGCTCAATTGAAAATAATAGCCTTCTCAAGTTATGGGCCCCTATTAAAGTCCTATTTGGCTGCATTATTTTTACAACTATAGTCACACAAGGTTGGTCTGATCCATCACCGGAAAATTTACTCTACTCTACTGAGGGGATACAAAATTGGCTGGGTTTACCTGGTGCATTAGTAGGAGGAGGACTCTTAATGTTATGGGGATGGAGTGCCGTGGCTCTCCCCTTATACTGGGTATTTTTGAGTCATCAAAGGAAGTCCCCATGTGGTATTACCTTTATGGTTCATCTTCTGGCCATGATGATGTTCAACCTCTTTGTATCACTACTTTTTCCACAAGATCATCCCAGCCTGTACCAAGCCACCGGCTTATTTGGGGTGATGGCTAATCAGACCCTATTGGAATTCCCAGGAAGGTGGCTAAGTTTGGCTATAGTCGCTGTTTACCTCACTCGTTTTGCGAGGAGACAGCGTTTTAGTGACACTTTTCCGCAGCTCTTACTGAAACTGGCATTATATACTTTTGCTTTTTTCAAAATTTCTTGTATATATATATTTGATTCATTTCAACGCTTGGTTAGGGAGTTGCAGAAACAAGGACTCTTCAGCCCGATAAACGCCTCTTTCCCAGGCTGGCAACTCTTTGGACAACTTAGGGAACAATGGCGGAATCAATCTTCGTTAAAAGAATCCCCCCTCGGACAAGGTGCTTTGGTAACTTACCATCAGAGTTCCAATGAAAAGGGGAAACAACAAGATCAAAAGTCAGGTAACGATCACAATGTGAATCAGGTCTCCAATCAAGAGGTACAAGCAAAATTGCTTCTACAAAGAGCTCTTGAAGAGTATGAAAGTCATCCTCACTCTCAATCAGAGGGGATGTAGAGAGCTTTTTCTAAGGCTTATGTTTTTGAAATAACAAAAGTAAAATAAACGGGAATAAGTCATTGACTTTAGAGTAGGGTTACGGATAGAGTGAGTTCAGTCGATTGCGAAGATACCAACTCCTCTTCTAGTCACCTCATTCTTAAGATCTCCCTGAAAATATAGTCTTTTGCCATCCTCACCAAATTCAACGGACATTAGTCTTCCTGTACAAAGCTACTTGGTAAGGATTCAAGAGTTTCTTCCATGAAATGTAAAAAACCAAATTTCAACCTGCCGTAAATACGTATGAAACCTGAAAATGCCCCCCGCAGAGTAGCCCCAAAACGCGATCTAAGAGTCCCCCGCCGAAAGCAATCTCAGAGTGATGTCGAACCTTTGATACTTTCTGATCTCAAGCGGATGGAGATTCATGAGCTGGAAGCTATGGCTGTCCAGTTTAATATAGACAATGCTCCCAGTCTCTTGCGACAGGAATTGATTTTTGCGTTGCTGAATGCCCAAACCGATCGTGGTGGAGCGATTTATAGCAGTGGAGTATTGGAAACTTTGCCCGATGGCTTTGGTTTTTTACGTTCTCCAGATTTCAGTTATGTACCCGGTCCTGATGACATCTACGTATCACCTTCGCAGATCCGTCGTTTCAACTTAAAAACCGGTGATACAATTGAAGGACTTGTACGTCCGCCTAAGGATAGTGAACGCTATTATGCATTGCTCAAGGTTGAAAAGCTTAATTTTGAGGACCCAGATAAAGCAAAAAACAAGACACTCTTTGATAACCTGACTCCCCTTTATCCGGATACCATCTTAAAACTGGAACGTGGAGATCAAGATCGATCCACTCGTGTTATTGATCTGTTTTGCCCCATTGGGCGTGGACAGCGTGGATTAATTGTCGCACCTCCTCGAGCAGGTAAGACAATGATTTTACAAAATATTGCCAACAGCATTACTACAAACAATCCAGATACAAAATTAATCGTACTGCTGATTGATGAGCGCCCGGAAGAAGTAACGGATATGCAACGTTCCGTTAAAGGTGAAGTGATTAGCTCTACCTTTGACGAACCGGCATCCCGCCACGTCCAAGTTGCGGAAATGGTCTTACAAAAGGCAAAGCGTCTAGTAGAGCACAAACATGACGTTGTGATTTTGCTGGATTCAATTACCCGTTTAGCAAGAGCCTACAACACGGTCATTCCTCCCAGTGGAAAAATTCTTTCAGGAGGGGTTGACGCAAATGCTCTGCACAAGCCAAAAAGGTTCTTTGGTGCTGCCAGAAATATCGAACACGGTGGGTCTTTGACAATCTTGGCTACCGCTTTGGTGGAAACAGGCAGTCGCATGGACGAAGTTATCTTTGAAGAATTCAAGGGAACTGGTAACATGGAGCTAGTTTTGGATCGTAAACTGGTAGAAAAACGTATTTTTCCTGCCATTGACATCCAGAAGTCAGCGACACGAAGAGAAGAACTTCTTTTGAGGAGTACTTCTGAAGTATGGAAGTTGCGCAGGATTCTTTCCGCATCCAACTCCAAAGACGCTCTGGAATATTTATTCAAACAATTTGATAAATTTCCAAGCAACGAAGAACTATTGAACATGGTCAATAACTAGATCACCGTTCTTAGGGCTTAAAATTTTGTTTTCTTAGTAATCATTTACAGTGATTTTTCGTACAACTAACTTGCCCATAAGATTTTTATGAAACCAAGTATTCATCCAAAATACGTAGCAACAACTTATAAATGTGCTTGTGGTGCCGAATTTGAATTTGGTTCTACTCTCGGTGGCGTAATCAAACTAGATGTTTGCTCTAACTGCCATCCTATTTACACAGGAAAAGAGAAGTTGATGGATACTGCAGGACGAATCGAACGATTTAAGAAAAAATACCAAAAAGTCGAAGCCACATAAGGCTCAAAGACCTCTCTGCCTTTCGGGGCAGAGAACTTCCTCCCTTGATCTCCAAATTACTTCCCTGCTCAATATATATCCGCCATGTTGGAAAAACTCGCAAGAATTGCAGACCGCTACGAAGAAGCGAATGCGCTGCTAAGTTCTCCGGAAGTCATCGGGGACTCCAAACGATTTCAGGCTATCTCCAAAGAACAAGCTCAGATGAGCTCTATCGTTGAGCTTTATCACGTGCTCGCTCAGAAGCAACAAGAATTGGATGACAACCTGGAGATTGCAGGGGATCCCAATGAAGACCCCGAGATGCGAGAAATGGCCAAATCTGAAATCCATGATCTCAAGGATGAAATTACTGGCCTGTATAGCAAAGCCCAACTAATGTTGCTCCCTAAGAACCCGGATGATGGAAAAAATACAATCCTAGAAATTCGAGCTGGAACCGGTGGAGATGAGGCAGCCCTTTTCGTTGCGGATTTATATAAGATGTACATGAAATTTGCGGAATTGAACCGCTGGAAATGTGAGGTCATGGACTCTAATTCTACGGGAATTGGAGGCTTCAAGGAAATCTGCGTCTCTATCGAAGGAAAAAACGTTTATAGCAAGCTGAAGTTTGAAGCAGGAACCCATCGCGTACAGCGTGTGCCCGCTACGGAAACTCAAGGCCGTGTGCACACTTCCGCTTGTACCGTTGCTGTACTGGCCGAGGCCGATGATATTGAAGTAGAGGTCAACCAAGGAGACCTGCGGGTAGACACCTTCCGCTCTAGTGGAGCTGGTGGGCAGCATGTCAATACGACAGACTCCGCGATTCGTATCACTCATATCCCTACAGGAATCGTTGTAGCCTGCCAGGAAGAACGCTCTCAGATCAAAAATAGAGCGACTGCGATGAAATATCTGAAAGCAAAACTCTATGAAGTTCAGATGAACGCTGCAGCCTCCGAGGAAGCTAAACTTAGAAAAAGTATGGTGGGTAGTGGGGATCGCAGTGAGAGAATTCGAACCTATAATTATCCTCAGGGAAGAATCACAGACCACCGCATCGGCTTAACTCTGTACAAACTTGATGACATGATGAATACAGGAAATATCGGTGAAATCGTCGACGCCCTGATAGCCAATCATCAAGCAGATCTTTTAAAGGCCCATTCTCTGGCTTAAGCTCCCCGCTTTCCCTTGCCTCTCCAAGATGAGAGGCCCCTCCCCGCTCCCTACAGTAGTCTTATCTTTAGAAATTGACCTATTCCACGAATATCGGCAGACTGGACCAGCTAATCAAGACAGCATTCTACTGTTAGTACACGATCTCACCCAGAAGTGAGAGAAGGAAGAGTGTCAGTTATTTGAAACCCGACCCTCTATTTAGCAAGACGCCACTTAAAACCCTACTATGGACAGGTACGATTTTAGTTTTCAGCGGGCTAGAAAAACCCACCCCACAAAAAGAGGAACTCGAAAGGCGGTAGTATGCACATTTTTATTACTACTCTTCGCCTTGGGAGCGTGTACGAAAGCTGAGCCGCTACTGACGCATGATTATTTACCAGAAAGCTATCAAATTACAGAACAGCAGTCTTCGCTCGAAAACACTTACATCATCCCCTTGAATCAAAACCTAAAACAGAATGAACAATTGATTCGATTTTGGGGACAAGGATCTTATACTACACTCTACAAGCAGTCTCACCCGATCCTCCCCATAAAAAAATCAAGCTTAACCGGACTGCACTCTTTTTTAAATCAATCTATTGATATTTATTATCTCTCCCCAAAACCTGGGGAAAGCTTAAACCCCTCAAAAGTGACTGCAAATTTAGACTGTGACGCCTTGTCAAACCTTGAAATCAAGTTCCAAATGAGCCATGATCCTTTGCATCCTTTCTCAGAAAAAAATCTGACGATGTTATTGATCAGTAGCCATGAATTATTATTACAAAAAGGGGCTATTGCCATTTACCCTAAAATATTGGGGAAAAAACTAAGGGAGCTAAACCAACTCCCTCCACTACGCCCAATGGAAGCCTTTAATCTTTTTGCTGATGGTAGCAAAAAGATGCAGGGAGAGCCTCCTTCAAGTGGAATCATCGTGTGCCGTCGTAAATCAAGCTAAACCTCAGGCTACTAGCCTTGTCTGAACACCTAATCGGATAAAATTATGAGCTTTTTCCCAGGCTATGTAAAAATCAGTGAATTGATGGATCTGTCTCATTCCATCGTCTATCTGGGCGTTAGAGAATCAGATGGTTTACCGGTGATTATCAAATTACTAAAGGAAGAGTTTCCCGAAGAGCTGCTGGCAAAAGCAAAAAAAGAATTTCACTTGAGTAAACATATAAAGCTAACAGGTGTCTCTTGGCCTCTTGATCTCATCACAACATCCAGGCAACTGGCACTGGTTCTGGAAAATAAAAATAAACTTTTTCTATCTGTTACCTTGGCTCAGGGAGCTTTCTCCATCCCCTTTTTCTTAAAAGTTGCCTTAAATCTGACAAAAGTATTTTGTGAAATACATGGTAAAAATATCATCCACAAAGACGTTCGCTCCAACAATATTTTGGTCAATCAAGAAACGGGTGAAGTCGATATCACGGGTCTTTTTATTCATGAATTTATTACCCAAAAAGGGCTCATCCTTTCCAAAAATTTGGAGGAAGATTCCTTCGTTTATACCTCACCGGAACAAACAGGACGCATTAGTTGGCAAGTAGATCATCGCAGTGATCTATATTCTTTAGGGGTTGTTTTTTATGAAATGCTAACGGGAAGGGTTCCTTTCGCCTCACACAACCCTATTGTGCGTATTCATGGACACATTGCTAAAAAACCTAAAGACCTACAAGTTTATAACCCAGAAATACCAGAAATTCTCAATAATATTATCCAAAAGCTGTTATCTAAAAGTGCTGAAGATCGATACCAAAGCGCCAAGGGCCTCCAGGAGGACTTGCAGCGCTGCTGGCTGGATTCGCAAAACAAGCAGCAGCTACAAAGCTTCAAATTAGCACAACAAGACACATTGGATCAGTTTCACATGCCTACCCGCCTCTATGGCGCCCAAAGCAACCTACTGACCTTGATTGATGCCTTCAATCGGGTCTGTACAGGTAGTGTTGAGCTCATGATGGTTCGAGGAAAAGCTGGCATGGGAAAGACGTCTATCATTCAAGAATTGCAAAAACTAGTACATAAAAAAGGTGGTTTTTTCACTCGTGGAAAGTTTGAGAAAGAAAACAAAGACACTCCATACTCATCTCTAATTAAAGCAGTTCAAGCTTTAGTTCACCAGATTCTGACAGAATCTGAAGTAGAAATTGAAAAGTGGAAGAATCGATTTCTGGAATCTTTAGGGCGAAACGGGCAAGTCGTCATCGACTTTATCCCGGAAATGGAAATTGTCATCGGCGAACAGCCGAAGGTCCCGCAATTAGATGCGGGAGAAGCACAAAACCGCTTCAACCATATTTTTCAGCGCCTCATTCACACCTTCACCTTGGAAGGAAAACCTTTAGTCCTGTTTTTGGATAGCTTCCATTGGGCCGATTCCGCCTCTATTCGACTGATCCAGTCATTTTTAAGTGATTTGAATAGCCGCTATGTTTTCGTCATTATCGCATTCCGCAAGAGTTTAGTCTTACAGCAGCACACTTTGGCAATGGCTGTTGAGGAGATTGAAAAGAGTGGTACGCTGGTTCAGGATTTAGAAATTAAACCTTTAACCTCCAAAGATATTGAGCTTTTGGTGGAAGAAGCCCTGGGCATTCAACAAGACTTTCATTCCCTGGCTTCCTTGCTGTATGAAAAAACCGATGGCAACCCCTTTTTCGTCAAGCAACTCCTCCAAACTTTCCATGAAAAAAAGCTGATTTATTTCGATGCTGACAAGCGATTATGGAGCTGGGATGTTTATAAAATTCATCTCGCTGGTATTTCAGATGATGTAGTGGAGTTAATGGCGGATAAAATCCTGAACTTACCTCCCGAAACAGTAAGCATGATGCAATTGGCATCCTGCATGGGCAGCCGTTTTGACATGGAGCTGCTATCCCTTGCCACGGAAAAAAGCGAAGGTGAGATCTTACAAATCCTGGATCAACCCATTAGCACAGGACTGATTGTCTCAGAACAAAGGCTGGGCAACAAAGAACAGGAAGCACAATTTGAAGCTGTTGATGGGGAAAATGAGGGGGGGTTTCGCTTTCTTCACAGCCGAGTATACCATGCTACTTACTCCATGCTGTCAACCGAGGATAAAAAATCCATTCATTTACGACTGGGACGCCTGCTCCTAAAAACTCTTCCAGAGAGTGAGTTAAGTAAAAATGCCTATAAAATAGTCAATCATCTGAACAAAGGAATTCGACTAATTACTGAAGCTAACGAGCGACAGCAGTTGGCAGGCCTAAATCTATTGGCTGGAAAAAAAGCGAGAGCCTCAGCTGCTTACGATACTGCATGGAAATACTTTGCCTTTGGAACAGACTTACTCACAGTTGACAGTTGGGAGCGAGACTATGAGCTAACCAAAGAACTCTATCTCCGCCGCTCGGAGTCAGAGTACTTTAGTGGCAATACAGAAGCTGCCGAACCAATTTTCAGTCTATTATTAAAACATGTAAAAACAAAATCAGAGAAAGTTGAAGTCATCAATATCAAGCTCAATCTTTACATTAAAAACGGGCAACTCAAACAAGCCGTAGCCATCGGCATTGATGCTTTATACAGCCTATTTAGAGAGAAAGTCCCTCCCAATGATGCCGAGGTGACGATTATTTCTCAGGTTATGATGCAAGAAATGCAGGCAACTCTAGATCAGACTGTCATTGAGAACTTGATTTTCATGATGAAGATGAAAAAAGAAAATCAGATATCCATCATGGAAATCATGACGAATATCATTCCGGCTGCTTACCTTATCCGTAGAAATCTTTGGATTCTTTTAACCCTAAAAATGGTTGAAACCAGTATTAGTCATGGCAATACCAAGACTTCCGCCTATGGGTACATGAATTATGCCGTCATCCTCTGCTCAGGTTTAGAGGATTACAATGCAGGCTATTCTATGGGACGACTGGCACTCAACCTCAATGAGAAATTCAATCATGTTGAATTAAGCGCCAAACTAAACTTCCTCTTTGGCAGTTATATTTGTCATTGGAAAAATGACGCTCGTGAATGCATTAAATACCTCAACCGAGCCTATGCTTCGGGGGTTGAATTTGGTGATTTTTTCAATGCAGCCAATAGCGTTAACTTTCTACTCAAGACCCATATCATCGTGGGTTCCCCCCTGGAAGAGATCCAAAAGGAGATCCAAAAACATCAAGATTTTATAGATCAATTCAACAGTAAAGATTTAAAAAATGTGATTCGAGTCTCCTCTCTGATCTTGACCCTGCAAGAGGAAGGGGAAGAGGGAGTCTTCAAGGTGAATACTCAGGAAACAGCAGCAATTTTACAGGAATTGAAACAAAGCAGAAATAGCATGCCTATGCAGTGGTATTTCTTAATCAATGCAATCCTGTCATTTCATTTTTATGACTATGAAGAAGCACTAGCCCACATTCAGGAATCGGACAAATTAATTGCAGGCTATTCTCAGCTTTCAGTACCGGAGCACTATTTCTATTACTCACTGATCATCACAGTTAATTATCAAAATTTTAGCCGTGATGAAAAAAAGCGCTATTGGGACCTGTTAAAAAACAATCACCAAAAACTCAAAAAATTAGCCAGCAGTTGTCCCTCAAATTTTGATGATAAGTATCTCTTAATCTCTGCCCAAATGGCAGCTATCTCGGGAAACTTTATCGATGCCATTGACCTTTTTGATCGAGCTATCCAAGCTGCAGCCAAAAACGGCTTCCTGCAAAATGAGGCTATTGCCAATGAACTGGCAGCCAAGTACTTCCTTAGCCGTAATAAAAAAACAATTGCACAAGCTTACCTGAAAGAGACTTGCCACGCCTATATGAAGTGGGGTGCCTCCGCAAAGCTAAGACACCTGGAGACCACCTATCCAAGCCTATTCATCCAGACTCCTTTATTGCGTAGAGCTTCAGAGCCCCCCTTGCAAGGAGAGACCTATCAAGAACAGGCAGCTGACTTCTTTGATTTTGCGGACACTATCAAATCTTTTCAACTCATCTCAAAAGAGATGTCTATAAAAAAGTTGATCGAAAAAATATTGCATGTCTTTTTAGAAAATGCAGGAGCTCAAAAGGGAGTCTTTTTATTAGATCAAGATGGACAAATGATTGTAAAAGCCGAAGCTGCTGTAGATGGGGTCCAGGTACATTCCCGGTGTAATCACCCCTTAGACACCTACCCAGATATTGCTTCAAATATTATATACTACGTCATTCGAACTAGGAAACACGTCGTACTGGAAGATGCTGGCAAGCAGGGTATGTTTATCTTTGATAGTTATGTCATCGAGCAAAAACCAAAATCCATTCTTTGCATGCCAATCAGTACTAGAGGCAGAGTAGTGGGAGTTATCTATCTGGAAAATAATCTAACGGCCCATGCTTTTTCTCAGGAAAGAGTAGATTTATTACTTTTATTAGCAAACCAAGCTGCGATTTCTTTGAAAAACTCGCTACAATATGAGCATATGGCTGGAATGATCGAAACAATGAAACAGAACAAAGTGGAGTTGGAAGAGAAGATCATCCAATTAGAACATGAGCTCGAAGAAAAAAGCTAGCTTCATAATCATCACTGACCATTCCTGCGACAGAAGGGACCTTGAAATGAAAATTTTACAAAGAAATGAAAAAGGCTATTATATTTTTAATCTCGAAGGGAGTGTAGCCTTAGAAAATACCAATAAACTGAAATCTTTTGTAAAGCCATATCTAGAAGATTCAGAGTTAAAAGGGATAATTTTTAACATGGATAAAGTATCTTCCATCGATTCTTCTGGAATCGGATATATCGTTTCCATTTATAAGAAACTAAAAACCAGGAACTGCAAATTTGCCCTTTCAAGCCTCAACCGACAAAGCAGAGAAGTCTTTACACTCACAAAATTAGACAAGATTTTGGTCATTGTCGAAGATGATCAAAGTGCTTTGAATATAATGAGCAAATAATGAAATCAGTAAAAAAATGGGGGAGTACTCTAAGGAACTTCGAGAAAATAACGTTCTAAATGAAGGGATTTTTTCTAAACTGAGGATTTATTCGGGAGTTTTATAATACCAACTTTGAGAGTAAAGTTGGTATCCCCAAGGGGATTCGAACCCCTGTTACCGCCGTGAAAGGGCGGTGTCCTAGGCCGACTAGACGATGGGGACACTTTAAAGCATATGGTGAGCCGAGCGGGGGTCGAACCCACGACCACCTGATTAAAAGTCAGGTGCTCTACCAACTGAGCTATCGGCCC
>NVSR01000114.1 GCA_002401295.1 SAR324 cluster bacterium | reverse complement strand
GGAAGGCAGTGAGATTAAGCTGGATCGTACTCTGCTGGAAAACTTTACGGCACCGCTAACTCACTTGGTCCGCAACTCAATCGATCATGGCATTGAAAGCACAGACCTGAGGCAGACCAACGGGAAAAGCAGGCAAGGTAACATTTATCTGAGAGCCTACCACGAAAGTGGGCAAATCGTGATTGAAGTAGAGGATGATGGCGGTGGCATTGATGCGGAACGTATTAAAAAAATTGCCCTAGATAAAGAAATCATAACGGAAGAATGGGCAAATTCCGCTTCCGAAGAAGAGATCATCAAGCTAATTTTTGCCCCCGGATTTTCCACCAAAGAGGAAGTTTCGGATGTCTCAGGCCGGGGAGTGGGTATGGATGCGGTGAAAGTCGCATTGGAAAAGCTCAATGGAGATATCCACATTCAAACCAAACTGGATGAGGGCAGCTGCTTCATCCTGACTATTCCCAATGCTTGCTAGGCTACGAGGTTAGCATTCACAAGCAATACAATACTCACTGCCCGTGGCAAGTCAATCAACCTGCCACGCGTTTTTGTTGAAAATATTTTGCTCCAACTTTCTAAGGTTCATCAAGCGCTAATTGATCTAGGTCATCTAAGGAAATATCATCAACCATCTCTAATAATTCCAATAAAGAATCTTCCCCTTCCGGCTCTATTTTAGAATCGCCTACAGTTGCTGGAACCTCCTGTTCTGAAAAGATGCCAATTTTTTTGCTCAAATGCACGGTCAACTTGGCAAGAGTTGGATGACTCCAGATTACTCCTGCAGTAAGCCGAATACTGAGACTATTTTCAAGACGATTGCGTAATTCCAAACTCATCAATGAATCCAAACCCAAGCTACCTAAGTGCTGACCATTCTCAATCTCAGCGGGGGGTTTTCGCAATACCTTGCCAATTTGCTCCGCCAAATGCGCTTGTAGCATGGGGGACTGGTCTTTGATATCTTCCAGTAATAATCTTTCCCGAAAATTACTATTTTGCTCTACCCCCTTATCCTGTTGCTCTAAAAACTGGAAGAAGGGCCAGTGAGCGGCTTTGGGATAATACTGTTGCCATTGTATCAAATCAAAAGTTAACACCAAAGATTGAGGAATCTTCTGCTCCAACAGTTCTCTCAAAGCAGCCAAGCCCTGATCAGGTAAAATACTATCCAATCCCCGGTAAGCAAGTCGATCAGCTCGTTTAGTATCAGCAGCTGCTAGTCCAACCTCTCTCCAAGGGCCCCAATTGACATTGATTGCCGGTAACCCTTTCGCAAGACGATATCCCATTAAGCTGTCCAGAAAGGCATTACCTGCCGCATAATTCCCCTGCCCCGGTGAACCGAGCAGTGAGGCTACAGTTGAAAAGGTCACAAAGTAGTCTAATGAATGCTTCTCCGTTAGTTGATGCAGGTGCCAACTTCCTTTGATTTTTGGGTTCAATACCTTTTCGAATTGTGCAGGTTCCAAGTTGATTAACATCGCATCATCTAAAAGTCCTGCCGCATGAAAGATTCCTTTTAAGGGGGGCAGCTTTGCATCAATCTGATGAATCACCTGCTGTAAGTCTTCTATTCTACCTACATCCCCCTGAAAAATTTCAATCTTTGCTCCATCTTGTTTTAACTGCTCCAACTCTCCCCGAACCTCTAGTGAAGGACTGCTCCGTCCCATCAACACCAACGTTCCTGCACCTTGTTCACTCATCCATCGAGTTAAGGCTAATCCGATCCCTCCTAAACCGCCTGTAATTAGGTAACTTGCCTGATCATCAAAGAGTGGCTTCCCTGGATTAATCGGTGCTACCCGTACTTCTTGTCGATCAAGAAGGACCCCTATCTTACCAATATGTTCTGCCTGTGCCATATGGTGGAAGGCATCAACTACCTGAGATGCCGGAAATACTTTCACTGGCAATGGCTTGAAATGGTTCTGCTCCATTGCCTGTAACACTTCTTGAAGCAGTGTCGCAAAATAATCCGGTTGTTTTTCCAGAATTTTGATCAAATCGATGGCAAAATAAGAGAGATTATTTTGGAAGGGAAACAACCCCATTTGAAGGTTCTCATAAATATCACGCTTCCCAATCTCCAAGAAACGCCCTCCATGAGCCAGTACATCCAGACTTTTTTGGATTGCCTTTCCCGCAAGACAATTCAAAACGATATCAACCCCTAGCCCCTGGGTCTGCTGCTGAACCTCATCCGCAAAATCCAGAGTGCGAGAGTCCATGACATGAGTTAGCCCTAAAGAGCGCAAGTATTCTCGTTTAAACTCCTTGCCTGCGGTGACGAAGATCTCTGCCTCATAAAAACGGGCAATTTGGACCGCCGCTAATCCGACACCACCACTCGCCGCATGAATTAGCACTTTTTCCCCTTTTTGAATCCTCCCTTGCACAACCAGTGCGTAATAAGCCGTCATAAAAGCCAGAGGTAAGGTCGCGGCCTCTATCAAGGAAATCTGACTCGGCTTTCTGGCTACATAATGATGATCCACCAGAGCATGAGTACGATAACCTTGAGATGTCACGGCAAGGACTTGATCCCCTACCTGAAGATTCTCGACGCCAGGTCCTATACGCAGAATTTCTCCAGCAACCTCTCCCCCTAAAACTATGGACTCGGGGTTGGTAAAACTAGGATTGATACCAAGAACCGTCATTACATCCATGAAGTTCAGGCCACAGGCTGAAACCTTTATTTCAACCTCACCATATTCCGGCTCACACCGCGGAGACTCCTGCCAATATAAGTGATCCAACTGCCCAAATTCCGGTAGAGCTAAAGCAAAGGAATGTCTATCCGCATGTGCTGTAAAGTGAGATTTTTCCTTATCTACAGTAGGTAATCCTGCTTGCAGACGAGCAACATAACGCTCTTGCTGACGTAAGAGAACCCGGCTTTCCAGACTCTCCAGCTTCACTTCTTGAATCAGCTTTTCTAATTCAGTCAAAGAGGGAGTTGGAGATAAATCAACTAACTTTGTAGGAAATTCAGGATGTTCCTGCATCAAAACCATCCCCAAGCCCCATAGGGAAGAACCCACTGATAGAGGCGTATCAATAGACGAGGTGGTAAACTGGCTACCTTGGGTAATCAAATATAGAGTTGGTGGAGTCCTCCAACCTACTTTAGCCATCCTCCCAACTAATCCTACAATGAATTGACACAGAGATTGTTCTCGTTTTTGAATTTCCTCTGCCCGGATTTTATCAGAATTTTTTTCCGGTGCTCCGGCAAATACAAAAATTTTCTGATAGTTTTGCTTTTCTTGTACTTCCTCTTGGAGGATTCGATTAAGTTCGATCTCCTGATCCGAATTAGTAGGGATTCTCAAAAACCAACAGTCTATCTCCGTTTCTCTGAGAAATTTCAAACAACTGCTTTCTTCCTCAAAGTTCCCAAAGATTAGCCACCTGCCTTCCTCGTTTTCCCCTGAAGTTGTTTCGTTTTTTAAGCGGGGCAATTCTTGAGAAATCCATTGCTGATGAAAAAATGGGGCAACTACTTTGGTTTCACTTTGAGATAACTTCGTCTCTTCCAACAAAGTAGCTTCCATTTTTTTGATTTCAAAGATCATCCGGCCATGTTTATCAAAAGCAAAGGAGTCAAAGCAAACTCGATCACTTCCACTTTCATAATCAGCTACTTTCAATTTCGTGTAATATTCTTCTTCCATCTCTAAAGATCGATAAAAACAGATCCGACCTATTCGGGTGGGCAAATAAGATCTCAAGTTTTCACTAGAAGAAGTAAAGAGATACATTCCCGGTTGCAAACAGGAATCCAACAAAACTGTATCCAGTGCTTGTTCGACCTGACCCCTTGGTATGGCTGGCTTCTTAAGCTTCGCTAGGGCTTCACCTTCTCTCAAATATATTTCCTGAATTCCTTGAAATGAAGGTCCGTAATCAATGCTAACATGAGACATTTTTTGGTAATGATCTGCCCCCAGCAAGACTTGTGAGGTTTGCTGGAACTTCGTTAAAAAGTCATCCGCCAAATCCAGCTTTGTTGCTTCCTTTATGTTTTCCAGTACTAACGTCCCCGAAACATGAACTTGCCATGTGGGTTGGTAAGGTGGACTCTCCAGGTCAAGGCTAATAATACGAATCGAAGCTTGCTCTCCTTGTCCGGGTTCCAAAACCAATTGTACAATTCTTACTCCTGCTTCAGCGGATAAAAATAATCCTGCCTGAATCTCGAAGTCATGAAGTTCAAAATTCTGCTTACCATAAACTTGTTGTATCATGGCGCGGATCATGGCCAAATAAAAGGTCGCGGGAATAACCACATTACCTTGAACTTGGTGATCTTCTAAGAAAGGGAAACGCTCCACACTGAGCTCCAACTCCCACCTTAATCCACAATCACCTTTATGGGGCCGTAAATAAGTTCCCGGTAAACCTCCAAGTGGCGACGATGCTTCTTCTATTACTTTGTTCGTTCTCTCCCAATCAAGCGATTTGAGGCGATAGCTTTTCCCCTGCCAAGGATAAGTAGGAAGCGGAAGCGGACTGCCCTGGACACTGTAGATTTGCTCCCATCGCACAGTCGCACCCAAACAATAAAAGCTCCCTAAGGCCTCCCTCATAGATGAGAACTCACCACGGTCACGAAGAATTGATGGAATTAAAGCTAATGGTTGTGAAGTTAAAGGTTGATGCTCAGCAATATTGGCTAATTGCAACCGGTGAGGACTGATCTCCAGGAAAGTATCATACTGTTCATCCAACAGTTGAGTAATTGCCGTGGAAAAGAGTACAGGATGGCGTAGGTTTTCCATCCAATATTTCTGCTGCAATTGTGTTCCCTTAATTTCCTTTCCTCGAACAGTAGAAAAGAATGGGACTGTTCCCACTTTTGTTTTGAGCTCACTTAAGAAATCCTGTAATTCCTGACAAAGCGGCTCTACTTGAGGGCTATGGGAAGCAACATCTACATTGATTTTACGAGCAAATACTCCATGCTGCTCTAATTTACCGATAATTTCATCAATCGCTGTAATTTGACCGGAAAGTACGGTAGAACGTGGACTGTTTACCGCTGCAATAGAAACAAGCTTTTCATAGCCGGATAACCATTGTTTGCTCTCAGCTTCAGGGAGCTCTACTATTGCCATCGCTCCTTCTCCATGAATGCGATGCAGGAGTTCACTGCGTTTGCAAATCACTCGAATTGCATCGTCAAGGCTAATGATATCGGCTATATGAGCTGCGGCAATTTCCCCCATACTATGCCCTACAACAGCATCCGCCCGGATCCCCCAATGATTCCATAATTTGCTCAACGCAACCTGAATAGCAAAGATTGCCGGCTGCATGATACTAATATTCTCAAAAGTTGCTTCATCAGCCTGTGCAAACAACTTTTCTTTTAAGGACCAACCTGTGTATTGTTGAATACCCCTATCACATTGTTCCAATGCTTCTCGAAAAACAGGTTCTTTTTGATAAAGCTCTTGCCCCATCCCAATCCATTGGGGGCCATGTCCCGGAAAGACAAATACAATTTTTCTCTTTTTACCAGGAGTTCGATGGCCTGTACTCAAATTCCCTCTTTCCTCTCCTGCCAGATATTCCTCTAGCTGGCTGAGTAAATCCTGTCGGTTTTGAACACAGAAACATACGCGTTCATCATGATGACTCCTCTGTAAGCTCGTAGTCCGACCAGCCTGATAGAGTAGATCCGGAGTAACATCCCGTTCTTGGAAGAAGGAATGATAGGATTTTACTAAATTCAGCAAAGCACCTTGGTTCCTTGCTGAAAGAGGGAGCAGATAGGCACTATCCGTTTGACTGACGATTAAGCGTTCTTGTTTCTTTTCCGGGGCTTGTAAAATTAGATGAGCTAAACTACCACCAATCCCGAAAGAACTAATTCCTGCCAAAGGGGGCTGTTCTGTTTGAGGCCAGGGTTCCAGCTTTTCTTGGACACTGAGGCCCAGCAAATCAAAATCGATATAAGGATTGGGTGTCGTAAAATGTAAGTTTTTGGGAATCAACTGATACTTGAATGAAAGAGCCAGTTTAATTAGTCCTGCAATGCCAGCAGCTTCTTCCAAGTGTCCGATATTTGTTTTTACTGAGCCCAAATGACATTTTTCTCCTATGACTCTACCTGGCTTTAGGACTGCTCCTAGAGCTGCTGCTTCAATCGGATCTCCTAAAAGCGTACCAGTACCATGAGTTTCCACATATTGCAGATCTGACAAATTGATGCCTGCATCTGCTGCGGCTTTTTTGATTACCATTTCTTGTGACTGCTGTCTGGGAGCTGTCAGTCCATTGCTGCGTCCATCTTGTTGCGTAGCGCTACCTAGGATGAGCCCATAGATAAAATCTCCATCCTGTTCAGCTTGGGATAAGGACTTGAGGATAACGAGCCCTGCTCCTTCTGCACGGACATAGCCATTTGCCCGAGCATCGAAAGCTTTACAACGTCCATCAGGACTGAGGGCCCCTGCTTTACTCATCGTAATGGTGGAAAAGGGAGACCAAATCAAACTGGCACCACCTGCCACAGCAGCGGAACTCTCACCATTTTGAATACTCTTACAGGCCGTATGCACCGCCACTAAAGAAGAAGAACAGGCACTATCAATCGCAATACTAGGCCCTCGAAAATCAAAATTATAGGATATTCTATTGGCTGCGATGCAGAGCCTGCTTCCTGTACCACTATAGCCATCCAATAATTCCGGCTGATGACTTTGCCAGGCACTATAATCCTGACTGCCAATACCAATAAATACACCAGTTTGGGAGCAAGCAAGTTGCTCCGGTAAAATCCCTGCATCTTCCAAGGCTTCCCAGGTTAATTCCAATAGAATTCGTTGCTGAGGATCCATCTGTTCAGCTTCCCGGTCATTAATTCCAAAAAACTCAGCATCAAAAGTATCTGCTTTGTCTATAAAACCTCCCCAGTCCATTGTCATCTTTCCAGGCACAGAGGGGTCCTGATCCAAATATCGTTCGGCAAGCCAGCGATCCACCGGAACTTTCGTGATACAGTCCTTCCCAGCCTTTAAAATCTGCCAGAATTCCTGTGAATTTACAGCTCCTGGAAATCGACATGATAGGCCAACAATAGCAATAGGTTCAGCATCTTTTTGTTTGTGCCCTAATTGCATGGAACTCTTTGTTTTTACCCCTGATTGCTGGGATAAATAAGTGGATAGTTGATTAATATTAGGGTGTTCATAACTAATTGTCGGACTCAAGGAAATTCCAAAATTTTCCTCCAAATCACCCGCCATTAAGACCAGCTTAACCGATCCCAAACCAAAGTGCGCAAATTGAGTTTGTTCATTGATTTCTGCGTCCTCTAGACCTGTTTGCAGTGAAACCCAATTAATTAACCACTGTTGAACGGCTGTTTTTTCCGGTAATTTTTTCTGATCGACAGATTGATTCCTTATTGAAGCAGACTGTTTTACCTTAGAGTAAGTATCAACAGGCTCAAACTCCCCATTCAAAAAGGCTTGTCCGTTACGGCTTCTCTGGATTTTACCACTCGTGGTTTTTAACACGGTGCCGGGTTTGATCAATACCATGGCGGCTGGCTCAAGCCCATGATGATCCATGACTTTTCGTCGGATTTGTTGAAAAATATCCTGGCTGAGAAGACTCACTCCAGATTTCTTGATTTCTTTCCTGATTTGGTTGAGTGCTTTGCGTCCCACTTCTAAAATCATACCTACTTGTTCTCCTGCATCCTCATGCAGGAGAAAGGCGGCGCTACAACTACGCCTCAGAGCTGAATGTGCAGAATCAGCAGTATATTCAATATCTTGTGGGTAATGGTTTTGTCCTTGAAGAATAATGATATCCTTAATTCTACCCGCAATGAATAATTCACTCTGATGCAGGAAACCTAAATCTCCCGTTCGTAAGAAAGGGCCTTCTACTCTCCCCTTCAAATAGGCTTGAAACGTCTCTTCTGTAGCTTGCTCATCCTCCCAATAACCTCGTGCAATACTAGGGCTAGACAACCAAATTTCTCCCAAATTTCTCCCAGGCACCTCTTCCAATGTCTTGGGGTCTACAATTTTCAACTCCATCCCCGGTAGGAGAACCCCATTGGAGTAAAAAATTTGTTTTTCTGACTCTTTACCGGGACTTAAAGTATGGCAAAAATCTTCTACCTGTGGGAAAGATTCATTATAGGCTTGATAGGATTGAGATAGCATTCCAGTGGAAACTGTAAGCGTTGCTTCCGCCATTCCATAACAAGCAGACAGTACGCCCAGACGCAAGCCACAATACCGGAACTTCTCTTGGAAACGCTCCATTGTCGATAGTTGTACAGGCTCACCACCATTCACGAAAACCTTTAGATGACTCAAATCAATTTGATCACTTTGCTCTTCAGTTATTCGTTGCAAGCACAGCTCAAAAGCAAAATTTGGCCCGTTAGTATGGTGGACTTGATACCTGGACACAGCTTCCAGCCAACGCAACGGCTTCTGTAAGAAGGTCGCCGGATCCATCAAATAGCAAGATCCCGCGTTAAATAAAGCCATAAGAAGGCCGTTAATTAACCCCAAATCATGGGTTAAAGGAGTCCAGCACACCGATTTATAGGCTTTTGGGAGTTCCCAGGCAACCAGCGCCTGGCCAATATTATGGATCATATTATGATGAGAAATGATAACCCCTTTAGGCATGGAGGTCGAGCCGGAAGTATATTGCAGGTAGGCCGGTGAATTCACATCTGTTACATGAGGCACCCAATCATCAATGGGCTCCTCTATAAATTCATTAACTGACAAGCAAGGCAGTTCTGCTAAATGCTTTTGTCCATGCAGCAGTCCTAATAATTTTGATTGGGAAGAAGATTGCGTTAAAATCAGTTGTGCCTGGCAGTTTGTGGCAACAGTTTGCACTCTCGATAAACTATGTTTTTTTTGAGGCAAAGGAACGGGAATAGCAATCATACCAGCATAAAGGCAGCCAAAAAAGGCTGTTATAAACTCAATTCCTTGGGGAAATAATAATAAAATCCGATCCCCTGGTTCGGCTTGTTTTAGTAGTGAGGTCGCAATCACCACAGCTCTACGATCAAGCTCACTATAGGTAATGCATGACTGTTCGATCAAATCGCCTACTAAAAAAGTAATTGCTACATCAGAGGGATGCTTTACTGCATAAAACTGAAGAACATCAACAAAGGACTTACATTGACTGATTGTAGTAATTTTAGCAGGTTGCATAGTAGAAAACTCTTCTTGGGATGGATATCTATTGAGTACAAAAATAATGAGGGCTACTACCTATACAAAATCGGTAAGGAAGGTGATGACTGGAGGAGCATTGCCCAGTAACCTAAGGTATCAATGCTCACTAGTTACCGAGAACTTCAATAATAGGGGCTTCTAGTTTGACAGGAGGGTTATTTCTCCTTTGAGATTTCTAGGATATTGTTCAAGGTAGTCTTGCCATCCAAATAACCACAATTGATTAGGTCCAATATATTACTTTTAGAAAAGTCCATGGAACTTTCAAGAGGCATTGTTTGGCTATTGGTGATTTGAATGGGAGTGATGAGTTGATGTTTTAAAAATTTATGCTTGTAAAGTTTATCTAATGTTTTCTCACGGTTTTGAATTTTCTCAACCAATTCTTCTATTTGGGATGAAAACGGAGGCTTCTTTTTCTGCCCCTTCTTGGTAGACATCTGACCTTCCTGTTCAATACTCTGTTCCTCCTGAATACTAGTAATCAATGAGTTCGCATTTTCCACCAATTCATCGGTAGCAGAACGTAAATCCGAGAAGAGTTTAATCACCCCATTAAAGGTCTGACTGTTTTTATGATCTGTTTTCGACTTTCGATTGGCGATTATTTCAGAGGTGCGGTTGATCACCTCCATCATATTTGAGGGAAGAATGGTTGTTTCCTGGGGGAATAAGTTAATACTAATGACATAACGTTCAATCTCTTTATTCTTTGGCTCTAATTCTTCTAATCGGTTGATTGCACACCGCATTGGTGTATTAGAAACCACGCCGCCATCCCAGAAATGGCGATTTCTTTCCGTGGTATCGGGGATCTCAATATGTGGAAAAAGACCGGGAACAGCTCCGCTAGCTTCGATTTGAGGTGCATCAATCCGTTCTCCTCCCCAGTTTTTGAATTCTGACTCAACCCCTTTGAGAATATTGGTCGCAGTGATCACAGCAGAAATAGGACTATTATTTAGCTTTTCATAGTCTAAAAAATTATTCAGCCCCCGGTTGAGAGGTGAAATATTAAACAGGTGAGTGGAGTTTAAGGGGAAGAGAAAAAAGAGTGGATTGAACCATGGCGAACAAAAGTTAAGTGCTTTATAGCCTCCCATGAACGAAAGAACTTTCCGTGCAACGGCTGGAATGAATGGGGCCCTAAGATTAATCATACTGTTCCAATATTGGTCCAGATTCACCAGTGGATCCTCATCTCGTCCCCCAACTAACAAGGCCGTGTTAATAGCCCCAGCAGAAACCCCGGTTACCACTTCAGGAATAAAGTCCCCTTGTTCGTAGATGGCTTTAATAGCACCATACTCATAAGCTCCTAAAACACCGCCCCCAGTCAATACTAAGGCTACTTTTTTTTTTATTTTCACAACCTCTCCCATAGACTCAATGTCAATTAAATCAAAAATCTAATTTTGCAGTTACCCCCTCACTCACAGCTATTTTATTCTCCTATAGAGGAGTCCTATCAAAACCATCATAAATAGCCTGCATCCGCTGTCTGATTTTCTCACTCTCTTCCTGCAAATACTCTTGAATCTCATTCCCTGAGAGTGACTGATAATAGGCATAGTCCAAGGGAAAAAGTTCGCTTTTCATTCGGAAAGAAGCTATCCTGCGGGGGAAATGGAACCAGGATAGGTAAGGACTATTGGAAAGCAAAGCCAAGCTCTTATTCTTGTTGAAACAAATAGATCGCCAAATTTTTTGATCCACTAACTCCAAGAGAGAAAGTAGTCTCGGGCTCAATTTAACACTTTTAGACCAAGCTTCTGAGCCTTGATGAACCGTCAATAATAGTGGCATTTCCGTCCGGAGCACCAGATCTAAAGTCATGTGTGTGATGAATGGGCGTATCTCTTCTGTTTTCCCAAAAATACAATTGGCTCCCTCAGGAGCAACAAATAAATCAGTAATCGTTTTTTCACGAATGCCACGTAACAAACCACCGTAGCTCTGATGCTCATTCATTCCGGCTAGTTTGATTAGCCTTTGCATGATTGGGTTTTTTGCAAAGAGTGGATTATAAACCAAATGCCATTTTCTATATCCAAAACCAGTTTCACTGATCCGGTTCAGATAATAAGTGAATGCTGGAATCCAACTCAACATACTAACATGATTAAAAAAGTGAACAACCTGATCATGTTGCCCGAGCACCTCTCTTAAGGAGCTTAAGCCATCATAGTCCGAGTCACTGATTAAAAGTTTCTCCAGCTGTTGCCTTGTCCCATCGCTATCACTAATGACACTGGCTGATACCTTTTCAGAAGTTGGCTTACCTGGCTCTAAGTTGGTTACTCTAAGAAAAGATATTTGAACTTTTTTTAATGCTTTAAAAATCATACTCACTTGAACAGTTAGCTCGCTGCCTAATAGGTTAAGGAGTGGTGTAAAATAAAGTTCACTGATTCAACTATTGTTGAAGATGCCGTATCCAAACATTCAATGCATCTTCAATACTTTGAACCTCCCAAATAGTATCATCAAATTTAAATTGATGTTTTTTTTCAATGGCAGCTACAACAGTTAACATATCAGCCGATTCAATACCAAAATCTTCATACAATCTTGATTTTAATCTTATTTCAGATTTATCGATCCCCATAAAGTTGAATATGAGGTCTTTCATCTCTTCGAATATTTCAGTCTTTAACTTCTCTATGTCCATGAATATTTCAGTCCTTTGAAATTATGAAAAAAATGCTTCAAATTTTTTCAGGAGACTAAGGGAATTACCTATAAATAGCAAATAGGGATTTTACCTAATTAATAATTAGGTAAAATGCGCTGAGGAAATTCGGTTGTCAAAAGGTAGGAAAGGCTTACTAGGGTAGCCCTCATTTTCTGAAAGACAAAAGCATGATCAGCAATGCTATGACTAAGGCTGGGGATTATTGCTAATTTACAGTGAAAGCAATACTGTATTTCCCCAGAAGCTCCATAACCATTCGTTCCAGATTCTCCTTTTCTGTTACCCGTGTTTGACTCAAGGTGACTGATACAAACATTCCTTTGACCGCCTGTTCAACTACCTTAAGATCGATTTCAATCCCCTGATCTCGAAGTACTTGCAGTTCTTGATCAAAAACCTGTCGTACCTGATCTTCACGTAACTTTGGTTTAAAAATTTTCCCTACCCCAGTGAGCGGCATTTCACTGATAATTTCTATTGATTTTGGAAATGCAGGTGGTTCCGCAATATTTTCTTTCATGAACTTTGTGAGGTCGTCTACTGTTAACTTGCCCTCAGGTTTAAGCATCACATAGAGTGCGACAACTTCACCAGCGTAATCATCGGGCCTGGCGACAGCGGCACTGAGCAGCACATCAGCGTGTTTTTCTGCAGTCTCTTCGATAATTTTGGGGTCAATATTATGGCCACTCCGGATAATGATATCTTTACTACGCCCTGTTACTGTAAGGTATCCCTGCTCATCAAGCCTCCCTAAATCACCACAAATTAAGAAACCATCTTCTGTAAAAGTTCCCTCATTATGACTCTCCTTCACATATCCTGGAGTGCAATTGGGACCTTTATAACAGATAGCTCCTACCTCTCCTGGTAGTAGTTGTTTACCAATCGTGCCATCTGCTAATAGCTCACGAATCTCCAGTTGGGTGAAGGGTAACCGAATCCCTTCCGTATTCGCTTTTGGTGTTCCCTGACGTGGATCGATGGTTAAAAAGCCAGAACATTCAGTCATACCAAAAGCTTGACCTACTGGTACTCCGGTTTTTTCAATAAAAGTCTTCACGGCAGATTGGGGAACCATCGCTCCACCCGTTACACAGTAATCCGCGGTACTGATGTTGGCCTCTCCAAGAGGGACATTATTTAACGCAATCAAACTAGTAGGTAGACCCCCAATCAATTTGATTCCATATTTTTCAACTAATTTCCAATAGTTCTTTATCACTGCGGGGGTTCTCATACCTCCTGCGGTCAGAATGACAACTTCAGAACCAGCCAGTAAGGGGGCGAGTCCCGTGAGCAAACTGCCGGAAACATGGAAAAGGGGAACAGCATTAGCTATCACATCTTGCTCGTCATAGCCATACATTTGGATGGATGTCCATGCGGAGAAAATCTGTGTGCCATGAGTTTGCTTTACTAATTTTGGTGTACCGCTGGTTCCTCCCGTGTGAAAATAAGCGGCAATATCATCCTTTTTTATGTGCCGTTCAAATGTAAGTTTTTCAGTGCTATAGCCCTGCATCAAAGAGTCCAGTTGGTAAATGCCTTCTCCATCAACAGGCTGCCCACCTACTTGGATAATAGCTTGCAAACTAGGAACCTGATCCTTAATGGACATTACTTTTTCCCAGATGTTCATCATGGGATGAGGCCCTAACGTAATCAAAATTTTAGTTTTCGCACTATTGAGTAGGTCAAGAATAGAGGCCTCATTTAAGAGAAAATTGATCGGGTTTATAATCCCGGCGGTCTCACCTCCCCAAAAAAGATAATGCCCTTGTGGCATATTTGGTAGCAACAGCGAAATCGTGTCATCAGGAGTGATGCCAAGAGCATGAAACATATTAGCTGCTTGCGTTATTTTTGCCATCAATTGGGTATAGGTCAGTTGAATTGGTGTTTCATCCAACTCCGCTGTGTGTAGAAAAGTGATGGCTCTATGATGTGGAAATTGATTTGCTGTCGCCTGAAACAATTTGTAAATACTTTCTTCAGAGACCATCTCTTCATAGGGAACCTTCTCTATTGCTTGAACATCTTTAATATCCCGAACTGCTCTAATAACCTTCAATCTCATGCGAACCTCTCTAAAAAATAAGGTGAATCCAACCAATCAATTAACCTTTACTCTGTTACAAAAAAAACTAAATCATAGCTTCTATTCTCATCCTATGTGCAACAAAAAAATTATTGTCTAATATAAAAACTATAGGGATGAAATATAAAAGTACAATTATTTCTCATGCTTTCATGTTTAAAATAGCTAGGAACTATTTCTCTACCATGGATATAAACTATTAGTATCCCTTCTTATAAAAGGCTCAAGGCAGCTATACCCCAGGGTGCGCACCTAGAATTACAGACAGTTTATCCTACATATTGGTAGCGATACGACGAGTCGTATAAGGAGTATACCGACAGATCCTCAGCTTCTTGAGGAAAAAAAACGCTGTGTTTTTCTCAGTTCTCATTATTCATTTCTCCGATTTGAGAAGACTTATGCCTGTTAACTTTCGTCAACGTTTATCTTATCACCAGGCTAAAATTACAATTATTGTAGCTCTCGTCTTAGGCCTCAGCCTCAGTCTGGTTCAGATTTTTTATGATTTGGCGCGGGAAAAGGAAGAAGTGAGTACAACCGTCAGGCAGGTTGTAGAAATGTTCCGGGAATCTGCTACGGATGCCGTATACAATATTGATGAAACGGAAGCACAGTCTGTAGTTAACGGTTTGTTTAAGTATAGCCACATCCTCCAAGTCTCCGTGACTGATGAGGTCAACATTGTTCTTGCACACAAATCCCGTGCTGCAGAAGAAGGTCCCTTCGACTGGTTAGCCCAGTTCATCTTCGAAGACCAAGATAAATACCAAGTGTTATTAAAGCAGCAGGACCTCGACAAGGTTTTAGGGACTCTCCAAATCACCACAGATAATTATTTGATCTTGCAAAACTTTGTACAAAGAGCAGGCCTGCTACTGCTCAATGACTTGCTCAAAAATATTGTCCTCTCTGGGATTTTACTACTTGTATTCTACTATACTCTAACGCAGCCTCTATTGGTGATGGCACGTCAGGTGGCAGCTGTCGATCCATCCCAGCCTAATAAACATTTGATCGACATTCCACTCAGGCATCGGAACAATGAGCTGGGCCTACTGGCCCAAATGTCCAATCGCCTTCTGGAGGGCTTTGAGGAAAGTCTCAGCCAACGACTCGCAGTGGAGAATGAGTTGGCCAAACACCGGGATCAGTTAGAACAACTAGTGGTGGAACGTACTTCAGAGCTGGAACATTCTTTAATGAAGGTAGAAGAAGCCAATAAAAATATTCTAGATAGCCTCCAGTATGCCAAAATTATCCAAAGTTCCCTGCTGCCCAAGCAAGAAACATTGAATTCTCAGCTCCCCCACCAGTTTGTCATTTGGCAACCCAGGGATATTGTTGGTGGTGATCTCTATTTCATGGACACCAGTGAAGCGGGAACTATCCTGGCTGTTATTGACTGTACAGGCCATGGCGTCCCAGGAGCTTTCATGACCATGCTGGTGGTTTCAGCCTTACAACGCATCATCCATGATGAAGGGATCCATACTCCCGCTGCAATTCTAGAGCAGTTGAATCGGTTGGTTAAAATGATGCTGCAACAAGATCAGGAAGACACCCTTTCTAATGATGGGTTGGATGGGGCTATTTGTTTAATCAATACCGAAAAGACTCAACTGCTTTATGCAGGGGCATGCCTGCCTTTGCATTATATCCATCAAGAACAACTCCATGTAGTCAAAGCAGATCGACACAGTATTGGTTACAAAAATTCCAAGTTAGATTTTAACTTTACGAACCATCAGGTTGAGTTGAAGCCGGGAATGTCCTTTTATCTATATAGTGACGGGCTTGTGGAGCAACTGGGTGGTAAAAAAGAGATTAGTTTGGGGAATAGGCGCTTGAGAAGTTGGCTGCTGAGCAACCATGAACTAAGCTTTCCTGAGCAAAAAAAGAAGCTATTACAGGCCTTCAATGAGTATCGGGGCAACCTGGACGTTCAAGATGATATTACGATGCTAGGTTTTCGTGTGTATTAGTTGAGGGAACCCTATTCCCTCATTTTCTTGTTGTTTTGTTTGCTGAATCCAATTAGTCTTGTCTGCAGCTGATGACATTAAAATTACCTGCACAAATTAGATAAGCCCGATACTTATGGATAATCTACAGATTGACGCGACCAAGTTCACGCCTCAGATTTTTTTCGATGTTACCTCTCAGGTTTTGGAGATTCGGGGAAAGTCTTATCCGGAAAATACTGCCGAATTTTATGAGCCGGTTTTTGAATGGATTAAACGCTACCTGGTGGAAATTGGAAATATCCCTTTTACAGTAAACATCCAACTGGATTATTTTAATAGCAGCTCCTCCAAGGTTCTAATGGATCTCTTTGACCTATTAGATAACAAGGCACGAGAGATGTCAGAGGTTACTATTAATTGGTACTATGATGAAGAAGACGATATTTTTCTGGAACATGGTGAAGAATTCCAGGAAGATCTTGATTTTGTTGACTTTAACTTAATCGAATTCAAGAGTTAGGGGGCAGGCCCTCAGGGGGCGCAGATGTAATGGCTGCTCTCGTAGCTACCGCTTCACTGGCAACTATTTGGTTCTTAGAAGAATATAGGTATTTTAAATCAGTGATATACTAAGGTGAATAACTATTTTCTCCGCGAGATGAGTTTGATTCTGTACAAACTCCAAGAATCTACAATACAACCGATGTGATCAAATTTTACTTTTACCAAAACTTCGGTTTAAGACGATAAATAAACATGTTAGATCGGCTGTTTGAGTTAAAAAGCAACTTGGGAGAGCTAGACTAGGAGTTTTTTTCAGTATAGTGAAGCAACCAGTAACAAAAGTCAGGACTTTTAAATTTGAGGTCAGTCAATGATTGAGCATTTGTATGAGTTTAAGGAATACCTTCATAGCAAAGGGATTTTCTTTAGTTTTCACGGTCCTTTATCCCAAGAAATCATGGTGGAGATAGGGGACAGTCTTCGTAAAAGAATGAAATTGGAAGAGGCCAGTAATTCAACTATCCTCAAGGTATTTTCCATGCTCGTGGAACAATCCCAAAATATTCTCCATTATTCCTCTGAAACGACTCCCATAAAAGTCGAAAGTAAAGAGCCGTCCCTTATTAAGGGGGGGCTAATCGTCGTGGGTTATCAGGATGGGGAATACTTTGTGGTCTGCGGCAATCAAATTAAAAATACTCGAATTAAAGGTTTGGAATCAAAACTAAAAAAGATCCAATCCATGAATCGAGAAGAACTCAAGGCTTACTACAAAGAACAACGGAAACTAGGACCTGATGCGGACAGCAAAGGTGCTGGCTTAGGTTTCATCGAAATGGCTCGCAAGTCATCCCGCCCCATTGAGTTTTATTTTCAAACAATAGACGAAGAACATAGCTACTTTTCTTTTAAAACAGTGATTTAGTTGAGAAAAAAGCGCCGGATTAATACCCTTTTTACGGGCAGGCGATCTTTTTTCTCAGAGAATTCAATGAATTCATTTGTAAAAATGCTATTGGCTGTTCTCAGAATACTCAACTTTAGTAATTCAATACCCGCTCGAGAGCGCAAATCAGCCACAGTCAACTCTTGGATCACCGAGAGCACCTGATCTTCCAACATAGGAAGATTTTCAGTGAGGTATAGAGTGGCAACCGCGTCTTCTAAGGCGAAACTCAAGGCGATACGCAGGTATTTCTGTCCTCCAATCAGATTCACCGTGAACACTTGGGAATCGACGTATAGTGGATCATTCAAGCGTACTGCTTCTTGTTGACTGATCGCCTGGAATTCTGTTTCAAGCTGTGAAAAGGCTCTATTGCCTACTTCTTCAGTACGAAAAAAGAACCAATAGCCCACCACTGCACTGAGCAGTAAAAAAAAGACCCCACCTCCAATAATAATCAGGGGTAGCAAATTTTTCTTCGGACTGCCTTCCTCTTCACTGCTATCCTCACCTTCTTCTATGATTTCTTCTGCCATGAACTGCTCTCTTCTTACCTAAAATCTCAATATTCAATCACTTTGATCCGGAGAGTTGCGTGATGCAAGAAGTTATCCCTATGCAGTCAGAAATCACATGTGATAGTCCACAATACCAACTGATCCCAGGGATCAGTCCTGGGATAGTCGGCTGATTTATCGATGAGAGAGACGCTGAAAGACCTCCTTATCACGATAATGGGCATCAACCCAACAGCTGGGTAAAGGCTCACCAGATAAAAAACAAAGATCGGCCTTTTTAAAAGGTTCCGGATCGGGCAGGTCTTCCCCTTGTTGCAAGCAGCCCAGTAAGGTTCCGTGGTAAGGGTCTGCCATTTCACTGGCATCGAGAACATCCACGAGAGCTCCTGAATTTTTTAACTTTAGAAACATCACTTCCTCATGCTTATTCGTTGTTGATCTACAGTAATTCCTCACGTTCCTAGCAATACCAAATTATCATATCTCCCTCAAAGCTCCCAGTTGAAAGCAATCATCTATTTTTTTTATAACTGAGTCGATTGGATCTCATTCACTAAGGCATCAAAGAGTAAAATCACATCATCGTTCATACTGCGCAAACGCCCACAAATAATTTTAACAATGACTCGGGTTACATGCAGACAAATTTCGGGGTAATCTCGTCCTAATTCATTGAATTGATCCCGATTCATGACTAAAACCTGGCAATCTTCCAGGACTTTAATGCTTGCGGAGCGTTCATCATTGTCCATCAAGGCAATTTCCCCGAAAAAAACATTCCACTCGGACTTCAAATCAACAATGGTATATTCTTCATTTTGTGTGGTATTTTTGCACACTCTCACTGATCCGGAAGTCAAAATAAAAAGTTCCTTCCCTTGGTCCCCTTGACGGAAAATATAGGCCCCCTTCTTATAATGGCGCGGTTCCATAATGGAAGCTATGACTGCTATCTCTTTATCTCTATGAGAAAAATCCTTAAATAAAGAAAAATCTTTGAGTCGATGAGCAAAATTTTCTGGAGCCATTCTTGAATGATTAAGAGTTTAACAAAATAATGCGGCATAACCGACAGAGTTATGATGCCCGGTCTGCCGCCCGGAACAGTCATAGTTTTTTAACTGAAAATGAGGGCAACCTAATTCTTTTCGCATATGCATGGCCACCAAAATGGGTAAAGCACCGCAGATCGTGGCTTGGGTTTGTTCTAAAAAGGAGGAAAAGCTTTTGACTTTCCCCTGCTCAATCACTTGTGAGGCTTTGTGATCCAGCTCAACGCCCGACTCATAACCCGCCTGAGAGGGTAAATAACCAAAAGCAGGGCCCACATGGCTGAAGTCGGAACTGATCACCCAAAGCGTATCATCACGATTATATTGGAGTAATAAGTCTGCTATCACTGCTGCCTGACTATGGGGCCCGGCCAGTAATAAAGGGGTAAAAGTCACATGGGGCAAAAGATATTTTAAAAAGGGAATTTCCACTTCCAGGCTGTGCTCGGGATCATGAAAATCCCTTCTGATGTCTACCTCGGGATGATCCAGTCTCTCAATGCTAGCGGGACCCAGAGGTGTCTCCCAAAAAGAGGCATCAGATTCCACGATGCCCTCAAAATAAAAATGGTGAGAAGGTCCTAAGAGTATCACTCTCCGATAATTTCCCTTCACCACCTCTGCAAAGGCTTCACCGGCAATTTTCCCGGAATACATATAACCCGCGTGGGGCACAATCAGAAATTTAACAGGTTCTTTGGCCTGCAGTGTGGACAAGGCCAGGTATTGGGAAATATCCGCCTGTAAAATTTCCGGATCCGCAGAATAAAAACTTCCGGCCACAGCAGCCTTACGGTGAGATTTCATCATTCGCTCCAAAAAGCTTCAACAGGTAACCTCCTACTCCTACAGCACACACCCTTGGCCAGGCAATGCATTTGACTCGACCCGCTCGACTGCCATCCAGGTGATAAACGAAGGAGTAAGTGGGAGTCCAAAAATAAGTACCCATTAACTGATCTTCGTTATTGAAAATCTTACCTCCACTGGCGTAGCCCGCGATTTTTCTTTGATTGTCCCCACGTACCAGAAATAACCGGGCAATTCCATTCTCTACCAGAATACCGACACGCCCTAACTGCTGGTCCGACTGATCGTAGATTTCCACATATCTTGGATAAACATGGGCTGTCCCAATACGTTGATTTTGCCCATCGTAGATTTCCCCCTTGATGGGAAAGGGAGAACCTTGCGCCAAGCCTAATGGTAACAGGCACATCAAAAAAAAGATTCTAAGTAACAAGGGTTCTCCTATCCAGGATGAATTAAGTAGCACTGCCCGGACTTTAAAATTCCGTGATGTTCCGGGATGTTTTGAATTGGTTTTCCCGTATGCATGTAGAGTACTTGATTGGGGTTTTTAAAATAATCAGTGGGGTCTCCGTGAATCATTCCGGCCCCGGAATCCACAAGAATCAAATTGTATTTTTCTGTGGGCGGCAAACGAGTCTCCAGTTCCTGCAAGCGCTCGGGACTGTAGACTCCAGCTTTCGCCAATTGCTGAATCACTCGCTGGGCCAGATGATCCCCTGAAATAAATAATCTCGATTCCCCTTCCGAGTTGGGTACACGTAGGTTCAACCCCAAAGCCGGAATAGCATGGCATGAATAAAAGACTTCAATCTGGGCACCGAACAGTTCAAAGGGTTCATCCGCATAAATGGGATGGAAATCATAATATGCCCGGGCCTGATCGTAATCACAATTCAAATTGGCACTTAGCTTCAGTAACATGCAATGGAAAATTTCCGGTGAGGTATAAATGGGTACCTGATGCCCCGGCTCCAGAGTTTGCATGATATCCAGGTGATCCTCATGTACATGGGAAATAAAAATCCCCTCCAAGTCACTGAACTCAAGGCCCACGGCATGAAGGTGACTCCTCAAAAAAGCAGGGCAATCCCATAAAAACCACTTGCCTTGAAAACGTAACAAGTACCCATTAGCCGGTTGAGAAGCATCAAAACCTTCACTTGCTCCCAAGCAGCGTAGGGTGAATATTTTTTGAGACTCCCTTTCTAGAGACTCGACTTGAATCCCCTTGATTTCATAACTTGGCACTTGGGCTGAAGAGATTTCTTGTTGATAAGTCAACTCGCGGTTGCAACGCAGAGTAAATTGATCCAATCCCGTTCGGCTGAGTTGTACTTCCGGGTGTTTTTCAAAAGCCGGATAAACTACCTGGGTTTCTCCGATGGCCAAGGGAATAAATGTAACTAACTCATCACAAAGGTAGCTGTGTCCATCTTGGGCTTTGAGCGCTAAAAAGCGCACTTCTGCCAAAATTTGCTTCACCTTTTTCAGGTTTAATCTCTGAGGAATTCCCAAACGCTGTTCAACCTGTAATACTTCATCCCAATCGGGTCCCAATAAAGTGACTCGCAACATGTCCGCCAATTTCTCACACACATCTTTTTGCGCAAAAACCTTGAACTTTTTCCCCCTGGCCAAACCCTGCTGAATGAATAAAAAGTGATAAAAGGGAAATTCCAGACAGGCTTGAGAGGAGGAAAATTTTTGTAAGGTCCCGGGAATGACCACTGTATCCGGCATGGGGGCGTGGCGACTTAAGAGCTTTTTTAAAATTTCGGGTGGACATCCAATCAAGATATTCCCTAAGGAAGAGCTGTAAAGGGTCGCTCCTTCTGTTATCTGGTATTCCGTAATGAGTGCAGGTGCAGGCTCCATATACAATCGGCGGAAAGATGATTTGCAAGATAATCTTAGGAACTCGAATTGAGCTCTGTTCCCCAAAGCAACAGCTATACCATTTTATTTGATCTGTTTGTTTAAATATAGCTTCTAGTGTCCTTTCTTTCCTTTTCAGTTTAACAAAAAATTGTGGAGAGCTCAATTAGTCTAAATAGAGACTTGCAATTAAAAGCAATTCGATTCACCGTAGACAGGTTCTTGTTTTAAGCCCCTAGTTTGTCCAAGGAGTTATCCCACTTCGGCGGCAGTATTAAAGTAAATAGAACTTTGTTTTTATTTGTCTTTATTTGTAACAGCCAAAATTACTTCTGCAAGTGAATTCCGAAGGAAATCTGTGTTTTCGTTTATTTTTCCTACTTCAATGCAAGCAATCGGACTTCCGTATTCCAATACTTCCTTCCGGGCTGAGGAAGCAGATAGCGGAACCATTGACAACAAAAAACAAATACCTCATGAATTTCAACAAACAAACAATAGCAACCCGATATTTTCAATCACTCCTCTTATTTTTAGGGATGTTGAGCTTCGCAGAACCGGTTTTCGCACAACAAAACTACACACCCATCGAACGTGGAGAGTATACGATTCGAGAAGAGAAGTTGGAGCCAGAGAACAAAGTAGAAATCAGCGGTTCTTATCGGGCTTTTTGGGGCTTTCGCTCCGAGCAGTTCCTGCCCAAAAGGGACAAATCTGGGATCATGGGCCAGGAGATCCAATTAAAACTGCGATCCATGGTGAATAGCAATGCTTCCGTCAACATCACTTTGGAAAATCAGTTTACCGATATTACTAGAGGAACAGGGGGTTATTCCAGTCAAAATCCAGGTGATCAAAGTGATAGTTCCAGTGATTCCGGGATGGCGGTGATGTTTGAAGAAGCTTACCTGGAGTATAACCATAATCCTAATGCTGCCTTAAAGATCGGGCGCCACTATGTAGATATTGCAGATCGTCAAGGCTTCATTTACCAGGGCACGGCGACAGGGTTCAGTCAAGAATGTCGTATCGGAACCTGGTGTTATTATATTGGTGGTGTTCGCTTAGCCGATGGTGTGGATGATTCTCTCTATTGGGTCCAATTAGATTACCCTGTCTTTGAATCAGGGCAACTGATTGATGATCTATGGAGCCCCAGCAAATTTCGCCAACAATATTCCTTAAATGTGGAACTTTTTCGGGCCTTTTACCGTGGCAAGGATATCCCACTGGCGGCTTACGGGGGCTGGACTGGTGAGAACTCCACGAATCACAGCAAAGATAATGGTTCCGCTGTCTATTTCGATAATTCCGGTGTGGAGTACGCTGGCCTCAAGGTGGGTTGGAATAATGATGATTTTACCTTAAACTTTGTTTATTCTTTCTTATCGGGGAAGCGCAACTATCACACGGGAACTCAGGAATTAGGCAATGTTAAGGCCCTGAGTAATACTAGTATCTCAGGCAGCCTCTTATTTTTAGAGATGGACTACCACTATTTGCCTGAGTGGAAATTGGAAGTGAAAGCATTACGCTCCTCGGGAACAGAGCAAACCAATAAGGACAGCAATATTTGGGAACAAGACTCCAGTGCCTATTTAGCGGTGCAGCGGGGACTGCATGGGAAAGCTTTGGTTTACTTTAATGGAAAAGATAACCTTGGTGATGGGCACTCAATATCCAACTTATCCTATGAAAATTTAGGTTTTTCTCATCGATCAACCAATCAGGATTTTGGAGTGGACTTTGCCTATTATCGCTTCCGTAAAACAGAAGGGGTTTATAATCAGGCAGGAAAAAAAGTTAACGCCATTGGCTCAGAGCTCGATATCACTATGCGTTGGTATATGAAGGAAAATTTTACCTTTGATACCTTTTGGGGGATATTCCTGGCAGGGGAAGCCTACTCAAGCAATGATAATGTACCACCCATAGAAAATCCTCAGGACTTGTCTCTCTTTGGTGCTGCCTTAAATTATAGTTTTTAATCGTTCGAATTCCTGAGCCCTACCGGTTCCTTACTGACGGAGCTTTCTCATAAAAGGCTTATTTTTACCTGCCCTTTTAGCTGAAGCTAAGGGGGTGTACTCATATTTGATCCACACAAGAGGGGTTATGCAAACATCCAAATCCAATGAATTATTTCGCCGGGCTCAACAATCGATTCCTGGTGGCGTTAACAGTCCCGTACGTGCTTTTCGTTCTGTAGGGATGAATCCACTCTTCATTAAAAAAGCTCAAGGCAGTCGCATTACTGATGTAGATGGTAATGAATATATTGATTACGTAGGTTCTTGGGGACCCATGATTTTAGGTCATGCTCATCCGGCTGTTCTAAAAAAACTGCACAGCGTTATGGATGATGGACTTTCTTTTGGTGCCCCGATCGAAGCGGAAATCGAACTCTCCGAATTGATCAAAAGTATCATGCCCAGTATTGAGTTAGTCCGTATGGTTAACTCTGGTACTGAAGCCACCATGAGTGCGATTCGAGTGGCCCGCGGTCATACGGGCAGAGATAAGATTATCAAATTTATTGGCTGTTATCATGGCCATGCGGATCACCTGCTCGTTAAAGCCGGTTCCGGAGCCCTCACCCTGGGAGAACCTGATTCTCCCGGTGTACCAGCGGCTTTTGCTGAGCAAACTCTCTTAGCTACCTATAATGACCTCAAAAGTGTGCAAACCCTGATTGAAACACACCCCAATGAAATTGCCACCATTATTATAGAACCAGTGGCTGGTAATATGGGTGTCATCGCTCCCAAACCAGGCTTCCTGGAAGGACTGAGGGATCTTTGTGACCGTGAAGGCATCGTGCTGATATTTGATGAAGTGATGACTGGTTTTCGCGTTGCCAAAGGGGGAGCTCAGGAACTCTATCATATTATCCCTGATTTAACGACTTTAGGAAAAGTCATTGGTGGCGGTATGCCTGTGGGAGCTTATGGTGGACGCATGGATATTATGCAAAAAGTTTCACCCTCTGGAAATATCTACCAAGCAGGAACGCTCTCGGGTAACCCGATTGCCATGGCAGCGGGGATTGCTACCTTGACTGAAATCAACAAGCCTGGATTCTACGAAGATTTGGGTAGTAGTTGTGTCTGGTTGGTTAATGAGATGAAGGATATTCTGGAGAAGGCTTCTATCCCTTATCGTCTCCAACAAGTGGGAGGCATGTTCGGCTTTTACTTCATCGATCAGGATGTCAACTCCTATGAGGATGCTATCCAGTGTGATACGAAGCTTTATGCTAAGTTCTTCAAACAGATGTTGATCAATGGTGTTTATCTGGCTCCTTCCGCTTTTGAGTCCTCTTTCATCTCCGCCGCACATAGTGAAGATGATCTGAGCAAAACCAGAGATGCTTTCAAAGCCAGTATCGACAAAATCAAGTAAGTTCTACAACCTCATATTTGTCTTGGCACTCATCCATCAGGTAGCGAATAAAAGCCAGATGGGATGAGTGTCCACTCTTATGGGAGAAGACATTTCCAATAATCCTGTAATTATCAGCTAAGTAAAAATCCCCCACTTGATCGAGGATCTTGTGTAAGTTGGGCTCATTCAACCAAGTCATAATGTCCAGGTTCTTGAACTGCCCCCGCTTATCCAAAATGATCGCATTGTCTTCACGTCCCCCTTTCACTAAGCCCAATTCCTTCATTTTAGGGATATCTTTTTCCAGGCAAAAGGTTTTCGCTCGTACAATCTGCTCGGAATAATTACTCTCCGTCAGGTTAAAACTAAACTCCTGCTGCCCAATCTGGGGATGATCGAAATCTATGGAAAAAGTAAAACTGGGAGCTGTGGCAGGAGTCACATAGATCATGATCTCCCCTTGCTGAAAGGTGATGGGCTCTAAAATACGAATGACTTTTTTGGGTTGAGCCAATTGCCGAATCCCTGCTTGACTTAACTTCTTGTAAAAGTTGTAGCCACTACCATCAAAAATAGGGATTTCTATCGTTTCTAACTCAACTAAAAGGTTATCGATCCCCATACCATTACAAACCGAGAGCAAATGTTCGATGGTCTCTACAATCACTCCCTCTCGCTCAAGGGTCGTGCACAAAGGAGTGGGCTTTGCGTAACGATAAGTGGCTGGGATTTCTATCTGCTTGTCGGAACGTAAAAAAACGATGCCATGGTCTGCTGGTGCCGGGTGAAAACACAAGTTGCTTTTGATCCCGGAATGCAAGCCCACCCCGCCGTTTAACAGGCAAGTCTCGTTGATGGTTGTTTGATTCATGGAAAGTTGTAAATGAGTGAGATGAAAACTAGATTTCTAACAGGAACTCAGTTTTTAGGAAATAAAGATGCTTTCACCATTTGGGTAGCGGCGACGGGCTGAATCACTTCATCTTGCCGCTGTTTGTCAAAATCAAAGAGTAAGGCTACCCTCCTCACAAATTCTGACTCCTGGGGGTTATAATCTTCATCACACATGACGATTTCAATAAGATAGCGGAAAAGGTAAATCGACAGTTCCTCATTGAGCTGGATGGGCGGTAAAAAAAATTCATCACGACAAGTTGCTTCAACCTGCTCTAATTTAGCTTGATCATTCCTGAGCAATTGAGAAATATTTTCAATATATTTGAATTCCGCCGGATGAATCTGCTTATCTGCCCGAATAGCCTGGTACAATAAGATGGCACAATGAAAACACTGCTGTTCATCCAGATACTCTAAAAGAATGGAAAAAAAAGATTTACGAATCTCATATTGCGTCTGATCAATAATCTTCAAGACGATGCCCCCTTCCATCGTCAGTGCGCCTGTCACATCCGCTAAGAAGTAATAATCATGATCTGCAATATCTCGACCGCAGGTAAAAATCTTCAGAATCGTTTGAATCAGCTTCTCTGCCATACTGAAAGGCATCTGAATTGACTTGGGCGCTATTATTTCCTTTTCAGGAGCCACTGAAACCTGAATGGCTTGCTCCAGAACTTGATGGATCCACTGCTTGAGTTCATGAATTTTATACTCCAGAACATCTTGCGCCTCAACTTTTTGCCGCCCTCGATGATGATTGATGGCAATTTCCGCACCGGGGAAAAAGGTACTGAATAATTCTTTGCCGGAATCCAAATGAGGGAAGATATCTTCCATGCATTGCTTCATTTGCAGAAACTGCTTTTTTTGAATTTCAGTCTTAGTAAATGGAAGCATAAAACGTCTTTTAGTTCAGTGTTTTTGGCGAAGGTGACAGATTCTAAACGCACTGTTCAAGAGTAGTTGCTTAGCTTTGAAAACATTGTTTTTTTGCAGCTTCCGCTTGCGCTTCAATCTGCTGTTGCTGTGCTGCTAATTTTTCTAATTCATGTTGTTGATTTTCGATCATCTGCTGAGTCGCTACAGGAGAGGGCGCACCTGTATGGACTTTTTTATCCAACATAGCAGCGGGAGTATTCAGAAAAGCCAGATTTTCACTAGTAATCTCAACAGGCAACCCTGTCTCTTGAATTGCTTGCGCCATCGCTTCATCCGTTAACTTACCGGCTTTTTCACTGTAACGAACAGCCAGGGACAGTAGTTCGTAGCAGTCTCGGAAAGACAAAGCGAATTCTCTCGCTAACCAATCCGCTACATCCGCACTGTTCATGAAACCGAACTCACACTGCTTCAGCATCTCTTCTCGCTGGAAGGTCATGGTCTCAATCACACCGGCTAGAATCAAAGGGGCTCCCATGGACTCTCGAAATAGGTCCATCACCAAGTATTTTGTCTGTTGTGTGTCGCGATTGTAACCACTCATCGAGCCCTTTTGAATACCCAAAAGACTCGTTAGGATACCATGACTCACGGCGGCTTTACTACGAATCACTTCGGCAAAGTCGGGATTTCTCTTCTGGGGCATGATCGAAGATCCAGTGACAAACCGGTCATCAATCACCAACATATTATAGTAGGGAGTACTCAAAAGGATAATATCCTGAGAGATCGTGCTCAAATGATTCATTAACAAAGAAACCGTGGAAGCAAGACGCGCTTCATTTTCACCACGAGAGCTGATGCAATCCAACGTATTTTCTTCTACTCCATCAAAACCCAGTAGAGCAGCGGAATGCTCCCGATCAATCGGCCAGGAAGTCCCGAAGGAAGCCGCTGCGCCCAAAGGGCTGCGATTGAGTAAAACCAAGTCTTGCAATAAGCGCTGACAATCCCTGATTAAACCCTGACTCCAACTGGTCAACCAATGAGCAACCGTTGTTAACATTGCTGGCTGATAATGAGTAAAACCAGGCATCAAACTTTCCTTCTCCTGCTCTGCAACTTGGAGAATGGCACGCACTAAGGTCATCACCTGTCCCACCAACTCCAGGGCTTCCGCTCGCATATAAAGGCGCATATCAGTGGAAACCTGATCATTACGGCTCCTTCCAGTATGAATCTTTTTGCCTGCTTCTACTTTTTGAGTGGTTGTCACAAAATGTTCTACATTGATGTGTACATCTTCCTTACTGGGATCCAATTTGAACTCCCCTTGCTCAAATTGCTGCTGCAGTTGGATCAGAGCTGCTTTAATCTGCCCATGCTCTTCATCACTTAAGATCTCCGTTTTGCGGAGCATACTGATGTGAGCTAGATTGGTCCAAATGTCATAGGTCAATAAGAGTTCATCTGCCATGGGCAGAGGATTGACATCACGACCCGCACAAAAACTGATATTTAATTTGTCGGGAGCTGTTGTTAAACGCCCACCCCAAACTTGAGATTTCTTTGCCATATTGCTTTTTTAAATATTAGTTCTGGGAAAGAGAATCGCGTATTTCCTTGGCTCGTTCCGCCTCAAAAATCGTCTCTCGAATAAAATTGAAAGAAGTCTGTAAAATTGAAAAGAGAGGCACAGCAATCAAGGCTCCAAACAAGCCGTAACTCCTTTCTCCCGCCAGCAAAGCAAAGATCACTAAAACTGGATGGATTTCAGCAGATCTACCGATGATTTTAGGATTCAAAAAGTTGCCCTCAATGAAATGGATGATCAGGATCCAGAGTAAGGCCAGGACTCCTGTCCAAAGGGAATTAGTGATCGCCATCAAAACAATAGGCACCGAGGAAATGATTACCCCGAAGATAGGGATCAGAGAGCAAATAGTAGCTAGGATCGAGAGGGTTAAGGCGAAATTGACATCCAGAATGAGCAAGCCAACCCCTGTTAAGGTTCCATTTACCGCACAGATGATCAATTGCCCTCTGATCACTCCATGTAAGCCATCATTCTGTTTTTCCAGGAAGCGCTCAATATTATTGAGAAAACGTGTGGGAAATAAATTTCGGAAAAAATTCATGATTTCTTCATGATCAATGATCAAAAAGGCCGCCACCATCAAGGTAATCATGGTATGGAACAAGGAGTTGACAAAGGTCAGCACAATAATTTTACCATAGTCCAGTAACTCCAGAAGAATGCCTTGCAGATTGGCAATAAAATCTTCCACTATTCCATCGATCATTTTGGCGAGGTCGAACTCTTTGCCCTGATCTATTTTCTTGCTCCGGGTTACCTGGTGGGGGATCACTTCAAATCCTCCTTTATCCTGGCGTATTTCGAAGCGGGTATTTTGAAAAAAGCGGATGACCTCATTGTCCACACTCTGAACTGTATCAGACTGTAAAATCGGTTGTCTGCTCTCATGAGGTTGCTCTACGGAGGGCTCATTCTTTTCCACCTGAGGCATGTACTCAGAGATGGACTGAATGCTTTCACTAATCGCGGGAACCCAGTTTTTCGTGATGTGCTTGCCATAGCTGGGAATGTTTTGCACTAAGACCTGCATCTCATTAGAGAGATTCACCACAAAATAGGTTCCTCCAAAAGAGAGCCCCGTGATGGATAGGACATAGATACCAATGATTGCCAGGCCCCTGGGAATCTTACGGTTGAGGATCTGTTTGGACGAGATCCAGGTCACCACAGGGGTTAGGATATAAGCCAGGAACATAGCCAAAATGAAAATAGGTAGGACTTCCCTAAAGCGATAAAGTAAAGCAATGGTAATGGCGAGAATTACAAAAGCAATAATAGTACGTGCTCGGTGTGTTTGAAGCATGGCATTCTGGAGTGGGCTCATCTAGAAAAAATCATTGATTTAAGATAGTCAAAAATTATTATGTTTGAGAAAGCTTGGCAAGCAAGAAGGGCGCTTTTTATGGGGGATCGAGAAGGCATCACAAGCTATCCTTGTGAAAGCCCATCTTAGCACCTATTTTCTGGTGATGACTTTAGCTTCCATGAACTCAGGAAGCTTGCGTAATTGAATTTTAGCTTGCTGTGCTTTGGCCTGGGAAGAGAAAGGTCCAGCATGGAACGTAATGACTTTATACCGGTCTTTACGAGGCTCTAAGGCGAAGACCATATTGATTTGTGGATACAACTGAGCCAGATAAGACTTCATTTCGACCCCTTTGCCTTCTACAGGAAAACTACCGAAAGAAATGCGGTAACCTTTCTTATGGGGGACCAGGTAAGGTGAAAGGCGCTTGTTGTATTTCAGTAATAGAGCCCTTTTCTCCCTGGCTCGCTCCAGACTATAACTGGAAGAGGAGATCAATTCATAATACTTGGTTACCTTGACTGCGCTGGTTTTGAAAATAGGCATTTTCTTCGTTTCAATCAATTGAGAGTACTGTACTTGACACTCAACAAACAGGCAGGTTCCTACTTTAACATAGTATTTGGTTTGCTTCCGGCGAGTCTTTTTCACCGGCTTTGGAGGCTCCGGTAAGGGGTCGGCTTGCTCTTCCAAAAACGTTCTCACCACCCCTTGGTTGGGACTGAGATCTTCCGATGCCTCAGGTTCTACTTGAAGACTTGTTAGCGGGGCTTCCATCATCAATTCGCTGTCCTCCGCCTCAAAAAGCATTCCCGGAGAGAAATACCAATAATAGGCAGCCCCTCCTATCAGTAGGCTCAAGAGCAGGATTAAAATGAAGAACCCTTTTTTCTTACTACCAGTACTCTTTGTTTGCTTTGCTTTTTTCGCCATAATGTCTTTTACAATTGTACCAATAATTTAGCAACCCTAACTCCCCTTCTTCCCTTATAACGATAACGGGAAAAAGCATCAAGCCCCCTTTCATGAAGGGTTTTACATATAGATCAGGCCACTCGAAAAATCATAGCATTACAGTATTCAGCTCTGTTTATAAAGTATCTTTCTTATTTGTGCAAAGGGATTCGCCTCTTTACCTCTGGTCATCACAGCAGGTAAAATAAAAAAATAAAAAAGTAAAAAGGGCTCAAGTTTTACGTCTCTCTGCCGATAGAGCTATAGGATCAACTTATCAAGACATCTTAATGCAGAGGTTTAGCATGAATCGACTCAACGCATCCACAGCCTTTATGACGGCAGTCACCTTGCTGATTTTAGCCTTGGCTGGTGCGACCTACCATTTTTTTAGTGAAATGAATAGTAATTACGTATTGGTGCAAAGTGGTATATCTCCTGTACGTAGAGTGATGAACCCTTACAAATATACGCAGAATAAAAAGGGACTCATTTTTTCTCTCAGTTTCTTAATCTCCGGAATTAGCTTCACTATTATGGTCTTACTGCCTTCCTCAGAAAAGGAAGCACAGACACGACAAGCAATTCTGGCGCGTAAGGCTAAGCAGCCGCAACCCGCTATGGAACCCCAAGAAGCTGTTCACGAAGCTGAGGGTGCCGAAGAAACAGGGCCATCACCGATGGAGCCTGAAGAGGGCATGGAAAAGCGAGATAGCAGCAAAGAGGAAATGATTGAAGAATTGGACTCACTCGACGCTTTGGAAGGCTTCGCTGAAGATAGCTGGGAGAATATTACGGAGGGAGAAGATGATGTGGTCTACGGCACAGGTCCGATCTCCGGTGCCGCAATCATGGATTTTGTTCACAAATTCCCTGATAGCGCTCTAAAATTCCTTTATCGCAAGCAGTTGAATGGCAAGCCGTTGACGAAGGAAGAAGAGGATATCTATGCCGACTGGGAAAGCCGTAACATGACACGAAGTAAAATCAGGCATTATGTGCTCAACTTGATGGAATGGGATCAACTACCTAGGGATCCTCTTTATGAAATTTGGACGCGCTTGCGTGACCATATTTTTGATATCATTCACTAATTCTCGCCATCATCCCCGATCGCTTCGGTCGGGCAAGAATCTAAAGCATCCCGGACTAATTCCTCTTCTTCTTTTGTGCTGGGTTGCTTGATTACATAATGATATCCCTCCTCGGGATTGCCCAGAAAATTATTGGGGGCAATCTCTTCACAAAGATTACAATCAATGCATTCCTCATCCACATAAAACTGTCCCGGAATATTTTCAGGGAGTTTCCCTTTGGTTGTCGCCATATTTTTTGATTCGATTACTGTTAACTCAAGCCTGAATAGCCCAAGCAATTAATATTTTCTTAAAATTCCGACAACCACACCTTGAATAGTCAGGTCTTCGGCACTCACATAAATCGGCTCCATCGTATAGTTCGCAGGTTGCAAGCGCACCTGTTTTCCTTCAAAAAAGACCTTTTTAAGAGTAGCCTCTTGATAATTCAACATAGCGATCACCATCTCACCGTTATCCGCGGTGTTCCGATTTTCCACCAGGACATAATCCCCATCGCAAATGCAGTCTTCAATCATGGAATTTCCTCGCACTTGCAGCACATAGGTTTTTTCCGGCTGTTTCACCATGGATGCGGGGAAAGGAATGAATTCGTTGTCCAACCGATAGTCAATGGGGGCTCCTGCCGCGACTCTGCCCCTCAGGGGAAGTTCTACCAGGCGCATATCCGTTTGCGCGCCACGGATACCAAAGGGTAAAACGGGGACCTGATTTTCTTCCAACACACGAATGGAACGGGATATTTTTTTCCCTGTCGAAATATAACCCTTTTGCTCCAGATTTTTCAGGTGTTTGTGCACACCTCCAGCCGAAGCTAAAGAAAAGTGGGCAGCAATATCACGAACGCTTGGGGAATACCGATGATCCTCAATATATTCTTTGATATAGTCCAGCATCTCTCGCTGGCGCTTTGTTAGTTTTTTCAAAGGGACCTCTTAGGTTATTTTGTGAGTCGATCGTTTCAGGCTACACTTCATATTCACTAGTAGATAATACTGAACATATGTACTTTAGGCAAAGGTTTTGTCAATCAATTTATTTGTTCTGCAAGGTTTTTCAAGGACTCCCCTTGATCGAGAGCCTCCTCGGAATTATGATGCGACCACTATCACCTTATATCTCCCTAGAAAAACTCACATGTCAAAAGCAGCTATGTACGGACAGATCAAGGAGCTGGAAAGCCTCATCAAGGAAGAAAGTCTAAAAATTCAAGATGTCAGAGCAGAGATTGCTAAAACAATTATCGGACAGGAATACATGATTGAACGCATGTTGATCGGTCTGTTGACAGGAGGCCATATTCTACTGGAAGGCTTGCCTGGTTTGGCAAAAACCCTGGCCGTCAACTGCCTGTCTCAAACATTGAATGCCAATTTCAGCCGGGTACAATTCACACCTGACATGTTACCCGCTGACTTAGTAGGTACCAATATTTTCAATCCAAAAGATGGAACCTTTACGCCTAAAAAAGGACCTGTTTTTACAAATGTGCTGCTAGCGGATGAAATCAACCGGGCACCGGCTAAGGTTCAAAGTGCTTTATTGGAAGTCATGCAGGAAAAACAGGTGACTCTGGCGGGAACCACTTACAAGCTGGAGAAGCCTTTCCTGGTATTGGCCACACAGAATCCTATTGAACAGGAAGGAACCTATCCGCTTCCGGAAGCCCAAATCGATCGTTTCATGATGAAATTGAAGATCGAATACCCTTCCAAACAGGAAGAAAGGGAAATTCTCAATCGTGTCACCAGCTTTTCCCAAGAGATTGCCACACGCCAGATCCTGAGCAAAGAGGAAGTCTTGAATATGCAAAAAATTGTGGAAGATATCTACGTGGACGATAAGATTAAAGACTATATTGTCAATCTGGTGGATGCCACAAGGAACCCCGAAAGTTATGGCCTCTCCAGCCTGAGTGGTCTCATTGAAGTGGGTGCTTCACCTCGTGCCACAATTACTCTGGCCATTGCGTCCCGAGCTTATGCTTTTTTACAGGGCAAGGGTTTTGTGTCTCCCCAAGACATTAAAGCGATTGCCCCAGATGTTTTACGACATCGAATCATGGTTACTTACGAAGCGGAGGCTGAGGAAAAAACATCCGATCATATTGTGCAAACTCTCTTGTCAGAAATCCCCGTTCCCTAAACGAGCTACTTCTTCATCCATCCATTCGTTCTTTTAACCGTTATCCGGCCGGAAAATGTTGTGGTTCCGCAGACAAAAAGCACCTGAACAAAAAGAGTCCATGCCTGAAAAGGCATTGCTCAAGAAAGTGCGACAGATTCAAATCCGTTCCCGGCGTATGGTCAATGACGTCATGGCCGGAGAATACCAAAGTGCCTTCAAAGGCCGTGGAATGGAATTTGACATGGTGCGAGAGTATCATGAGGGGGATGAACCTCGTCTCATCGATTGGAATGTCACGGCTCGCATGGGGCATCCCTATGTACGCAGTTATGTGGAAGAGCGGGAACTGACCATTATGTTCGTGGTAGATATCTCCGCCTCAGGCATGTTTGGCAGTGTACACCAGGCGAAGAAAGAAGTTGCTGCCGAACTTTGTGCCGTTTTAGCCTTCAATGCCATCAAAAATAACGATAAAGTAGGGCTGATCCTCTTCTCTGATCAGGTAGAACTCTTCGTGCCTGCTAAGAAAGGCAGGACTCATGTGCTCCGAGTGATTCGTGAACTCCTTTATTTCAAACCGCAACACAAGAAGACCTCCATCAAAGCTGCTTTGGAGTATTTTCGCCGTATGCACAAAAAGCGGGCCGTCGTTTTTTTGGTCTCAGACTTTTTGGATCAGGATTTCTTCCGCAGTATGAATATTGTCAACAAACGTCACGATCTGGTTGCTGTGGAAATTTTTGATCCCCAGGAAAGTGAACTGGCCAGGGTCGGTCTGATTGAACTGGAAGACCCGGAAACCGGTGTCAGAAGTCTGGTGGATACGAGTAGCCGTTCCTGGCGGCATCATTACCGTTTGCAGCGGCTTCGTTTTGATGAAACTAAAAAAGCAGAGTTCAGGAAAATGAAGATCGATCATTTAAAAATCCGTACGGATCGTCCTTTTGAACATGACCTGACAAATTTTTTCAAGAAGCGGGGAGCCAGAGCATGAAACCCTTTTCTTTCTATCTAGCTTTAGTAGGCTCTCTTTTTTTCTTTGGTTGTGATAGCTCCCAGCAGGCTTCCGAGTCACTCAAAGATCCTTCTTATCAAGTGGAAAAAGTCGCTACCCTGGGTGGGGCTCCCATTCAGGTCAAAGTGAGATTATCTCAGGCGAAAATCCCATTGACGGATTATTTACGATTACAAATTTTTGTGGAAGCCGAAGCGGGTATTGTCCTCACAGCTCCCTATCTCTCTGAGGATGTTTACAGCCCTCTGCTTTTAGTGGAGAAACCCAAAAGTAATGACGGTTGGTTGAAGGATCAGGCAACTCTCTTCTACCAATGGGACTATAAGCTGGAACCTCTGAATTCCGGTGAGTTTCAAATCAAGCCCTTCCAGGTCCATTTTCGTCTGGAAAAAGAAAAACCCACGGCTGAAGCCCCATGGCCGGTTTACACCATCACCACTGAAGCCATAAAATATCAGGTAGACCCCGTTTCCCTGACGACGATAGAGGAGATCAGGCCACTCAGAGGACCCATCCTGCCCTTATTTAACTACTGGCCTTTTTTACTGACCCTTTTAGCTTTAGTTAGTTTAGGACTTTTGTTCTTTTTATTGCTTCGCTATCAAAATCGCTCCCAGGCCCATGTCACGAGGGTGGAGGAGAGTCGAAATTATCATTTGGAAGCGTTGCAGGCTCTGGATAAATTGGAAAAGGAAGATCTCATTAGTCAAGATCAATTTGAATTGTTACATATTCGTCTTTCTACAATTCTCAGACAATATGTAGAGCAATATTTTAGCATACCAGCTCAGGAGCAAACCACAGAGGAATTTATCCAGGATATTTCTCATTTAACTCTGTTTTCTCCCGCGCAAAAGCACCAGCTCCAGCAATTCCTCAAGCTGGTAGATTTGGTTAAATTCGCGAGCTTTGCTCCCGGCAGCCAGAATAGTATCGAGGCCATGTCTAGTATCCGGAGCTTCATTCAAACTACAGGGAAAACTGATGGAATTTGATCTCCCGGCCTCAATTCTGGCGGCCTGTACCCTTTTGGTATTTCTTTTATTAGGCTTCCGTCGGCGAAAATTAACTACAGCCATCTTTTTTTCCAATAGTTCTCACCTGCAACAAGCTGGCAGTTCATGGAGAGTGCGATGGCGCAAGTTACTGCCAATATTACGAATTATATCCGTATCCTTACTTTTAGTAGCCTTCGCTCGTCCGCAACAGGGACTGGAAGTGATTCGTACAGCTAAGGAAGGTATTGCTATTCAAATGGTGATCGATCGTTCCTCTAGCATGAAAGAGGAGATGGATTATGAAGGATCTACTTTAAATCGCCTGTCTGTGGTGAAACAAGTCTTCAGAAAATTTATTTTGGGTAACCGGGAAAAACTAAGGGGCCGTAGTAATGATATGATTGGCCTGATGAGTTTTGCCGGTTTTGCAGAGGAAAACTCTCCCTTAACTCTGGATCATCAAAGCTTAGTCAACCTGGCCCAAACGATCACCCCGGCAGCAAGGATCGAAGATGGTACAATGATTGGTGATGGCCTTTATTACGCAGCTTTGCGTTTGATCAGCGTGGATCAATTGCTGGCCAGGGCAGGAGAGAAAAATAGTGCTTATAAAGTGAAATCTAAAATCATCATTCTCTTAACGGATGGACAACAAACTCAAGGAGGGCGGAGTCCTCTGGAAGCGGCGGAGTTTGCCAGGGAGAATGGCATCAAAGTCTACACCATCGCCATCACCGATGGGGGTAACTATCAAAAACAAAACTCTCTTTTGGGTGGTTTTTTCTCCTTAGGCCGGCAACCTATAGATACTTCTTTGATTCAAAAAGTAGCAGAAATTACTGGAGGCATCTTTGCAAAAGCGTCTTCTGGGGAAGCTTTACTTGAAATTTATCAGAAGGTTGATATGTTAGAGAAAAGCGATTTTGAAGAACGTTTCACAACTTATAAAGAACAGTTCCCTGTTTTTGTAGCTATTGCACTGAGTTTACTTCTTTTAGAAATTATTTTGTCGCAAACTTTGTTCCGAAAAATACCTTGATGGCTGACATCGCGATCAATCTATGGAGCAAAAACAGTTAAAATTATCAATGAAACAAAAAAATAAAGTTCTGTTGGTTGATGATGATACGATCAATCTAAAAATGATGCAATTGGCTCTGGAAAAGAACTACCAGACCAGACAAGCCCGCTCGGGAGAAGAAGCCTTGCAGGTCATGCAGGAATTTACCCCTGATGTAATCCTGCTGGATATTTCCATGCCCGGTATGGACGGTTATGAGGTCTGTCGCCAAGTACGTCAGGATAAACGCCATTGTTTCACCAAGATCATTTTGGTTTCAGCCAGGGAAGGCGTTCATGAACGCCTGAAAGGTTATGGAGTAGGGGCGGATGACTACATTACCAAGCCCTTCGTCAATCGTGAGCTGGAGGCTAAAGTTCAAGTTTTCCTACGACTGAAACGGACTGAAGAGGTTGATCAACTCAAAGGTGATGTGTTGAAACTATTTTCTCATGAGACACGAACCCCTTTGAATGGTATTTTGGGTGCGGCCTCTTTATTGGGAGAAGATAGGAGCTTAGATGAAGATCAGCAGACACTAGTGAATTTGATTGAAAATTGCGGCAAGCAACTCTTTGACCTCGTCCAGAAAACAACGCTTCTTTGTGACCTGAAAAGTGGACAGCCCCTCAATAAATCAGAGCAACCTCTCGCTATGCACCTTCAAGAGCTGATCACCAGCTTTGAAAGGATAGCATTGGAAAAGCAAGTTAAATTATGTTTGATGGAGTCTCTACCACCCACATCAATTGATGCGGATTGGACTATATTAGTTCAAACTCTCCACTATATTACGGATAATGCAATCAAATACTCCAATGCAAAGGGTGAGGTGCAATTTTCTCTGGAACAAACTGAAAATAGTTTAGTCTTAAAAATAACGGATCAGGGAATAGGGATCAAAGAAGAGTGGATGGGGAAAATCTTTGATGAATTTGCTATCAACGATGTGAAGCACCACCAGAAGGGACAAGGCCTGAGCTTAGCCATTGCTAAATATGTGATGGAAGCACATCAGGGAAGTATTCAGGTTGAAAGTGTTTATACTCAGGGAACTACGGTTACTCTAATCTTCCCCTTATCAGCCTGACTGTTATGAAAGCAATTCCAATCCTGATCTCCCTCTTGCTTTTCATCTTGTTGCCTGTGGGGGAACTGCTGGCAGAGTTTAATCCCGATGACCTGATTGAGTTGAAAAAAACTAAGGAATGTGAATTCTGTTCCCTCTCTGGTGCCAATTTGGCGGGGCAAGACCTTCGCCAAGCCCTCCTGGCCGGAGTGGACCTGAAGCAAGCTCGACTCCAACACGCCGATTTGCGGGGGGTGGATTTACGGCGGGCAAATATTCGAGGAGCCAAATTCCAGGAAAGTAATTTGGGAGGAGCGGACCTCTCCAACGTCTCCGCCAAAAAAGCTAATTTTTTGAAAGCTAAATTGCAGGGAGCTAACTTTCAAGGTGCTGACTTACAAGGTGCGAATTTGAATAATATTAGCGCTGAAGGCGCAAATTTTGAAGGTGCAAACCTCAAACAAAGCCAAATCAAAGACGCGAACCTAAGTGGGGTTAACCTGAACAATGCCCGCTTACAAAAGGCACAACTAACCTATACCAATTTTTTCCAAGCGAAACTGGTGATGGCCAACCTCGAAGCCGCAGAAATGGAGCGAACGGACTTCGAAAAAGCAAATCTGCAAGATGCTAATCTGTCTCAGTCCAACCTCTATAAAGCCAGCTTGATTGGTGCTAACTTGAGAGGAGCAAACTTAGAAGGTGCCAACCTGAAGGGAAGTAACCTCTTTCAAGCTATTCTTGAGGAAGCCGATTTATCGGAGGCACAACTCGAAGGCGCGACTTGGGTTGATGGCGTAATTTGCCAAAAAGATTCAATTGGTTTTTGCAAACGTTAATCCCTGAACAATTCGTCATGATCAAGATTCATACTCTGCTTGCTTTATGCATCTTTTTGTTATGGAGCAGCAACCTCTTTGCACAAGATGAATTTATTATTGAAGAAGAAAATGAGTTTGGTGGCCAAACCACAGAATTTAGTGACACTAAGCTGGGGATTCTGCAGGCGGTGATCTATTATGGTAGTGATAATCGCAGAGTCAAAGAAGAAAAGGAGTTCACCAAAAAATCAGCTTTGCTCTATGGCATTGTCAGAGAAGTGAAGAAATACTTTTTTGACATCAAAATTCAGCACGAAAGATATTTTACCCCACAATTTGCAAGGAAGTACTTAACTCGCAAGAGAACCGACTATTTTGACCGCTATACAGGTGAGCGCACCAAAGTGGAAAAGTTTTTTACCGAGGCCTATCTAGGTCGTAATATTACTTATTATTTCAAAGAAAAACGCACTAAGGTGGAGTGGTTTTACCCCCAAAATTTGGAAGGTATTCGACAACAGGTAACATTTTTTGCACCTGATGGCGTCAGGAAAACTAAAAAGGAATACTGGTATACTAAAAAAACAACACGCACCAAAGGTTACTATCGCAGTGTTCACTTTTTAGAAGATTCCAGAAAAATAAAGCAAATTTGGTATTACACAACCGACTATGCTGCAAAAAATCGGAATATCATTAAACAGATTGATCACTTCAGTTATCACCCTGAAAAATTAATGACAATCCAGTCTAATTTTTTCAATGAAAAAGGTGCATTAGTCCCCGTGAAATAACTCAGGTTCCTTTGAACTCAACGGTCGCGAATTCTTGCAACTCTCCAAGTTTAAAAGACTCGAATTAAAGCAAAGAAAAATTTTATTTCCAAACAAGTAATCGATCATGGCAATAAAAAATAATCAGATGCGAAGAATACTAGTTTTTTTTTCTTTGGGCATTTTGTTGTTCAGCTCCTTGAGTGAGCTGGCGGCTCAGGAAACCATTACCATGGGTCGCAGCTATCGAGCCTTGGCCATGGGGAATACGGGAGTTGCTACAGCCAATGATAGTTCGGCGCTCTTTTACAACCCCGCAGTGCTGGCCAATGTTGAGTCCTGGTGGATTGATTATGCTGCCTGGACCTTTGAGGCCTCTGATGGCTTTACGAATGAAGAGCTGGCTACAAACCTCATTGCCCTAAACTTTCCCTACGTAAAAAACGATGGCCTGGCCAATGCTGAGAAAGCAGCTTTCCTGGCTAAAGAAAATCCTTATTTGAAGGGCAGTGCCGGCGTTAGTTTCGCGGCGAATATCAGAAAGGAGGGGTGGAGCGTTGCTGCCAGTTATTTGCAAGAGGTGACCATGACCACCATTGATAATGGCAATACGATTTTCCAAAGATCTGATATTATTCAGAAAGCAGGCATGTCTATCCCTTTAGGACTCGGGCAATGGGTCCTGGGATTCAGCCGGAATGCTGTCACTCGTCAAGAAGCACGAGATGCCACTACCGATACCATTACCGATACCATTACTAACTTTGGCGCAAAAGAGAATGCCGTCGGCTGGGATGTGGGCTTATTGTATCGCTTTAGCAATCAAGCTCGAATTACTTTTGGCTTGGTAGTACAAAACTATGGCGACATGAAATTCAGCACGGAAACCTATAAGGAATTACAGATGATCAATCTGGGTTTTGGTATGGCTCAGGAATGGGGAGTATTTCGTTTGACTTTAGCTTTGGATGTGCGTGACGTTGCTTCTGCAACCAGAGACCGTGCCAATACGGTTCATGCCGGTGCGGAATTGGGCGTTTTTCCTAATGACACGGGTGGAAGTTTTATTACTTATCGCGCCGGTTACAACAATGGTTACGCCACGCAGGGTGTGGAACTTAATTTCTTTAATCGTTCAATGATTCTAGGTTATACGATTTACAGTGAAGAGGTCGGAACCGACCCGGATAAGCAAGCCAGTGCTCGTAAAGCCATCTATTTCTCCATGGGATTTTAAAATGCAACAGAGTACGTCTCCTTTTCCCTCAATGGTTTATTTGCCGGATATGGCAGCACCCTACCCCTCAATTTTGGATTTTCTGGAGCAACGTTTCCCGCAGGTAAGCAGAGCCACTTGGGAGAGTCGCATTGTCCAGGGGAAAGTCAATTATCTGGATGGAGATCGGGTTACCTTAGCATCACCTTATTTGCCGCAGCAAAAACTTTGCTACTATCGAGAGGTTGCCCGGGAGCAACCCATTCCCTTTGAAGAAGAGATTCTTTTTCAAAATGAGCATTTACTCGTGGTTTGCAAACCACATTTTGTACCGGTCACTCCCTCCGGCCCCTATGTGAATGAATGCCTCTTGTACCGCTTACGTCGTAAAACAGGTATCCAGGACTTGGTGGCCATTCATCGCTTGGATAGGGAAACAGCTGGAATTATTCTTTTTTCTTGCAATAAAGAAACTCGTGCTCTTTATTGCCAGCTCTTTCGGGAAAATAAAGTTAAAAAAGTATACGAAGCCTTAGGCCGTTTACCGGCAGAAGAAGAGCGTAAAGAGTGGCTGATTGAGAATCGAATTGTCAGAGGGGAGCCCTGGTTCTTATCTAAAATTGTCGAGGGGCAACATAATAGTTTTACCAAAATTTTTCTGTTAGAAAAGCAGGGGACAGAGGCTCGCTTTCGACTGGAACCCAAAACAGGGAAAAAACACCAATTGCGGCTGCATCTGACATGCATCGGTAGTGGGATCACCAATGATCGTGTCTATCCTCTATTACAACCTCAAAAAGAGACAGAGGATTTTCTAGCGCCCTTGCAATTACTGGCCAAGGAAATTTATTTTGAGGATCCTGTGACCCGACAACCCATGAAATTTGTATCATCCCGTCAGTTGATAACAAATAGCTAAGGCCTCCATTATCTTCATGGACAGTGTGGAAAATTGAGCTTGTAGCTTTGTGCTTCACTCAGTACTCTAAGCCAATAATCAAGAATTAAAGAATCATCACCCTAAGCAAGAGATTGGTTTCTTGCGGAAATTTGGATAGTCCTTCTCTAATAGTGCGAGAGCAACAAGCCAAGATTATGAGCAATATCTTCAACCACGATTGTCTTTTACGTGCCTTACGTTCCGAGCAAGAAAGCTTAGCCGTCTGGGGTGCCTATCAGATGCTGTCAGCCGAACAGATTGAAATTAAAAAGTATTTACTTTCATTCTTAGAATCCCCTTTTGCGGATCTCAATGAAGCTGGAATCCGCAAGATCGCTGAGTTGGGGGCCGAGGAGTTTGCTACCCATATTATAAAGTTTTTTCGGGAGTCTGAAGGGCAATTAAAATATTCCGCAGGCTTAGCCTTGGCTAAATTCCCCAATGACTTTTCTCGAAACCTACTGCAAAACTGGTTTTATGAGCTCTTATCAGGGGATCAGGCAACTCGCATTGAATTGGAAGCTTCCACTCATGCTTTCTTAGCAATAGCCCGTGATAAGAACTTCCCCATTGTGATCCGTTTTCTGGGTGAAACTCAGAGTGAGGGCATTAAGAGTTCGATCCTTTTAGCCACCTTATTGCCTTTTTGTGAAACCAGAGAAGAATTGCAGCAAGCTTTAGAGCACTTTTTCATACTGCGCGACCTTTATTCCGATCCTGAATTATCCTTTCAATTGACGGATCACTTGGGAAATTCGGAAGTGACCGACTGGATCTCCAGGAATATTTCCCGAGGTTACTCAGTCAGCTCTATTTATGAACAATGCTTCACCCTGTTGGGAATTCAAGCTAGTGTGGTGGATCGGCACCGCTGGCTGGAAATCGAGAAATCCTATCTGACTTACGAAGGCTTACATAATAACAAGATTCGTAATGCGCAAAAACTCCTGGAAAACCTCAAAAAATGGGTTGATAGCTTGCTCGAACAAAATCTATCCCTGCCTGTCACTGGAAAATCGGGATGGCTGCTGGAGAGTTATTGCCAACATCACGAGCTGTTCACGCAGACTATTCCTAAAATCCTGGAAATGGAATCTCACTTCCTCTTGAGTCTTCCCTTACTGGTGACCTTAGAAAGTCATTTTGAGTTATGGATGAGACAACCAGCAGAGCATTTGAGCCAAATTGCCAACTACTTTCACTCCTCCTTATTGACAACCGAGCACCGGGAAAGAATCCTTACTTTGTTTTTCCCCAATAAAATCAATTGGACTGAGCAGGAAGTAAAAATCACCCAGGATGCGACTGATCTTCTGGAAAACTGTAGTAATAATGAGATTTTGTGGAAGTTTTATCGCAAAGAACTACTGGGATTTGACTTGCCCTGGCCCACTGTTTTTCCGAACCCGGACTATTCGGAACAATTAGCTACTGGCCTCTTCTGTATCTATTTTTATAACTTTACTCATTATGTTGAGAGAGAGGACAAAGTAGCTGTGGATTATGCCCTGCTACTTTTTCAGTTATTGCCTCAGAAGAAAGTCATTGCCTTGATTCAAGAACATTTTGATTATCTGCATCAGCAGCATACGGAAGGTTTATACCAAACGATCGAATACCTGCCTGACGCAGCCTTTGTGCCTCATCTCCTGAAAAATTATCAGCACGAAGAATATGATGTGGTTCTATTGATCGCGCAGATCTGTGAAATTTATGAACTGGAAATACCTCAGCAAATATTACAGGACTTGGAAAGTTTAAGGAAAAGTGAGACGGGGTCCCGAGGTATCCAGAAGCGTCTGCGCCTGCACTGTGATATCTGTAACCATAGCTTTCAATATTTTGTGGAATGCATTTACGTGGATGAAGGGGCCATCTTAAGGATGAATAAACTCACCCAAGACTCCCTTTGGGTTCCTCGTGAGTTCCAATGCAAGCGCTGCAATGGGAAACTACCCTTTCAGCTTTCTGAAAATCAATTGGAAGAGTTAACTCTGCAATCACGAGTTGACCGCAAACTTAAAAATCTACCCCAATCCCAGGGAACCATCGTAGGTCAGAAAATCCTGTTGATCGATTTCCCACGTTTTAAAAACAAAACTTATAATCCTCAAGATTTTGAGGATTTGGTTCATCGATATGAGGGGAACAATCAAGCCAACCCCAATGATTTAACCTTGCTCTGGATTAAAAAAGCCAAGCTTTGTAAAGCCATGCGACAGTGGACAGATTGCCGTAAAGTCTTGCTCAAAGTTGAAGCCATAGCGGAAATGGAAATCGATTGGGTCTTCTTGTTGGGACAGGCTAATTATAAATTAAATCTATTTGCCGAATCTCGAAAGTACTTCGATTGGATAGTCAAGGTAGGTGTCACAGAGATTGGCAGTGGCCCCTACAACTCACTCATTGAGCAATCAGCTTACTTTATTAAAATAATGGATTCAGAACAGTCTAAACGGGCAAGATTCAGAGTCATAGAAGGAAAAAAATAATGCAAACCGTGAGCATCACCCCCCGTTTGAAATTAGAACAGTGGTACCAACCTCAGTCCTCTCAACCCTTAGCTGACCAAGTCTTAGAAGCTCTTTTAGTGGACTTGCCACCTGAGGAACTCACCTCTTTTTTAAGTCCATCCTTACAGGAAATACCCAATCCCTTTCTGTTGAAAAACATGAGAGAGGCGGTGACCCTCTTCCTGGAAATGGTGGAAAAAAAGGCAAAAATCTTAATTGTTGGTGATTATGATGTAGATGGTGTCACCTCCTCAGCATTACTGCTCAGGTTTCTACGGATTATAAAGTATGAGAATTATGCTTGTTTCATCCCCAATCGCTTTATTCACGGTTATGGGCTGACGGCTAAAGCATTGGAAAGCATCATGTTGGAGAAGCCAGCTTTGGTGATTACCGTTGATAATGGGATCACTGCTAAAGTAGAGGTGGATGCCTTGCAGCAACAAGGAGTCCAGGTCATTGTTACAGACCACCACGAACCTATGGAGGGCCTGACCCCTGATGCTCTGATCATCAATCCCAAGCAAAAAGATTGTCAGTTTCCCTTTGATAACATTGCTGGAGTAGGAGTTGCTTTCCTCTTCCTGGTTGCCGTGCGCATGGAATTACGGGAGAGACATTTTTGGGCAACTAAAGAGGAAGAACCGAACCTCTTGGAACACCTGGATTTAGTGGCTTTGGGAAGCATTGCGGATCAAGTCCCTCTGGTTGGATTGAACCGAACCTTTGCCTTCTTTGGCCTGGCTCAGATGAGCAAAAAAATTCAGGAAAATGATCCCGGTGAATTTTACCATTACTTGCTGGTGGTGGCTCAAAAAACAAGGATTAAGTTTTTTAA
>NVSR01000113.1 GCA_002401295.1 SAR324 cluster bacterium | reverse complement strand
AATTGCTCTAGCAAACTGATCTTATCCGCCTCGTGATCATACTGAACGATTAAGAAGAGAGAGGTATTGAACTTTATGGAGCGCAGAAACTGATCAAGAATTTGAGAGATAATTTGTTCTTCTTGATTATTTCGTGATCTATCACTTTCCACTGGAGGTTAATTCCTTAAGATAGGGTTTTAGTACATAACGCAAGTCAATCCAAAGATCACCATTCTCGTATTCGACAACGGCTCTGGACTGGAGGAAAGGTTCTACTCCGGGAACCCAACCGGAATTGGAATTCAGTACCTCCTTTAGCATCTCTATAGCTTCGCCACGAATTAAGGGCTGATATTCTTTTTTTACCTGTTCAAAGACTAGTTTGACATCTTGCAAACTAATGGTTTCAGAACCTCTTATGATAGCGTTTTGAGCCGCCTCCCAAACAACTCTTGAAGTTTCCCGAAAGAGGCCCCCACCAATTCTCAGTATTTCATCGAGCGTATTTTCTTCAAAAAAATCATCTGCAGATTCAAAACGATTTTTGATAAACCGGCTCATCAATTGATATCCCTTATCCTCTTTGCAAAGTGGAGGGCTATCTCTATATTTATCTTCCCTGCGATATAATCCGACTGCTGAGAAAGAATAGAGTTCATCATTGGAAATACGGTTTCCGGCTTGTCCACGGAAATAAACCGGGAGGGTATAGATGATAGACAATGTCGGTTGAATCAAGACATCGTAGTATTCCTGAAAAAGTCGATCATGCATTTTTTTGTGAGCATCGGACTCTCCCTTTTCCAGGTCGTCAATGATGACTAACAATCGTTTTCCCGCCTTTTGCTCGAAATCCGTGGCGATTCGATTCAGCAAGTTGACAAGATCTTGGATCTTCGGTTCCAGTAATTGTTTTTCTTCATGCTTCCAATCTCTTCTAGTGGTGAGTTGTGCTTTAAAATAGGCAAACCAAGCATTAAAATTTCCACCAATTTCTCCCTTAATACGGTCATTGGAGATGAAGGTCTCTACAATTTGCTTTCCCCAATTATTAAATTCATCCCGATATGCGGAAGGTAGTTGATGGTTCTTTCCCTCTTCCAAAAGTCTTCGAGTAATCTCAACCATGATAGCATCATGCGTTAAATGGACGCTGTGGCTTCCGAAGTTTTGTGTGGTGAGATAAATGGGAATGTACTTTTTAAGGATCTCCGGATCGCTACAAAGCCGGTTCAATTCTGTTGTTTTTCCACTACCTCGATGTCCACAAAGGAAAGCATGGGTAACGCCTTGGGTGCGTCTCAATCGAAAGGTCAACTTACTGAGTGCCGGATCGGTTCGCGGTATATAGAATTCGGATCTGGGGTCAACAACATTGTTAGGATTAAAGGAAACCCAAGCTTCCTCTAATGATTTAACCGGAGTCAAGTCGGTGTATTGAAAATCTAATGTGGAACGATCATTCATGACAAAACCTGTTGCCGATTTGTTGGTTTGGAAATTATTTGTATTTTTTGAATACCCTAGTCTCCAGTGGTTAAAATGTCAGTAGGAATTGACCGGAGAAAGTTGGTGCTGATGACTCAAAGCAATGAAGGGCTTACTTTGGGGCCCGGAGTTATGGATAGTTAGAGGAGTGATCGTATTGGCCTCATCATGATTTTCTTCGTATGGCCAGTACGTAGACTGGCGCTGTTGTTTTTCTGTGACAACCTTTCCAATAATCTGAAAACTAAAAATAACAATCTTTTAGTGGTTAATTATTTTTTGGAAGTTTTCTGGATCCGTATCGCCTTCCGTATTGATTAGCAAAACAACGGATTCTTTATTCAGGCCTAATTTTTCTTTGCTCTCTTTTAAGGAAGCTTCTCGGCAAAGTGCTATTAATCCGGCCAGTCCGGCGGCTCCGGATTCCCCGGAAATTAACTTTTTATCATTGCCTTCAGGGTAATAGAGAACTTTCATTGCCTCACGTGCCCAGTCATCATCAACTGCCAGGAAGAACTCTATAGCCTCTTTGATTACAGGCCAGGCCAGCATGGAGGCTGTACCGCAATTGAGTCCTGCCATGATCGAATTTTGTGCTCCCTTCGCTGTTCTCCTTTCCCCGTGTCCGGAAATTATTGATTCCAACAAGCAATCCGCATCCAAGGGTTCAACGCAAATCAGTTTCGGGCGATCCTGACTGTATTTTTTGACGTAATAATCTGCTGCGGCCCCTGCCAATCCACCGACACCTGCCTGCAGGAAGAGCATGTTTGGTTTGCTTAGTTCCATGGATTGGAGTTGTGCTTCGATTTCATTGAAGATTGTGGCATAACCCGTCATGATCCACTCAGGCACTTCTGTATAACCGGGATAAGCTGTATCGGAAATTATCTCCCAACCCTTTTCTTTTCCGGCTTTGGCTGCTGTGAGTACGGTCTCATCATAAGTACCATTCACCACCACTACCTCGGCTCCGGTGGCTCTAATGTGCGCTTTCCTGGCAGCGACCATATTCTCAGGAACATAAATCACCGCTTTCTGTTGTAGCTTCTGTGCCGTCCAGGCTACAGCCAAGCCATGGTTGCCATCAGTTGCTGTGGTGAAGGTGATTTCTCCCATTTTTTCTTTCAACTGAGGATCAAACAAGCGCTCAGTTTGAAAAGGCTCAGCACACAAGTTTTCCCAACGTCTTTTGATAAATTGGTAGATGGCATAAGAGGCTCCCAGCCCTTTAAAGGCATTCAGCCCGAATCGCTTGGATTCATCCTTGACCAGGATTTGTTTCACTCCTAACTTCGCTGCCAGCTCCGGAAGACTTACCAAGGGGGTTGCGTCATATACGTCTAAAGATTGGTGAAAGGCTGTAACATCATGCCCCGCAAAAGATTCACTATAAGTCGGGATTTGTTTAAAATGGCTGTTAAAAGTGTATCGAACTGATTTCATAATATATAAATCCTTTATTTCTTCTCTGAGAAAAATTCTGACTAACCACGAAGAACACGAAGGGCACGAAGAATAAATTTAAAATAAATCAATGGATCGCATCTTTTATATATTGGATATTTATTCTTCGTGTTCTTCGTGTCCTCTGTGGTGGTTTTTCTTTTTCTCTTTTTTTTTATTTCCTGGAGTGTTTGGCTTCGGCGATGATGCAGAGCATTTCATACATCATGGTGGCTGCTAACAAAGCTGTGTTTCCAGAAGGATCAAAAGGGGGTGATACCTCTACCACATCGCCACCAATCAAGTTCAACCCTCGAAGACCACGAATCAGCGCTTGACCCTCAATGGGTGTCAGGCCTCCAATTTCAGGAGTTCCCGTACCGGGAGCAAAGGCGGGGTCAATGCCATCAACATCAAAGGAAATATAAGTCGGTAGATCACCAACTACCCGTCGGGCTTCCTTAATGACCTCTTCCACACCTAATTTGGTAAACTCTTCGATATAAACGATACGAATTCCATGTTTGGCACCAAATTCCCAGCATTCATCGGAGTTAGCGGCGCCTCGAATCCCAATCTGAATGGTTCGTTTTGGATCTAACAGCCCCTCTTCAACGGCTCTTCTAAAGGGAGTTCCATGGCTGTATTTGGAGTTCATTTCCGTATCACAGCAATCCGTATGGGCGTCGATATGAACCATTCCCAAGGGACCGTCCTGGGCGATGGCTCTCATAATCGGCAGAGTGATGGAGTGATCCCCGCCCGCGCTGATAGGAGTCACTCCAGAGTGATGTAGCTTTTTAATGAATTCGGTGATGTCGGCATGGCTGGCTTCCACATCAAAAATTTGACGGAACCGTATATCCCCCACATCAGCAACCCGACACAATTCGTAAGGATTAATCCGGGTTACGTGATGAATAGCTCGCATCATGGTCGACATATCTCTGATCTGTCGGGGACCCTGTCTGGTACCGGATCTAGCCTCAACAGCTCCATCATAGGGGATTCCTATCAGAGCGATATCCAACGCTTCAAAGTCCTTGGTCAACTCGGTTCTCATGAAAGTCGGAATGCCACAATAGCGTGGCTCAGTCATAGGATTATATTTTTCATCAACCATTTTTACTGACCTCTTACTCTTTTGGATTAACGATTCACTTTGAATTGCTTTTCAGCAAACTTATCTCTTTTCTTCTGATGACGATTTTTTTAGACTGCTCTGATGAGTTTTTCGTTACTCTACATGAAGGGTTCTGAAATAGGCTTACCTTTTATATAAAATCCTGAAAGAAAATTTCATAATGTCACACTCAATTGAAAKAWAATTTCACCATGAATTCATTAGACCTTGTGGATCAAAAGATTTTGACCATCCTGCAAAAAAATAACCGTATTACCAATCAAAAACTATCAGAGCTCGTTTCAATTTCACCTCCTTCTTGTTTGCGCAAAGTAAAGCAATTACATGAGCTCAATTATATTGAGCAAGATGTGGCTATCCTTAACCCTTTAAAATTTGGGTTAAATTTATTCGCTTTTATCTTAGTTACCTTAAAAGATCATGGTGACTCCTCCACTAGTGAATTTGAGGACTCACTCCAAGATCTTCTGGAAGTCATGCAATGCAGTTATATCAGTGGGCCTGCCGATTATCTAATACAGGTTTTAATACAGGATATGAAAGAGTATGACTTATTTGTGAGGCAGCACATCAGTTCAAACTCTCTCGTTTTACGATATGAAAGCATATTTGAAATGAAAAGAATCAAATCTTCAACAAGATTGCCTTTAAAGAAAGTTTTTGCTGAATGATGCAGTCAGTTTTGGCTTGCCGGATATGAATATACTTTACAGACAACTATTTGAAATAATATTATTTTTTTGATATTTCTAAAAGCGCTTCTCTCGCAGTGGGGATTTTTACATCAACAATTTCAACATTACAGGTATTTTGGCAAACAATAGAGTTGATAGAAATAAAGAGCTTCGAGATAAGCGCAGAGCCGAAATTTTGGGATCGGCTGAGAGCCTTTTTTTGGAAAAGGGGTTTGAAAAAACCACGATCAGGCAGGTGGTGGCTGA
>NVSR01000112.1 GCA_002401295.1 SAR324 cluster bacterium | reverse complement strand
TATTGCATCAATCATATTTTTTACAGCTCCTTGCAACTCAAAAGAAAATTCTTTGGTTAACAACTGGCTAATAAATACTCTTGGTGCATTTTTATCTGTAGCATGCTCAAAATGCTTTGCGTACAATTTCTTTTTCTCAAAATGATACTCACCACATTCCACATAACCGGCAGCAATAAATGGTTTTGCCAATACTTCAATATTTACTCTCCCATCATCAAAAGTTCTAAAAGCAATGTGATCGTTTTCAATCTCTATTTGTTGCAATTTTTTTTCGTTCTCTTTTAAAATAATAACAAAATTATTTATTTCTTTGTTTAAAGATATTATTTCATCTTATTTTTCAGAAATAACTTAATTCAAATTGCTAGATAATTCTTATTTATCTTTTTCAAGTAAATCGTTGTTCATTTTTAAAACTTCATTTCCTGTTCTACCCGCTTTAAAATTAGCGCTATGATCAGGCTGACAAATGCTTATCGATGGCACAAGCTTACATAATTTTGACATTGAATCATTTAAATCAATGACTTGGGTGGAACCTTCATTAACAGTAGCAATATCAAAGGTAGGCAATAAATGAATATTATTCAAACCAGCCTCTTTCAATGCTTTTAAATGCTTAATACCATCTGAACTTTGTTCACTAAAGGCTTTATATTTACCCCGATGTTTTTCATCTGATAATGTATTATCAATCGCACTAAAATCTCTAATATGCATTTCATAAAAGATATTATCTTCAACATGCTTAACAACGGGGATTTTATGATTCACCCAATTTTTAGGTTGCGTTGTACTGTCATTTAAATCAACTATTTGAGAATATTTACTATTGACTGATAAGCTGAGTGAATAAGGATCAGTGGTTGTTAATGTTTCAACTTTTTTAGATGCTGGGTGATAAACCGTTAATTGATACTGATAGTAATGATGAGTAAGGCTTGCCTCTCCTTGAGCATGCCAAATTCCTGTTTTACTGTCTTCTGTCATCGTTAACTGAAGTAATTCTTTAGGGAAGGTATTATTTTCTTTTTGGCTGAATGATTGTTTATCAAAGATCAATACAGAGACTTTTTGTGCTGTTGGCGCCCATAGTTTAAAGTTAATGGCTTTAGATGCAATAGTTGCACCTAAAGCATTCTCTTCATCTGCATCATGCTTACTCTGCGTATAAAGTGCATCAAGCACGGGTCCTGTTTGCACGTAGGCTACTTTTTGAGCCTTACCTTCTTCATTGAAAGCTACCACCATAAGTTGATGCTTTAACCATTGTTTTGCTTCTGCAGTGGTTATGTCAAGGTGATAAGCTTGAAAATCACGTAAATGTGGATATTTAATCTGTAACTCAGAAGGAGTTTCACTCATCACTAAAGGAATACTTTCATTCTTATCATTATCAGTTTTTAATAAAATATAATCATTATTGTCAGTTGATTTAGGCAGTAAAATTAATTTTGTCGTTAGCCAATGGGCTGATGTGTCATGATTTAATTGGCTAAGTTCAGCAGATGAAATATTCAATGTACTATTATTGTTATCGCATGCAGTGATAAAAAACAAGATTAAAAATACAGGCATGACTAACTGCAATTTAATGGTATTAAATAACGAAATTTTCACTTGAATATACCTCTTTAAAAATCGAAAAAAAACTTGTTGGCTTCAGTCAACAAGCTTAAATTCATTTTGATATTTTATCACGAATAACTATTTACTCACCTGCTTCTAAGGCTGACACTGCTGAATAATTAAACTACCCACGTCAACGCCTTGTGCTGGATCAGCTTCATTTAATGTCAACATTACGCTATAGCTTCCTGCTGCAAGGTTAGCTTGATTATTCACACTACCCGCATTGTCATAAGCTACAGAATAGCTAACACCAACGTCAAGATCAGTAGTATTGATATCTGTACTATCAACAGCTTGAGCCCATAACTGTGTAACCCAACTACCATCATCTGAGGCTAATTTAAATTCAAAAGCACCATCAAAATCGGCAACCGCTTGATAGATATTATTCCCTTTATAATGTAATCGATAGGTTTCTTCTGGATTCCAACCAGAATGATTACCACGTACATATAATTCACCACCCCCAGTAATATTAAAGGGAATTGGATCGGCTGAATCAGGTAGTAAGGCACAATTAACCGTAGGTGATTTTGTGGTTATTGTTAATACTGGTATCGCACCTGATGCATCAAGTTTAAAGTTATAACTACCATCAGCATCAACAGTGAATTCCATATTGCCGCCATTGTCAGTTACGGTTAAGGAGTTAGCACCAAACGTAACATCGGAGAAAGCTAAGTTAACAACAGCCCAAGCATCATCCGAAAGTTTAAACGCTTGCACGCCTGCCGTTAATGAAAAATCACCACTGTAAATGCCATTACCATCATACGTTAAGCTATCTGCAGCCGTTAAACCATTATCTCCCCAGCTATTCATTGAACCTCGAAGATACACAGTGGTATTGCCATATGGTGCTACATCTGGTGCATCTCGTGAGGCACCTGCTGATAAACCAGCACCTTGACTACCGCCTTGTGGTTTAACAAATATCGCAGTGGTCAATGCAGGAACCGTAAAAGTTCCATCATTGATACCAGCACTAAAACTTGCCGTTTGTACTGTTATATCAGCTGATGCTTGCTGAATGGTATGTAATTGAAAACCAACCGCCGTTGAAACCGTATGAGCTTGTTCTATATTTGAGCCATTAATAATCACAATGATGGCATCATTATTAGCATCTAAATCTGTAAAACCTATGCCATCATCAATACTCATCACAATCAAACCTTTGGTTTGACTCAATCCAGTATTATGAAAGCCAACACGGTCGTAAACTTCTTGCGCGGTTTTTAATCTAAAAAGTTTACTACTTTTGCGGATTGCTAAAAACTCTTGAAACACATCACCTGCAAACGCTATATCACTTGCCAGTGGCGCTGTTTCACTATTGGTAATAAAAGAACCTATTCGGTCCCAGTCACCACCATTTTTTTCCTCTAATGGTAAACCAACATTCCAGTTATTACTGTTTTTTGTAAAATCAACCGCATTAAACCAATCACCTGAATTATAACTATCTCGATCCATTGATTTAGAGCGTAATAAATCACCACCCATTTGTAAGAAAGGGATCCCTTGGCTCAATAGAGGCATACTCATGGCAATATTTTGAGCACGTACACGATCAGTAATAGATAAATTGGTTGATAGTGCATCAAAGCCATACTGCAACTTATCCCACAGCGTTTCTCCATCATGTTTAGATACATAGTTAATAATGTCAGCAGGATCTTTCGCATAGGATGATTGAGAGAAATTGACGCCTGACTTAATGACGCCATTTTTATCTTGTAGTTGATAATCTTGTAATGTTCCCGACAAACCTAAACGCATGATATCTTGATCACTCATATTTGCATTATCATTAAATGATGATGCGCTGCGAATAAAGTCTCTAGGTCTATCGTTAAAGGTACCAACGTGATCGCCGGCTAATTCATATTGACCCGCTTGTTCATAACCTTGATCCGTTTTTGTCCAACCCTCGCCATAAAAATAGTTATCTGGATCAATTAGTTGTACTGCAGTACGTGCTGATAAAATAGATAATTTAGAATGTAGTGCCATGACATCAAAACGAAAAGCATCAAATTTATATTCTTGAGCCCACATCACTAGTGAGTCTGACATTAATTTGTCCATCATCACGTGTTCTGTTTCTGTGTCTTGACAACACGATTCATTACGCACATCACCACTGATTAAATCACGACGATAATAATAACCTGGCACCATTTTATCCAGAACAGAATTATCCCATAAACCCGCAGAGTTAGTATGGTTATAAACTACATCTAATGAAGTTCTTAAGCCCATTTCATGTAATGCTTGATTCATAGAGCGCATTTCTAATATACGCGCTGCGCCGTCTGGATTAGATGAATAACTACCATCAGGTGCATTAAAATGCTTAGGATCGTATCCCCAATTAAAACTATCTAAATTCTCTAAAGATTTAGCTAACATTTGCGCTTTATTCGTTGTTGGATTATAACTTTCAAATACTGATAACAAAGTTGCAGCATTGTCTTCAACACCACATACGGGTGCAGCACTATTAGCCGCACATAAATCAGCCACTGTATCGGTTAAATTAACGCTAAGACTTTCATCTTCACCAATACTAGCAATATCATTACTCGGTAATACTTGGAAGTGTGTTAAMCCCGCAGTAACTAATGACTTCAAGTGCATTACAGGTACAGAATTTTCTTCAGTAAAAGCTAAGTATTTACCTCTATTGGCAGCACTGGTACTTTGATCTAATATACTAAAGTCTCGGATATGGCCTTCATAAATTATCATATCTTCAACCGCCGCTACTGTAGGGATAATGTGGTCATCCCAACCTGTAGGCTTTAAATCTGTATCCATCAAATTAACAAATTGTGAGTAACTACCATTCGTTGATAGCGACACTGAATAGGGGTCGGTAGACCAAATAGTTTCAAAACGTTTATTTTGTTGATGATAAACCGTTGGTTCATAACGATAGAAAAGGCGATCATTACTGATAGGTGTAGTGAATGACCAAATACCGGTAGCTCTATCAACAACCATAGTTTCAGTGCTTTGCAGGTTTTTTACGTTATTATAAATTTTTAATGAAACTTGCTGTGCAGTAGGTGCCCAAACACTGGCGGTAATATCGTTTGCTGTATATGTTAAACCTAATGCCGCTTCATCAGCATCATCAACACCTGCGGTATATAAGGCATCAAGAACCCGTGGCGTTTGTACATAGGTTGCTGCTGTTACGACATTGTTTGCATCATAAGCGATAGCAAGCAGTTTTCCCGTTAGCATTAACTTTGTTTTAGCACTATCAGGAGCAGAAGCTTCAAATGTATCAAGTGCGCTGTAACGTGGCATACCTAAAGCCGTTGCTGTATTGCTTGATTGGGGTATAAATTCAATATAGTTATTACCCTCA
>NVSR01000111.1 GCA_002401295.1 SAR324 cluster bacterium | reverse complement strand
TTATCACCTACCGTCAAATAAATGGCTCCATCAAAGGCACTACAAGTAGCGTTAACAACACTGCCAATTACTACGGGAGAATTAGGTGTATTTAGAGTTATTATAGAATCAGGTAGATCCGCGCTTAAACTAATACTCCAATCAAATAAATAACCATTGTCTTGAGGGTAATTATCCGTTACTCTAAGTCGCCAATTGCCATTTAAAGGTGTTCCTAACAAGCCATAAAAACTCTGCCGAGGAGCATAAGAACCTGCTGGCAAGTAATAATCTGTATATGTATTTCCTGCTAATGTAGTATAATTATAAGTTGGTGGTGGTCCTGGGTGAATAGGAGAAATTACATCGAACATTGTTCCATAAGTAGGATTAAGTGACCAGCAGTACTGGTATCCAATTCCAGCTGTAAGATTACTAGAACTCCACATATCTGTTGGTCCTGAAGCTACAGGCTCCCCTAGATTACAGGTATATACTCCTGAACCTGTATTTCCAACCCCTTTAAGTTGAATCGCGTTTCCATTTGGAGCAATCAGTTCTATACTTAAATCACTTGCATAAGAATGTTCTAATGTAGCACAAACTGCATTAATTTGTTGTATAGAATTTAGAGTTTGTCCTATATTAAAACCTGTAATATTAATGTCATTGGTATAAGAAACGCCTGTACCATCAGGAAGGAACGTTTGACCTGCATTGAATAAACCTCCTGATACAATGACATCAGCTGTACAGCCATATTGGTCGTAAATGTCTAGTGCATAGGTACCGCTACTTAGGTTCGTAATAGGAAGTTGTGTGTCAAGAACAGAGAACACTAAACCTACGGAAGTATCTGCATATTCTACCGTATAAGGTGGAAAGCCGCCTGAAATATTTACCATAATAGATCCTGAGCTATCTTCTGGACAGTTCAAATTTGTTCCAACTGCCGTATAAGACAAAGGAATGGCATCATCAATATACAGTACAACTGTATCATCAGGTACACAAGTAGATGTTGAGGGGCTGTAAATTAACTGAATATATTCTCTTCCTTCTACTAAGCCATCAGAAAGGGCGTTTACAATAATCGTAGAAGAGGATTGTCCAGAAGGAATGGTGATAATAGAATCAATAAATTCATAATCAATCCCATTTAGGGCTGTTCCTTCTAGTCGGATCGGAATATTTATATCTTGTAATGCTGTATATCCTAAATCAAAGGTATATCGAGCAGGAATACACCCCTCTAAAGCTGTCGTATCAATACTATAAGTAGAACTGACAGCAGTAATTGAATTTGCTTTTAAAGAATTTGCTTCTAGCATAACAGCCGAATCGTAAATTCGATCACCTCCATCTGCAATTCGCAAGGATATTTTATAGACTTGACAAGGTTGTAACCCTGTTTTTCGAGCCGTAAGCAAAGAAGTAAAACCATCGTATTCTATATTCACTGCCCCCGAAACATTGTTATTATAATATTGCCAATTTGTGTATAAACTCACGGTGTTTATCGTAATAGGTGCTCCTGTGTTAGGGAGTATGGCTATATTTTCTTCCCCAACAATTCCAGGACCACTAATCGTAAAGGCAAAAGCATCGTTAAACAAGGTATTCGATGCATTATACTCTTCAGATAAGAATATATAATTAAATTCTACGACATCACTTGGTGCTTCAAACTCAAACTCTAAGGTAACATAATCATAAATTATAGTATCTGCTAAAGCAGACAGAAGACTATCATTGTAAGGTATGCTGTAGTTTGCGGGACCAGATGTTCCACCAGCAGTATTCGGTCCAAGGGCATAATTTATATCTCCTGTAGCCAAAATAATTCCACTATTAATACCTGCTAAATCATTCCCTATATACTGGAATGTCCCAGATTGGTTATGTGTTGTATCAAAGAGTACCGCATTAAAAACATTAATTTCTGGTCCTGCCAAAAGGTTGGCTAATTGTTGTCCTGCAATACTATCTTGTACGGTAAGTTGCGCTAAGGTGATTTTTTGTATAAAAAACAAGATTGTCACAATTGCATATATCTTTTTCATCACGAGTTTTTTTTAGTGTTTCCTTCTAAGGAAAAATAGCGGTAGGAAAATTTCCTGCCGCTATTAGAGATTACACAAAACCTAGTTCATGTAATATTAATTTGTTTTGATAAGTTTAATTAGGGCTTGTTCTTTTTCTTCCGTTTGGATTCGAACAAAATAAATTCCACTATCTAAGTGGCTAATATTTATGTCAATTAACTCCGCTTCTTTAGTTTGATTCGCAAAAATAACTTGTCCTGTGACATTCACTATTTCTAGAGAAATGTTTTTAGCACGTTTACCTAAATTAATATTTAAGCGGCCAGTAGTTGGATTTGGATAAATGCTAAACTGTCCAACACTTTGAACTTGTTCAATATTGACTATGGTCATAGCAATACAATCAGAAGTGTCAGAACAGCCATTGTCACTCACAACAACAGCATAATTACCACTTGCTAGAGGTGTAAACGAAGCATTGTTGGCTCCTAAAATAGCTTGGTTAGTTGTACAGTCAATCCATTGATACGTTCCAAGTGAATTATTAGAGCTAAGTGTTGTTCCATTAATCACTACACTTGTATCAATCGCTTGTATGGTCAAATTAATAATCAACACACTATCACAACCTAAATGATTGTTTAGAGTATCTCTAAAAGTTCCTGAGGTAGTCCACTGATACAGTCCAGAAGGAGACGTATAGTTATTACAAGCATTCTCGGTTACAATAGTTGAATCCAAAGCACATTCAGTAAACACATAAACTGCTCCTGCACTAGATAATGTATTATTATTAGAACCATCTTCATCCTCTCCTGTAGCACCAACCATAACATTTTGACCTGAGATAGCAACAGAGAACCCAACACTATCTTTTACTGGATAAGTAGTCGAAGTACTAGCGGTATATACTTGACTAGAATAATTCCATTGACTAGCAGCAGTATCATAATGGGCCAAACTAACGCCTCCTCCATATAGGTTCCCTATACGCCCAATAGCAGCATTACCTTGATCTATAGATACAGATATTCCAATGCTTCCATTTCTAACAGTACCAATACTAGTTCCCGAACCAGAAATAATGTTACCATTAAATCTAATAATAGAAACTTTTCCAACATCAGTCTGATTTACGGACGAATCGTAAAAGGGCTCCCCTACTATACAAGAAATACCATTTGTAGTATCAAGATCAACAGCATAGCCACATTGAGCGTCTATCTGACCACCAACTTTAAATCTCCCAGAATTACTAAACCCGACAGGCATTCTTTGCCACCCATTGGCACTTGTATATTGCATAGCATAAACAGCTCCTAAACCAGGACCCAAATAAGCATAACCATAATCTCTATCAGTCCCTGGTGCACCAGCAATTGCATAATCACCACAAATAGCAACTGAATAACCTAACCTATCTGAACCAGATCTAAAATTGGGAATATACTTTTTTTCCTCAATCCATTGCCCTGCGCTATTTCTTTCAAAAAAATAAACAGCTCCTCCTCCTATTGTCCCATCTAGATTAGCACCTGTGTTAGAACCATCAGCACCAACAATCATTCGATCTCCTGATATATCTACTTTACAAAATTGAGTATAAGTCACTCGATCACTAGCAATTATTTTTTGAGCAAAATCCCAATGCCCTGTTGAATTATTTCGTTCATAAATATAGACACCACCTGTTCTATATCCAAAAGGAGATGTTCCGCCAGTAGCTCTGTTGGTGTAAGATCCTACAGCAATGTAATCACCATCAACTGTTACAGAAAGCCCAAATTCATCTAGTGCTCTACGGTCAAAAGCCATAATCTTCTGTACTTCAACCCAGCTTCCTTGAGCATTTTTCTCCAAGATATAAGCAGCTCCTGCTTTATCCATAAAGTTTATACCCGCAGTATCCAAGTTTCTTTCTGGCACTCCAACAATGGCATATTTTCCTGATATAGCAACGGTTGTTCCGTAATGATCCCATGCTGCTCGATCGGAAGCAACGATTTTATCTCGTTCTGTAAAATTGCTAAATTGTGCACTGAGGATAGAGGTATAAAAAAGGCTCAATAGGGTAATTAGTAGTCTTGTTTTCATTAATGTTTTTTTTGTAATTCTTTTAATTTGTTCTTTTTTGGATATGCAAAGATAGTTAATGCGTATTAAGGTGTATAATATCTTTGTGTTAATTTGTCTCTTTTTTAGTATTTGTTCTGATGGTATTAGATCATACTTTATAAAAATGCCCCTTCAGAACTTTTCTGAAGAGGCATTTTTATGCGAAGATATACCAATATTTTATTTAGCTTCGCTGAGCCTTCGGGTTCAATTAAAAAAGAATATCTGATGCCTGACAGCTCCTACAAGGTACATAAACTAAGGCGGAGGAATGCTTGTACTTTTCTTTTGAAAATATAAGCAAGTGAACCGCCATGATACCGAATATGTAAGCCTAGTACTGTGACAGAAAGAACGACTAGTGAATGGTAGCCTTTTGCTACTGGCGCATTACTAGATTGCTACTCTCTCAGTGGAATACCTTTGACAGCTCGTAGAGCTTTTTTCTTCCCTCTTGCATGCTGTTTAGATTCGTCCAAAAGACACTATTGTTTAACTTTCGAACTAGACCCATATGACTTAGTCTGAATACCCTGTCACAGCTAGGGAATATTTCCTCTGCTTGGCATATAATAAATAGCTGTATCATTATTTATATCTATTTCACAATCAAAATCGGTATATATCTTAAAGTGATTTGCATTTTTGTTTTTCACTTTATAAGACTTTGTTTTACAGCCATACCTATACAATTCTAATGATTCAAATGAATTACAAACAAAATCACTGACAACTCCTTCAATCGTAATAGAATCTGCTCCAAAAATTGGTGCTATATGTAACTCTGACAAAGTACTCCCATCTAGATAAATATCAACCCATTGGTATTGAAGACCTTTTGAATCATATACTTCTATTTTGTAATGTCCTAGCTTGGGTTTTATTATTCTTTCTTTAACACAAATTGGTGCTTTAAATTTTTGAAATTGATTAGAGCAACTCGAAAACATTACAAAAATAGTGCAAAAAT
>NVSR01000110.1 GCA_002401295.1 SAR324 cluster bacterium | reverse complement strand
CTCTATTCAAAATCTACGATTGAGAAATTAGAGGAAATCTGATATAGGCAATGTTATTCGAATGTCTAGTAAAAATAGTCTATTAACTTCTAAATATTTGGTGAGAAAATAACTTAAAGCTATCTATTTATGATTGACTTTAAGATTCAGGCCGTGGATGGGAGTCTTTTAAAAATCAAATAACTATCAGTAAGCAGGGAATACATGATTATCACAGTCTATAACTTCAAAGGTGGTGTAGGAAAAACCAGTATCAGTATCAACCTCTGTCTAAGCTTAGGCTGGGGGATCATTACCAATGATTTTTATAGCCCCCTGGAAGATGTTTTAAGGGTGGATCAGTATCTGAAGGTGGACCCCAATGAAGATATTAACAAGTACGCAGGTACGGAAAATATCATCTATGATTTTGGAGGACAAATTGATGTTCGCATTGTGCCTATTTTGCTTCAATCCGATCTGATTATCGTACCTGTGATGTGCAATGCGATTGATTTAAAAGTAACTATAGGAGCAATCGAGGCTTTAGAGGGACTCAATAAGAAGATTATTATTATAGCCAATCGAACAGAAAAAGATGAGTTCGCCAAGATCAAGGACTACATCCGGCAAAAATTCCAATATCCGATTTTTGAACTCAAGAAGAGTAAGGCTTTTGCCGATATGTTTAATGAAAAAAAATCATTGAGCAGTCTGGTAGCAGAAGGAGGATTGCGTAAATATACGTATTCCTCCGTAACCACACAATTTCAGAAAATACTGGATTATATCCAGAATACTCCCAGTTAAATCAGGATTGATTTCTTCCTATCGGTTATTCATTATAATTTTTCTATGAATTATGAATGGCCGCCACGTAGGAGGGCGTTACCATATTCGATAACCGGGAACTACCAACTATTGATATTTTATTGTTCCTGCGAGAAATAGCTACTCACACACTGCTTGTGACAGAAAGAAAGTTTCCTCCGATGAATAACCTGCCGCTTATCGATATAACGCTCACAGTAGATACATTGGACTAGTTCGGCTGATTCTTGAATCTCTTTTGGTTGCAAAAAATTCAAGATAGATTCTTTGACGGAAGACTTTACAAGCCGGTAAGCCAAATAGCCTCCCCCAAAAATAATTATTGTTTTTAGAATCATAGCTGTCAGAAAATTTAGGGTGTGTTATAAAGGAAGGCTTTTTTTATTCCGCTACGCCATCAGTCTTGAATCTTAACAAGAACCCTTTCAATATGGAAGCTTTCCGACAAGATACTGAAAATTCTAGAAATATTTTGAATAAGTTACAAAAAAAAATGTTGATCAAGATTTGGGAGAACTTGATTACCTTACCCAGCCATGACCTGCATCACTCGGAGTTGGAGCTAAATTGGGAGTTGAAAATTGGCTTCACTTTCTCTCGTCCTTTAAAAGGGGAGGAGAAAGTAAGTATTTTCCTCTCTGAAAAAACAGAGATTGCCCGATTGCTGCAAATTCTTCCCTTTTGGTTTCAACATTATCAACTTTATCTGTGTATCAACCGCTTGATTCAGGAAAGACTGTCTGCTTTAGGACAAGATGAAGACTTGCGTGGAGACAATCAAGCAACTCAACAATTAAATTTTTTATTGAGCCATGCTGCGATGGAGAATGCCTCGGACCTGCACCTGGAGAGTCTGCCCGATGGTAAACAGGTCCGTATGCGTGTTGATGGTCGCTTGAGCCTGGTTTCTCTCAAGGAGGATGTGGAAGAGAATCTCTTCATGAAGGTAAAGCTAGTCTCGGGGATGGATATCGCGCAAAAGAGAGCCCCACAAGACGGACATTTTCAATACGTCAGTGAACAAGGAAAAAAATTCGATCTGCGCACCTCCACTATTCCCGGTGTGCATGGGGAGAAGGTGGTGATCCGGTTACTGCCAGCTACCAGTATCCAATTTTCTATGGAGGGAACAAATTTCTCCAATGAGAATATCGCTTTAATCAATCAGGCCATTTCTTCGCATACTGGTTTGATCTTAATGACCGGTCCTACAGGTTCCGGGAAAACAACGTCTCTCTATGCGATTTTAAATGCCTTAATGTCCGAGTCTATTAATACCATCACAGTAGAGGATCCTGTAGAATATCGATTACCTAATATCACCCAAGTTGAGGTGAATGAGTTGGCGGGTGTTACCTTTGCTTCTGCCCTGCGTTCCTTTTTACGGCAAGATCCTGATGTGATCTTAGTCGGGGAAATCCGCGATCAGGAAACTGCGCAAATTGCGGCCAGAGCCGCTCAAACGGGTCATTTAGTCCTCTCAACCCTGCACAGTAACAATGTTTTTGAAGCCATCCATCGCCTGCAAACATTGGGGGTTCAAGGGGATGATATCGCTTCTTCCTTGAAAATGCTGATCTCACAACGATTGATTASCAAACTTTGTGCTTGTGGTGGTCAGGAGTCTTCTTGCCCCCATTGCCTGGGGCGAGGGCAGATTGGCCGACTTCCCCTACAGGAGATTTTGCCCATTTCTCCGACATTGCGAAAAATGTTATCTCGCTGCCAAAGYATTTCTGAAATTGAATCACAAGCCAAAGCTGAGGGGTTCCGATCRTTACGTCAAAATGGTGAAGAATTAGTAGCCAAAAAGCTCATCCTGCAAAGTGAACTCGATAATATTTGTCCCTTATGAGTCAAACCTACCTTTGGGAAGCCGTTACCTTGAAAGGAGAGAAAGAGTATGGAGTTTCATTYCGGCAGTCAAAGAAAGTGGTACGCCAAGAGTTAAGGCAAAATGGATATTTTCAGGCCAGACTGACAAGGATACCAGAGAAAACCCGAGAAAGCCCTCTGCCTTCCAAGCTAATTCTTGACCTGGTCTCCTCCTTTCTAATGTTGTTGGAATCAGGCATCTCCATTCAAGAAACACTAGACCTGTTGGTCCATGACAAGAAATCCTTAACTCTGCAGTATGCCTTTTGTTACTTAAGGCAAATCCTGGATCAAGGGGAATCACTGGAATTTGGATTTCGGAATCTGTCTCCACTCTTCCCTGATTTTTTTATTGCCATGATCAGAATTTGTGAAAAAACAGGACAGCTTGGAGCCGGTTTCCATGCCTTACAGGGGTTTTATCAACAGCAGGAACGGCGCAGGCAGGAATTGGACAAAATAACCCAGTATCCTAAAATCGTGCTTGGTGCTACATTACTGTTAACACTTGGCATTATACTTTTTATAGTGCCTATGTTCAAGAACATCTATGCCATCTATGAAGGAGATCTGCCACCCCTGACACATTTGATGGTTTTCTTGTCGGATTATCTACGGGGTAATGCGCTGCCAATTTTGGGAGTGATTGCTTTTTGGGGAATATGGGCTGGTCTGCCAAAGGTGCGGAAGCTTCATCCCTGGGTCTTTCTGTCGGTGAGAGTGAAAATTTTTTTAAACGGCAAGAATGATCCTCTCTTATACGCCCACTCCATGAGGATCCTTTTGGATAATGGGGTGCCTATTCAGGCAGCAACTCAGATTGCTGCTGAATGCATGTCCCTACCCAATCAAAAATATGGAGAGCAACTCAGTAAGATGTTGCAAGGAGGCACTAGTTTTTCCCAAGCTTTTTTTGAAATTTCCTGGTTTCCYGATATTTTCTACAAATTYATTTCATCTGCGGAAAAAGCCGGGGTTTTACAGTTGGGTTTCAAACAGGTCTATCTRTTGATCACTCGGCAAAAGGAAGAACAGTTTGCCAAGTGGAGTAAATTTATCGAGCCTCTTATGATGYTGGTTYTGGGAGGTTTGGTCTTGATGATTCTGCTTTCCATTTATCTCCCGATTTTTGACTTGGGAAATCAGGTAAGTTGAGGCAACTTAGGAAAGCGCTGCAATATTACTCAACAATTGCCGGATCTTCGGCATTGATTTAATGCCGGGAGAAAGTTCCACACCGGAAGAAAGATCAATGCCATAAGGTTGGATCTGATGGATCGCCGCTTGTACATTTTCAGGGGTAATGCCTCCCGCTAGAAGGATCTGAAATTTTTCCACAGCCGGTTTGGCCAAGTCCCAGTTGAATGTTTCTCCCGTACCTCCGTACCCTTGCTTGGACCAGGCATCCAATAAAAAGCTAGGACATTGATAGGCTGCCAATAACTCCTGATCTAATTCTTCTTTGACCCGAAAGGCTTTGATCCAGGAAACCCCTTGCCGCGTCAATTCACGACAATAAGCAGGAGTTTCTTTGCCATGCAGCTGCACAAGGTCCAAGCCTGTTTGCTGACTGATGCGAACGACCTCTTCCACTGCTTCATCCACAAAAACTCCCACTGTTTTCACTAGTGGTGGCAGTGCTTCCAGAATCGGCTTGATTCTTTCCGGTTCGATGTAACGGGGAGATGGAGGATAAAGGATAAAGCCCAAAGCATCCACCCCCATGGAGGCGATCTCTAAGGCTTGTTCTTTTTGGGTCAGGCCGCAGACTTTGATTTTGACGGGACTCATCGATTTTTCCCTAGTAATTCACTAATTGCTAGACCGGGATCCTCTTGGCGCATCAGTGTTTCACCAACCAGGATAGCGTCAAAACCATGTTTATTCAGCCGATCACAATGCTCTGTGCTGTGGATACCACTTTCACTGACACAAGTAACGTCAGAGGGAATCTCTTGACGCAGGTCAATGGAATTTTGGATATCCGTTTCGAAAGTGCTCAGATTACGGTTATTGACACCGATTAATTTACTCTCACATTGCAAAGCAACTTCTAGTTCCTGCTGAGTATGTACCTCTACCAAACAGGTCAAGCCAAATTCTTGTGCCAACTGTTGGAATTCTAAAATCTGTTCTTTCTTTAAAGAAGCTACGATCAACAAAATAGCATCGGCCCCTAAGTCGTAGGAATCGCGGATTTGCCTTGGATCCACAATAAAATCCTTCCTCAACAAAGGAATATTGACCTCTTTGCGAATATCTCGCAGGAAATTCGGATGGCCTTGGAAATACTTTTCCTCCGTCAGAATACTGATGCAATTGGCCTGATGCCGAGCATAGGATTTAGCGAACTCCACAGGATGGAAGTCAGGCCGAATAATGCCTTTGGAGGGAGAAGCCTTTTTAACTTCCGCGATGATTGAGAGCCCGGGTTTTTGCAATGCCGCCCGAAAGTCCAGGGGAATCCGTGTGTCAGAGGCTTTCTTGTGTAAATCCGCTGGGGAGATATGCTTGAGTGTCTGATCAACTTCAGCCTGCTTGTCTCGGTTGATTTTATCTAAAATATTCAT
>NVSR01000012.1 GCA_002401295.1 SAR324 cluster bacterium | reverse complement strand
AGAGCGGATAATCAGATATATTTTAACTAGATAGTAAATAATTTTGCTGAACGATAAATGGGATTATAAAATGAAAGTCTTATCTCTTGAAATCCAAAATTTTCGAGGTATTGAATCAATGAATTTGGAGTTTCAAGACCAGATAAATATTCTAGTCGGAGCCAATGGTTCTGGAAAATCAAGTATTTTGGATTGCTTGGCCATCATGTTGTCCCGATTAATTGGTAGAATTCAATCATCCAAAGGAACGGGCCGCTTTTTTATTGAGCAGGATATCAGCAGAGGGGCGATTGAAACTCAAAATTCTGTAAAAACTATTGTCCTGGATGATGAAATATCCTGGAAGGTAACAAAAACTAAAAAAGGTAGCCGCTCACAAAAAATTACGAAGCTTACCCATCTAAAGAAATTGGCTGATTCGATTCATGATCAACTTGAGCAGGATGAGAAGACTAATTTACCACTTGCCATTTACTATCCCGTTAACCGAGCTGTACTGGATATTCCTTTGAGAATCAGAAGAACGCATTCTTTTGATCCCTTATCAGCTTATGACCAGGCACTCTCTGGAAAAGAAAGAAATTTCAGAGTATTTTTTGAGTGGTTTAGAAATCAAGAAGACCTGGAGAATGAACGAAGAACCAACGATTCAACCTATCGAGATAAGCAATTAACAGCAGTACGAACAGCATTGGAGGCTTTCTTGCCCGGTTTTTCCGAGTTACGCGTAGAACGCAGCCCATTGCGCATGACTATTAAGAAAGAAAACAAGAAACTGATTGTCAATCAGCTTTCACATGGAGAAAAAGGCACTTTGGCGATCATCGGTGATTTGGCACGGCGCTTGGCTGTGGCGAATCCGGGCCTGGAAGATCCATTGTGTGGAGCAGCCGTTATTTTAATTGATGAAATTGACCTTCACCTGCATCCAGAGTGGCAGCGGATGATCATACCGAAACTCTGTGAGACCTTCCCTCAGTGCCAATTTATTGTGTCGACTCATTCGCCTCAGATTCTCAGTCATGTAAGGAGTGAAAGCATCTATCTCCTTCACTCCAATGAAAGTGGAATCTCCTACATGAAACCAGATGAATCCTTTGGGAAAAATTCAGATCGAATATTGGAAGATTTGATGGATGTGCCAGCTCGACCAGAGCCTATTCTGCAACGGCTCAATCAACTGGCAGTCAAAATCGATGAAAAGCACCTGACTTCTGCAAAAGCTATGATTCAAGACCTTCGTCAAGATATTGGCAATGACCCTGAATTGCTCAAAGCAGAGGTCCTGATCCGAAGAAAAGAGATTCTTAATAAATGAAACACCTCTGGATTTGAGTTGCGAGACAAAATTTGCATATTCCTTTGATGGTGCGATTCGTGTGTCAGAGCCTCAGGATGAAGCTGTAGCGATAACCATTGATAAGTTAAACTCAACATTCCTAAATTACAAGCATTGAGGTCTGCAGTGATTTAGCCTTTCCTGGATGAAGACCTAACGGATGATGAATGTTCACAACTTGTGGAAAGTTACCTTACCGCTGAACAAGATGGATCTTTCCCAGATTTTTCTACCACAATTCGGTACTTATTTCTGACTGATTCTATTGATTGACTTCTCATGATAGGGCCTCTAATCAACTCACTTTCCACTTAATATTCAAAAAGGAGATAGCTCTACTAACGGTTGTTTTAAAAAAGATCTTCGTGCTCTTTGTATTCTTCATGGTGAATTGTTTTTTTAGAATCTGGCTGAGTTTATCCCAGGAAAGCTATAACTCTTGAAATCCTACTTAATTTCCATTACTTAAAAAGCTATAGTTTATTCCCCTTAATTTTTTCAGTTGAATACAAAGGCTATATCCTTACCCTTCCCTGATAGTATTTTGAGAAACTTGTTTTCACGGATGCGGGAGTGGAGCCCGAAGCTTGAGAAACTGGCATGAGCAAAACTCCCCAATGGGCCTTAGATAAAATTGAGCAAGCTAAAAAAGAGAAGGCAACAACATTGTATTTAGGAGGTTGGGGAGAAAATCCATTCACCTCAGTACCGGAAGAGGTCCGTGAAATCGATGGTTTGGAGAGACTAGACCTCTCAAATAATAAAATCGAAACCCTGCCCAATTGGCTCGAAGCTATTAACTCTTTGAGCTGGATTGATATCAGGGGCAACCCTTTACGCCGGGGAACAAATCTCTCAGGACTTTATCTAGATTTCCATCAATATGATAAATTACAAAATGAGATTCTCCCACAGTCTGTTGAAGGAATAAGTCTCAAAGATTGGCAAAAAGAAAAGCTGCCTAAAATTCTCTTTGAACTTTTGAATCTGAAAACTCTGGCTATAACTACTTGCAAACATGAAACAATTCTTGATGAGTTATCCCATTTTCAAAATATGCAGGTACTTAGTGTTATGGGTAGTCAGTTTCAGCAGTTTCCCGAGAGTATTACCCAACTCAAAAACCTTTATGAACTTGATATTATTGGCAGCTATTTACAACAGTTGCCCGAGAGTATTAGTAAACTCCAGGATCTACACACACTTAATGTTGGGATGAATCTGCTGGAGCAATTGCCTGAGAGTATCACCAAGCTCAAAAAATTGCAGGCACTCTACATCGGTTCCAATCAGTTGAAGCAATTACCCGAGAGTATCACTAAACTCCAAAATCTGAAGATACTCTACATCGGTTCTAATCAACTCAAGGGGGTGCCAAATAGTATCGTAGAACTCCAAAACCTGGAGGCACTCTACATTGATTCCAATCAGTTAAAATACTTGCCTGAGAGCATCACGAAACTCCAAAACCTGAAGATACTCTACACTGACTATAATCAACTTCACGAATTACCAGAAAGCATTGCAAAGCTCCAAAATTTGAAGGAACTCCACATTGAATCTAATCAATTTAACGAGTTGCCTGAGAGTATCGCAAAACTTAAAAATCTGAAGACACTCAATATCAGTTCTAATCAACTCAAGGAGTTACCCGATAGTATCGCAAAACTTCAAAATTTGCAGGCACTCTACATTGATTCCAATCTGTTGAAGAAGTTGCCTGAGAGCATCACTAAACTCAAAAACCTAAAAATACTTCATACTGCTTCTAATCAACTCAAAGAGTTGCCCGACAGCATCGCAAAACTTCAAAGCCTACAGACACTTGATATTCATTCTAATCAGCTAAAGCTGTTTCCCGAGAGTATCAGCAAACTTCAAAACCTACAGACACTTAATATTGCTCTTAATGGGCTGAAGCATTTCCCCGAGAGTATCAGCAAACTCCAAAACCTGCAGACACTTAATATCTATTCTAATCAGTTCAAGCATTTTCCAGAGAGCATCACCAAGCTACGAAAACTGCACACACTCGACATTAGCTATAATCAACTAAAACATTTTCCAGAGAGCATCACTAAACTTGAAAAACTTCGTCAGCTAAAATTAGAAGGTAACCAACTACAAATAGTCCCACCCTGGATTTTAGATTGCCCCGCTTTAGAAAACTTGGAGTTAAAGGGGTATGGTTTTCAAACAGAGAATCCAGTCTGTTTCCCACCCAAAGAGGTGGCCTTTCAGGGATTGGAAGCTATTCGAGCCTTCTATCAGGATCTGGAAAAGGGAGGGCAAACCAATAATGAAGCCAAACTGATTTTGATTGGAAACGGAGGAACCGGGAAAACCTCTCTAGTCAAACGTCTGTTGCATGATGAGTTTGATCCTGAAGAGGATTCAACCCATGGTATTCGAATTGAGGAGTTATCTCTGCCCTTGAGTGATGGAACAGAAGTACAATTGAAGGTCTGGGATTTCGGTGGTCAAGATATTTACCATGCGACTCATCAATATTTCTTTTCTGACCGTGCCCTTTATCTGGTGGTTGCCGCTCCAACAGAGCATTTAACGGAAGCCCGTAAGGCAGGACAGCTGACCGGGGTGGAAAATGAAGAGCAACCCCTCGAATATTGGTTGGACCACGTGCAATCCTTTGGGAAAAATAGTCCCATAATTGTGGTTCAAAATAAGATTGATCTGGACTTTCAACACCTCAATCGTGGGGATTTGTCCAAACAATATGGAGTGCATGACTTCGTGGAAGTCAGCGCCTCCAACCGAGATGGGCTGAGTCAACTCAAGCAATCTATCAAAAAACAACTGGAGTCGGATTCTCTCTTCAAAAAGCAGCTGAAAATCACTTTGCCCAAATCCTGGATCAGTGTAAAACTCCATTTGGAAGGTTTGGGAAAACATCAAAAGACAATTAGCTACGGTAAATACCAAGAGATTTGTCGACAATATGAAGTTCCTGAAAACAGCCAAAAACCCCTCTGCCGTTACCTGCATGATACGGTCAGCCTCTTGCATTTTGCCGATTACCAAGAACTGAAAAGCTTGCTGATTCTGGATCCAACCTGGGCTACTGATCTGGTTTATAAAATTTTGGACCAAAAACTACTCGCTAAAAAAGGACAATTTGATCGTACTTGGGTAGCCGAGATTTTGCCGGATCGTTCTGAAGAGGAACAAGAAAATTTTATTCAGTTAATGCTGCGTTTCCAGCTTTGTTTTGAACACCCTACTTTAGAAAAAACTTATGTCGCCGCTCAACTTCTACCCGAGCAGCGACCAGATGAATTTGCCATGCTTTGGGAGCAGCCCAACCACTGCCGTTTGATCTATCGCTACCTTCAATTTTTTCCCAAAAGTGTGATGATCCGCTGCCTATCCCAATTCGGAAAACAAGCTGAAAAACACACCTATTGGAAGCACGGAATTCTACTGGATAAAGGGGGAAATCGATTCTTGATTGAGGCCTTTCCCGAAACAAAGGAAATCAAAATTTCTGTTAAAGGTGATCTCAGCCACCCCTTCTTGGGGAAGATCCATCAAGCCCTTACTGAGATTAACAGCCGTTTTCCCGTCACCACGCTGGTGGCTTGTATTTGTGAAGGCTGTCAACAAGGGGATCCGCATTCCTATCAGCGCCCGCAACTATTGAAGTATAGCAAAATGGGTGATATTCCCGTTGTTTGCCATCAAAGTCGCCTCAGTCTTGCCCCATCTCTTCTGCTGAAAGGTTTGTTAACGGAAGATGAGAAGAAAGGAATTTTCCGCAAACCAGACGTAAAATCAAGAAGCCAACCCTTGGAGCAGAAACCCAATACCCCCACAGAACCCATTCCACTATTTATTTCCTACCGCAGGCAAGGGGAAAGCCGAGAGTTGGTTAACAAATTAGAAGAGGCTTGCACAGGAGAAGAGTTTCGTCTTATGCGGGATGATCGGGAGCTCGGTTACCTAGACGACATCCAGAAATTTATGAAGCGACTCACGCAGGCTGAGCAAATCGTGGTTGTGATTAGTGATGAATATTTACGCAGTGAATCCTGCATGTTTGAATTAACTGAAATGTATCGACACGGTGAATTCTTTGACCGTGTTTTTCCCATTGTCTTGGAAAGTGCCCAACTACACGATGCTACAGCGCGTACCCAAGTAGTGAAATACTGGAAAAGCCAGGTCGAAGAGCTGAAAGAGGCATTGGATTTGGATCTCTACGAACAGCAAAAGCCAGAATTCCATGTATTGAGCAGGAGATCTTACTATATGAACAATATTAGTATGATTATTGCTGAATTAGCCAAACGTAACACCCTCACCCCGGAAATCCTTCGGGAAAAGGATTTCACCCGCCTTTTCCAAGAGATTCGCAAACGCGTGACCATCAATTAATAGTCCTCTGTTTAAGAAGCCTGTCCAGCCTCTTTTCTCATTGTTCTCGCTTTCCATTATGGAAGCGGATTGGTATTCTTATGGCCTGATTAGGAATTCCAAACAGCTTTCGGATCAAAACTATGGATATTGCCAATCCCATTTATGACGTGGTTTTCAGATACCTGATGAATGATAACCGTGTCGCCAAACTGATCATCTCCACCATCACCGGTATGGAAATCGAAACCTTGGAGTTTCGAGCGACCGAGAAAATAAGTCTTCTGGAAAAACAGGCGCTGACTATTTATCGCCTGGATTTTGCGGCTAGTATTATTACTAAGGAAGGTAAGCGTAAAAAAGTTTTAATCGAGATTCAGAAAGCGAAGTATCCACAAGATATCATGCGCTTCAGGCGATATTTAGGACAAGAATACCGGGATAAAAATAATTGCGTTAAGGAAGAAACCTCCAAAGGTACTGCAGTCAAAGCAATTCCAATTTTAACGATCTATTTTTTAGGCTATTCCCTGCAACACACCAAAGCACCGGTGATTATGGTGAATCGCAGCTATACCAATGCCGTCACAGGTGAAACGATCACAGAACCTGAAGATTTTATCGAAAGTCTCACTCATGACAGTTATGTGGTCCAAATTCCCTACTTGAAGCATAAACGACAAAACGACTTGCTCACTGTGTTAAGTATTTTCGACCAGGGGATGCAAACTGCAGATGGTGAAGGCCACATATTACGCATTCAGGAAAATGATTTTCCAGAAAAATACCACGAAATCATCCGTCGCCTGCAAAAAGCCGTAGCGGAACCTGAAGTTCGCGAAACTATGGACCTGGAAGATGAAATAATTGAGGATCTGCAAGACAAAGAACGAATGATTTTAAAGGAACGAATTGCCAAGGAACAAGCCCAAGCGGAAAAAGAAGAAGAGCGAATCGCCAAAGAGCAAGCCCAAGCAGAAAAAGAAGAAGAACGAATTGCCAAGGAACAAGCTCAGGCAGAGCAAGTCAAAGAGCGAGTTGCCAAGGAGCAAGCCCTGAAAGAATTGGAGGCTCTCCGTAAATTAATGGGGGACTCGACAGCTAAGTAATTGAAAAGTCATTTTGTCGTCGAAACTCTCCGGGTGTCTGCTGAAACCACCTTTTGAAAGCACGATGAAAAGCGCTGATTTCTGAGAACCCTAGTAAATAAGCGATTTCAGCCAGCATAAAAGTCTCGTTGTTCACGTATTGCCTGGCCAGTTCCTTGCGAGTCCCTTCCAACAATTCCTGAAAGGAAATGCCGGATTCACCTTTCAACTTCCGAAATAAAGTTTGCCGACTCATATGTAATTTTGATGCGGTAAACTCTGCATTTACAATCCCTTTTGGTAGATACTCCAGGATAATTGTTCGAACTTGTTGTTCCAACGTATCTTCTGTTTTCTGCTCTGCAAGTAGCTTCTCCGCATGACTGAGGATGATTTTACTAACATAGGGCTGATAATAGGGATTCTTTTGATCCAAGAGTTTCCGAGGAAAAATAATTTGATTCTCGGATTGATTGAACAAAATATGCTTAAAAACCCTTTGATAGACCTGAATATAATCGGGTGAGGCATATTGGAATTGAACTTCATTGGGTTGAAAGTCATCTCCCCAAAAAGTCTTCATTAAGGTGAGTGTTCGGCTAAAAACCAGCTCCACACTTTGAATCGTAAAAAACTCAGGTAAATCCCTTGTAAATATAAAATAGGCTAAATCCCCCTCTTCTCTCAACTCCATTCTATTGACATTGGAAAGCAGGTGGGTATAGCGAACGGCCAATTGAAAACCCTCTCGAATAGTTTCCCCACCCGTAACCACATGTCCCAAAATACCAGTTTGGCTGGTGCCGAATTTTTCACATCCTAACTCAATAAAGATGCCTGGATTCTTGGCTAACAGAGGGGCGGCTTTTTCCAGGGCGACATAATATTCTATAGAAACCATTTCATCAGGATCACTCAGCTGATCAATAGTAATGCCTACTGTCTCTTCAATCCGGCTTTTTTCAATTCCTCTGTTAACTAAAAGCAGCATCTCATTCTTTAAGGCCGCCGCATTCATTGTTTTTTTGTTTTTCATTGATTGTAAGCACTGGAGTCAGTTGTTACGTAGGGCTAATTCATTGAGTCAGGCAGTCATATGATTTCACACTTATCAAGGTTAAACTTTTTTACAGTTCAAATAGAACTATATCAATGAATAAGTACAGCTGTGGTTCGGAATTTAAGGGAGGGACCGCTTTTCAAAATCCTGCTTTTTGTTAATGCATTGTTTTATTAAATATTTGAATTATATTTTTTTTTGTTCTCAGTGAGGCCGCCACGTAGGGCGGTGCTACCGTTTTTCGGTTGGGGGACTTTTATTCTAATTCTCTTAGTCCGAGAAGTCCCTTTTTCTGAGTCCCCAAATAGATTTTTATAGAGCTAATGGAGGTGGCATGACCATAAAAGAAAACACAGCAATGGCTAAAGTAGAGGCGCGGAATGTGAAACTCAGTGGTATTTTGTGGCTGGGTTCAATAGTAAGTGTCATCTGTAGCCTGGCACTTGTAATTCCAAATAATCTCGCTTTAAATCCCCTTGATATGGCAGGGACATTTTCCGCCATTAATCAACATCCCCAGCTCCATATTCTTGAATTGGTTTTTGATGAAATTTCCAATCTGCTGACCCTGTTACTGGCGGGAAGCCTGTTCCTGGGATTTCGACGAATATCTCCGACGAGTGCGTTGATGGCTTCGTTACTGATTGCCACCGGGGCTATCGTACTAATTATTCACGATATGGATAATTTTACCATCACTTGGATTGCTGAATCTTATAAAAATTCAGGTGTAACGGACAAATTGATCTTGGAAAAAATTGGGTATTCAATGATTCTGTCAGCCAAATGGGGGGTGACTATTGGGGCCAATTGCATTGTTCTTGGTGTGTTGCTTTATGTTTTTCTTTGGGCCCGAAAACAGGTCATTCCAAAAATATTGGGTTATGTGGGCGTGTTTTGTTGTCTTGTGGCTATTTTAGCCTCAATTCCCTACTGGTTTGATTTTTCATTGGAAGAATTAGGGTACAATCTCTATTTCCCCTTCATGATCTGGGAAATAATCATTGGTATTTGGTTCTTTCGCTTAAATACACCTACTGGAGGCGATCATGATTAATAGGCCCCATATTTTGATGAGCAATAGTTTCAGTTGCCTGAAAAAAATATTCCTCTCAATACTATTGTTGATGCTGGTTATGGAGTTTAGTTACGCCGTAGAACGCAGGCGTGATCAATTCGGCAAAGACTTCGGCTATTTTCTTTTCCCTCTGTTTGTGCAAATTCCCGGTATCGGATCGGCGTCTGGTGCAGGTGCCAGTTTTTTAAATCTTTTTGAAAGTGATTTGGATTTAACGGCAGTGCGTTTATCGGGAGATTTTGAAGTTGAGGTAACGACCATCCTTGACTTGCACCTCATCCCTGAGTTTCTAATTCTGGACGCGACTACCTACAAATACCGGGTAGCCACCACGGAATATGATCGTGGCTTGAAATCGGATAAGGATGAGTTTGTATTACCTGAGATGGAGGGACAGTCCAATCTTGGCCAACTCACCATGAGTTTCGCGGAGAGAGAGTTCGAGATCTTCTATCGCTACGAACGGGGACAGCGCAATCAAATTCGAGTCTTAGATAATGATGAAAATGAATTTCCTAATATCAATACGGACTCCTATCAGGTCGGTATGGACCAAGTCGGAATGATTCTCGATTTGACGGATGATCGTTTGGATCCCCGTTATGGATTTCGTTATGAGGCCATGAAAACGACACCTTATAACGAAGATGAATTGGTGAGTGATTTTTATTATGTGGATCAAAATGCCACGCTGTATTTACCGGTTCCTTTTGTTCAATGGGACACACTTGTTCTGAATTATTTTTCCTCCGATGCCACAGTGACGAATCAAGCCTCTACGGATGTTGATGAATTAAAGAAAAAGCTAGGGCTTGATTGTAGCAATTTGACAGGCACGCAAAAAACGGAATGTGAAGCTACGGAAACGAAGATCATCAACGAACGCATCGCTCTGAACAAATATGGTGAAGCGAGAGCACTGGGTGGCTCCCAACGCTTGCGAGGTTATCCTTTCCGTCGTTTTAAGGCGGGACACGCTTTATACTATGGTCTCGAATATCGATTAAACCTGAGTGATGAATTTTCACCCTTCAATATTTTGATTGCCAAAGGACATCGAACGGGGCTTCAAATCGCCTTTTATGGGGAAAAGGGTAGTGTGGCCGATAAAAAAGAGGATTTAACCAAAAAAATGCTGACCACCTACGGAGTTGGCTTCCGCATCATTCTATCTGGTATTATTTTGAGGGCGGATGTGGGCTTTAGTGAAGATGAGGGTTCTCAATTCTCAGCAACGATCAATTATCCCATGTCCATGCTGGCAGTCGGCGGCTAGGATAATGATAAGCTTGAATCACCGCAGTCTGCTTCGAGACCGTAGAGCGAGAGCAGGCAATGGTCCACAAAGCTAAAATTTTACTCGTTCAATGACGCTCTGATCGCTTCAATGCGTTTGCGATTTACGCCTAAATCACTCTTGCCGATACGAGATGCTGAACGCACATGTATTACCTGCATTTCTGGAATGGCGAAAAATTCAACATCATCAACAAACCGCATGACCCTGCTGGTAAATTCCGCATAGAGATAATTATCCTTCTCGATGATGATCTTCACTCGTTCCTGTTGGCTTAAGCTCTTCTTGATCTCCTGCAAACTAGCCTCCAGGGGAGCAATTTGATGTTCTTCATCAGTGCTGTAACTGGACACACAATTAGGCTTGTCGGGACAATCCGCCAATTTTCCTTCTGTAACTCCCAGGTTCGTGGGGCGCTCTCCCGTACAACTTGCCAGGAAAAAGACTAATGGGATGATATATTTCATATACGCTGACTCCGACCTACTGGTTGATCCGTATTAAGTAATGAAAATATATTATGGCAGTTCTTCGTGCCCTTTGTGTTCTTCGTGGTAATTTTTTCTCAGGAGGAGAGGTGCATCCTGCAAGATGATGAGGATGCGGCACTGAGGGAAAAGATAACTTATTTTAACAGAGAAGCTACAAATTTTGCTGTGTTGGCATAAGCATGTTCTTCACCCAAGTCATGTTTTAGTTGGGCCAGATTGTCTCTGACTTCCTGGTATTTAGGACGATCTTCCAGATAGGAGAGGATCATTTTGACCATTGTTTCGGGTGAAGAGTGTTGTACTAGTTCCGGTACAATCTTTTTACGGGCAACAATATTAGGCAATCCGATGTCTCCGATCCTCAAAATAAATTTGGCGATCAGATAAGTCAGAGGTGAGACCTTATAGAAGATCAACATAGGAGTCTGCAGGATTGCTGTTTCCAATGTTGCGGTTCCCGAGGCAACGACGGCGAAATCGGAGTTTGCTACGGCATTGTAAGTATCTTGCTCTACAATTTGAACTTCTGCTTTCACACCTTCAAAGTAAGGCAAGACCTCTTCTCGAGTGACTGTAGGCGCCAAGGGAAAAATGAATTGCAAATTCGCTCGCTGAATAGCCAAGTTTTCCACTACCTGGATTAACAGGGGCAAATGCTTGAGGATTTCATTTTTCCGGCTGCCCGGTAAAAAACTGATTCTCTTATTTTGATTCTCTAATCCCCATTTTTGGGAAAACTCTTTCCTGTCCAGGGAGGGTTTGGCAATATCCAGCAGTGGATGGCCGAAACAATGAGCCACCATGCCATTCTCTTTGAAGAAATCCACTTCAAAGGGAAATAAGACGATCAGCTCATCAATGAAGGCTTTCATCTTGTGAATCCGGTTTTTCTTCCAGGCCCAAACTTGAGGGGCTATATAAAAGATGACCTTGATGCCTCGCTTCTTGGCTTCCGCAGCGAACCTTAAATTGAAGCCCGCATAGTCTACCAGGAAAACCGCATCAGGGCGTTCTTCATCCAGCTTGCTGACCATTTCATCAAAGATTCCCTTGTAGTACTTGTATCGTTTCATCACTTCGATGAAACCGATCACAGCCAAGTCTTCTACTCTGTAATACAGATGGGCTCCCGTGGACTCAATCAGTTGTCCACCGGTTCCGAAAATCTCTAAATCAGGGCGAAGTTTTTTTAGTTCCAGGAGAACATGGCCTCCGTGGAGGTCGCCGGAAGCTTCTCCGGCAATAACCATCAACTTATTCATAAAATTTCTTAATAGTGTCACAGACACGTTTGACCTGAGCTTCGGTCAACTCCGGGAACATAGGCAAACTCAGCAAGGAGTCCGCACATTTTTCCGTTACAGGATAACTACCAATGCCTTCTCCACGGTCCTGATAAGCATCTTGTAGATGCAGGGGAACGGGATAGTGAAAGGATGAGAAAATGCCTTGCTCCTGCAAATACTGATGGAGTTTTTGCGGCTCATCCACCAAAACAATGAAGATGTGAAATACGGGAGTATTTTCTTCGGGTACAGTCGGTAGGCTTACCTGTGCGCAGTCTCCCAAATACTTTTTATAGAATTGGGCAACTTCTCGGCGTGATTGGTTCCAATCATCCATGAGAGGAAGTTTGGCTCGACAAGCAGCTGCTTGCAGGTTGTCCATACGTCCGTTGTAACCTTCCATTTTGTGATAATACTTGCGGGACTGACCGTGATCCTTCAAGCAAGCCATGGTAGCTGCGACTTCCGGGTCATTTGTGACGGCACAGCCAGCTTCACCATAGGCTCCCAAGTTTTTTCCTGGGTAAAGGCTGAAAGCAGCGGCATGACCAATGGAACCAGCACGGCGACCTTTGTACTCGGCACCGTGAGCTTGGCAAGCATCTTCCAGTACTTTGAGGCCATGTTTCTCAGCGATTGCCAGGATCGGGTCCATGTCCACGATTTGGCCGTAGAGATGAACCGGTAAAATCACCTTGGTTTTATCAGTGATTTTTGCCTCAATGCTTTCCGGATTCATGTTGTAGGTGTCTGGTAAGACATCCACGAATACAGGCTTGGCGCCAGCTTGAGAAATAGCCTCTGTAGTAGCGATAAACGTATTGGGCACAGTGATGACTTCGTCACCCGGTTGGACACCTAAGGCCACCAGGGCAAAACGCAGGGCATCCGTACCACTGGCAACACCCACAGCGTGTTTCGCACCACAATATTCGGCGAATTCTTTTTCAAAGGCTGTGACGTGGCTGCCGCCAGCAAAAGCCGTATTTTGAATGATGTCCATGTGCCAGGCGTCAACCTGATCAAAGATAGGATGAACCGCCAGACTTAGGTCCATGAAGTTCACGTTCTGAGCGTAAGCATCATGTTGCAAGGCATTGCCTTCTTCAATAGAGAGAAAGCGAACTCCTTCCGTTTCCTCACCATTTTTTTCGGCTACAATTGCGGAAAGCTTAAACATCTTTGCCGCTGCTAATTGCAGACCTTTGTCAAAGCCATGCTCTGATTCCAGGGCTTCCTGGCTCAATCGATCGTTCACAGGAATTTTGGGAATTCCAGCCAAAATGCTTTGAATCTCTTCTTTAGAGCAGTTTTGTTCCGCTAAGGTTCGGATTGTGCTGGCTAGTGTCCATGCTTTCAGCTCCTTTCCTTCCTGGCTTTTTTTAATCAGCTCAGCGGCTGCTTGATTCTGTCCTTTGAGTGCTGCAGTGAAAACCTCGGGCAACAATAGTATTTTAATCATAGTGAATCCAGTTCGATGATTTTACCTTGTTGTTTGATGGAAAGTTGAGATGCTTCCAGCATTTTCACAACTTCCAGACCGAACCGTCCGTTACTAATGGGTTGCTTGTTTTCCTGGATACAGTCGAGAAAATGTTGGCACTCATCTTTCAGCGCTTCCGTCTCGTCTATCTTGGGGGCAAACATGTCGCCTGTTCTATATTGGATCAGGGTCTTGTAGAGAGCATCTTTATCATTCGGGGCAATATCCACTCCCTTATCGTAGACTTTCACTTTTTCCGTATTTTGCATGTCGTCATAGACGATCATCTTTTCAGATCCACCGATCATGATTTGACGGACCTTGATCGGAGAGAGCCAATTGACATGAAAGTGAGCTAATGTGTTATCCTCATAAAAAACAGTCATATAAGCGATATTTTCCATGCCCTCATTCACATGGGCAACCCCTGTAGCACTGACACTGACTGGTTTCTTATCGATCAAATAACTCATGATGGAGATATCATGAGGTGCTAAGTCCCACAGTACGTTGACGTCTGTCTGGAAGAGACCCAGGTTTACTCTGACAGAATCGAAATATAAAACTTCACCGATTTCATTGGAGTCGATCAGAGACTTAATCTTTTTAACAGCACCCGTATAGAGGAAGGTATGGTCTACCATCAAAATACGATCTTGTTGCTCTGCCAGCTCAACCAGAGCTCTGGCATCTTTGACATTATCCGTCATTGGCTTCTCTACCAGCACGTGCTTGCCAGCTTCCAGTGCCGCTTGGGCCAATGAGTAGTGAGTATTGACGGGTGTGGAGATGGCTATTGCGTCAACAGAATCATCGTCCAGGATTTGTTGGTAGTCGCTGGTAATGATTTCAACATTAGGAAATTGGGCCTTCACTTTACTCAGGCGGTCTTCGCTCAGGTCACAAACGTACTTTACATGGGCCCCTTCCAGCCAGGAAAAATTCCTTACCAAGTTGGGTCCCCAGTAACCATATCCGATAATGGCAATATTCATAAGCTTTCCTTGGATCTCTTGGGTTGTTGATTGGGAGATAAGAGAAGACAGAACTATCGACACACACCTCGTTCCGAGGTTTCAACAAAGTCGATGAAAATGCGGATGTATTCCTGGTTAGGGAAGGTTTCTCTTAGTTTGATAATGGCATTATTTTTGGTCAATCCACTCTTAAAGAAGATCTTAAAGGCCTGATTGATCTCATTGATCTGTGCTGGGGTGAAACCGCGTCGTTCGACACCAATGTAGTTGATGCCTGCGTTTTTCGCATGATTTCCCGCAACCATGGCATAGGGAACCACATCCTGGGTTACCATGCTTTGACCACCGATAATAGAATACTCCCCCACACGACAAAACTGATGAATTCCAGTGAGTCCACCGATGGTGGCGAAATCATAGATTGTGATGTGTCCACCTAAGGTCGCTCCATTGGACATGGTGACATCATTGCCGACAATACAGTCATGAGCAATGTGACAATAGGCCATGATCCAGTTGCGGTCGCCTACACGGGTGAAGCCACCACCGCTTTCCGTACCACGGTTAATGGTTACATACTCACGAATCGTGTTGTCATCACCGATCTCCAAGGTAGAAGACTCTCCATGGAACTTCTTATCCTGGGGCTCCAAACCAATAGACGCAAAGGGGAAAATAGTATTATTCGCACCGATTTTAGTGGGGCCTTCAATCACTGCGTGATGCTTGATCTCCGTGTGAGGGCCGATTTCAACCCCTGCACCGATGAAGCTATAGGGCCCAACGATCACTGTAGAATCCAGTTGGGCTTTGGGATCAATGATTGCGCTTGGATGAATCATAAGGTCCTTCTGGTGTGCTTATTTCGGGGCGGGAACAGTAGCTAATTTAAATTCAGCGGTGGCAACCAGTTTGTCGTCAACATAGGCCTTACCTTGCATGAACCAGATATTCATCTTTTGTTTGACCAAGTGTGCTTTCAGTACCAGTTGATCGCCCGGAACTACAGGGGCCCTAAAGCGTACCTTATCAAAACCAGCGAAGTAGGAGAGGCTGTTATCAGGGTCTTTATGCAGTGCATATCCGGCAATGCCTGCAGTCTGGGCCATGGCTTCAACAATCAGGACACCGGGGAAGATGGGTTGCTCAGGAAAGTGACCCTGAAAAATCATCTCGTTGATTGTGATGTTTTTGATAGCGGTACAACTGACACCTTCTTCCAGTTCGATCACTCGATCAATCATGAGGAAGGGGTAGCGATGCTTCAGTCGTTTTTTAATTTCTAGTATATCTAAGATCATTTTTATTTTAGAGATTGTAGTTTGTTGTACTCTGTGATGACGCGTTCTGTGATGTCATCCATCGGATATTTTGAAAAAAGAATGGTCTGCTTGACGTTGTTTTCCAATACCAGGTCATAATCTCCCTCGCGAGCGATTCCATTGAGTACGGAAATAATATCTTTGAAAATTTTTCCAGTATGGCGAGCTTCATCACTACGGAAGTCTTTTTGTGCCTGAGTCAGTTTTTGGCGTAAACTTTGTCGCAATTGGGCGATTTCTTTTTCTCTCGCCTGTTTGTTTTTCGGGCTGAGCATGATCATGTTTTTCAGCTCGGATTCTTTCTTACGCAGGGACTGTTCGTCTTGTTGGAGTTGTAACTTAGTTTGCTGCGCTTGTGCCTCTAGAAATTTTTTGGAGCGTTTACCCTCATTGGAGAGATTGATCGCTTTATTCATATTCACATAAGCGATTTTAAAATCTGATTCCGCTTGGAGAGGAGCACTGGAAAGTAGAAAAAAGAAAGCTGAGAGAAAAAGTAGAATTTTAGTTTTCATAAAATATCACAATTTTGGAGGTGATCAGAAGCTATCTTTTTAGGTAAGGTCCTAGGCTCATGCAAGCGGGATAAATCAAAGGTTAACGGTGAATTCTGCCTGCTTTAGTCAAGATAGTCAATGCGTGAATCCTTCTGGGATACCTTGGAGGAAATAGGATTCTTTTCTAAAATAGTAGGACAAAAATATCATAAAATGCGTGAGTTAGACTCACAATGGCAAAACCACGCACAGCATAGATACTGGTGAACCAAATTCCAGCTAAAAACCGGAAAAGAAAGGAGTAAAGCTCCAGGGGATCACCGGCACTACCGATGTAATGAGAGGCAGAAAATAAAAAGGATGCGATTAAGATTGCCAACAGGGCTGCCAGCCCCTTGACTCGAATGAAACGAGATCCGATCCAAATGAGTAATGTGGTTAAAAAGACTCGAAAAAAAAGCTCCTCAAAAAGCCCCGCACCAATGGATAAGGCTAAATCACCCAAGACAGAATGGGTAATGCCACCGGTCATGAACAAGAGTTGTGCAATGATCGATTGGATCAAAAAGCCTGAAATCAGGGCCAAGAAAATAGATTCGGCCAGAATACCCAAGAAAATCTTACTTCGCCAAACGAAAGTGGAGTCATGAAAGACCACAATGGCGATTAAAGAAAAGGTGATGAGTATGAAAATCATCTGATGAGGAGAGGCCCCAACGTAAAAGAGCAAGGTCCGAAACCAGGCGTCCGGTGCATTGCGTATGGAGATCCCTGATGGGGATCCCATGACGAGTAGAAGCTCATAGAGGGTGAGCATCACCAAAGCCGTCACGGCTCCATAGAAACGATGGGAAGAGTCTTTGAAATAGCTTGAAAAACTCATTAAGCTACTTTGCTTCCGCTTATTTTCTTGAGGTACCATAAGAGGCCACCAACTAAGAGGATCATCAGAAAACCGGCTGGATAAAGCAATCTATTCTGCGTGAGAGGGATTCCCTGGATCTTAACTCGAACGAGATTTTGTGTGCTTCTGAGGGTGATTTTCTGAGACACGTAGATTTCTTTGTCAAATTTCTTTTCCGCAGAGGTGATGTCGTTGCTGATCTGATCAAAACCGGCTTGGATTGATTTCCCCGGAACAATGAGCTCCAGTTCTTGAGTTCCTAGAGGAAAACTATTTTCGAAAATCAATTCACTACTATCCGTCGGCAAATCATAAGTAACGAAGAGTTGGTGCCGTCCTTGTGGCAAGAGTAATTTATAAGTTAACTCTCCATTGTTATTGATAATCTCGATTCCCTTGAGTGGATCCAGGACGTTAATGTTCGTGGCTTCTGCCGGTAGCTTGCGAGTCAAAGGGGTTTGGCGCGCATCTACAGTTCCACCGGATCTGTTATCCAAACCAATAATATCAGTAACCCTGATACCTTCTTCCATTAAATCAAAAACCAGGACATGCTTTTCGAAGGAGAAATGTTCTATGCCTTCTAATGTTTGTGGGATTTGCAGGTTCAGTTGAACTAAAGTCTGTCCTTGCTTAAAACGTATGGGATTACTGCCCAATACTTGCTCATCGAGCACCGTACTGATGCGGTAAAAAGCTCCTTCTTTGAGTTCTTTGATCTGAAATTGGTACCTGCCTTGTTGATCAGAGACTGTTTTTTGGACTGGCTGAACGCTAGGCTTTTCAGCCATAATGATTTCCATCAAGACAACAGGCATCGATAAAGAAATTTTTCCCGTAGGGTCAATTACTTTGCCCTGGATAGTATGGATTTCCTGTGCCAAGGAAAAGCCGGTCATGCTGAACAGAAAGGTCAGGAGTAGGAGCAACGATTTTGGGTTCATTAAACTGTTCCGAACGATAGGTTATTACCTGAATTTGAGGGGCCTGTCCTGAGGTGAAACGGCCTATCTCAAGAATCTGGGATGTAAAAAAATTCTCATCTGTGGCAATATTGATTGCATGAATTCAAAATAATTTCTACCCTCTTGCTGACTTTTTAAAAAGGGCTTTGGGGGACTATTTAGGCCCCGGTTTTATAACGTTCTTCTGATTTATTTGATTGCGGAAAAGATGGTTTGTCGAAATAACTTCAGTCAAATTGAACTTGATAAAATTGTCATTCGCTATGCTGTCGAGTATCACGCTTGTAATCAGGAAGGATGTTACAGTTGTTTGATGGGGCGACGCCATGGGCCTTATTGGTATGGTAGTTTTTTATTGGCGGGCGAACAGAAAAAAATCTTCTTAGGCAAGAAATTCAAACCACTGGATATTAAAGCTGTCATCCGTAAAGACCTGCTAAAACAGAAAAAAGCTGAGGAAAAGGCGCAGAAAAATAACTGGGTTGAACGGATCGATACGAAGAAGTTGCGACGGAGAAAGGCACAGAAAGTTACGGTCTTGTCTCCGCTACCGACCTTCAAGGATTTTGAGCGAGATTTACGAGTCTTGAAAACAGCCCTTCCCGCGGGAGAGCTCAAGCAGATTTATCGTAAGCTGATCAAAAAATATCATCCCGATCAATATCCCGACCATCCTCAGTTTACCCGTTGGATGGCCGAAATCAACGGCCATTATACTCGCAAATTACGGCAAGCAATTTAGCTTTTTTTCCCTTTATTCTGGTAAGCGGCTTCTACAAAGCTTTGGAATAAGGGGTGTGGCGCAATTGGCTTGGATTTGAATTCAGGGTGGTATTGTACCGCCAGGAACCAGGGATGATCTTCCAATTCAATCACCTCAACCAAGTCCAAATCTTTGTTCTTTCCAGAAATTTTCAGCCCACCTTCTTCTAAAGCAGAGATATACTTATTGTTCACTTCCCAGCGATGTCGATGTCGTTCGGAGATCTCCTCTTTGCCGTAGATCTTGGCTGCCATACTGTCTTTCTGCAGTGTTGCCTTAAAAGCACCCAGTCTCATGGTTCCACCCAGATTTTTAACTTCCTTTTGCTCAGCCATCATATCAATGATGTTTTCCGTCGTAGAGGGATTAAACTCAGTCGAATCCGCATTCTTGATGCCCAGGACATTTTGTGCGTATTCCAGAATAGCCACCTGCAAGCCCAGACAAATCCCAAAGAAAGGAATCTTATTTTCTCGAGCGTATTGAATCGAATCAATTTTTCCCTTTATACCACGTTTGCCAAAACCACCGGGAATGAGGAAACCGTCACATTTTGCCCAATCGCTGGTATCTCCCGTATCATGGAGCTTTTCCGAATCGACGTAGTGGAGGTTGACCTTTAAATTAAGAGCGATACCCGCATGAATTAAGGCTTCGTTCAAGCTTTTGTAGGAATCCTTGAGGTCTGTGTATTTACCAATAATACCGATGGTGACTTCATCCTTTGGATTCATGTAAGAATCCACAATGTCTGCCCAAATTTGTAGATTAGGACGTTTGGCCCATAATTGCAGATGCTCTACCACTCTGGAGTCTAGGCCTTCCTTATGGAAATTTAAGGGGACTGCGTAAACACATTCAACATCCTGTGCTTCAATCACAGAGTCATAAGCTACATTCGTAAAGAGAGCAATCTTGCGGCGTAATTCTTCGTCCAGTGGTCGGTCCGTACGGCAAATCAGAATATCCGGCTGGATGCCGATTTCTCTGAGCTTGTTCACACTGTGTTGTGTGGGTTTGGTTTTTAATTCTTCCGCAGCGGCAATCCAGGGAATCAGGGTCAGATGGATAAACATGGTTTGATGTCTTTCCAAATCATGGCTGATCTGACGAATGGCCTCCAGGAAAGGCAAGGATTCAATATCACCAACAGTACCCCCGATTTCAACCAGGGCTACATCAAAACCTTCTGCCGCTTTATAGATATTCTCTTTGATTTGATCTGTAATATGCGGGATGACCTGAACTGTTTTACCCAAATATTCACCACGACGTTCCTTTTGGATGACCGTGTTGTAGATTTGTCCTGTGGTAAAGTTACTATCCCTTGTGGTGATGACATTGGTGTAACGCTCGTAGTGGCCCAAGTCCAAATCGGCCTCGTAACCATCTTCCGTTACAAAGACTTCACCGTGTTGCAGGGGATTCATTGTGCCTGGATCAACATTAATATAAGGATCCAGTTTTAAAATAGTCAGCTTCAGCCCTCTGGATTCCAGAGTGGCCCCGATTGATGCTGCAGCAATGCCTTTTCCCAGTGAGGAGACAACCCCTCCCGTTACAAAAATAAATTTGGTTTTCATTACAGAACGTCCACAAACAAGGTAGGTTTTAAATTTTAAAGCAGGAAATACTAGGGATACACGAATGAAGACAAAGTCTCAAGAAAATTCTATGAATCACCATTAAATAACAATTGTTTAAGGTATTTTCCTGTATGGCTGTTTTTTGTTTTTGCTATTTTTTCCGGTGTGCCCGCAGCGACCAGGTTTCCCCCTAGCTCACCACCTTCCGGACCCAGATCCAAGAGCCAATCCGCGCATTTGATGACATCTAAGTTATGTTCAATGATGACGGCCGTATTCCCTAGATCAACCAGGCGGTGTAAAACTTCCATCAAACGGGCTATATCGTGAAAATGTAAACCCGTTGTGGGTTCATCCAGGATATAAAAAGTTTTGCCCGTAGAACGCTTACTCAGTTCGGAGGCTAACTTGATGCGCTGCGCCTCACCACCGGAAAGAGTGGGAGAGGGTTGCCCTAATTGAATGTAGTCCAATCCGACATCCAGCAGTGTTTTCAATGCTGGATATATCTTTTTGTGATTTTTGAAAAACTCACAAGCTTCATCCACAGGCATCGCTAAGATATCGGCCACACTCTTGCCACGGTATTTGACTTGTAAGGTCTCTCGGTTGTAACGACTGCCCTTACAAGTTTCACAGAGTACATGCACATCGGGCAGGAAGTGCATTTCAATCACCTTGACACCCTGTCCTTGACAAGCTTCACAACGTCCTCCTTTCACATTAAAGGAGAAACGCCCCGGGGTGTAACCACGGATTTTAGCTTCCGGCAGAGCGGTAAATATCTTTCGAATCCCGTCAAAGAGCCCCGTGTAGGTGGCTGGATTCGAACGTGAGGTCCGTCCGATAGGGGATTGATCGATATTGATAATTTTATCGATCTGATCAATTCCTTTAATGGACTTGTATTTGCCGGGGATTACTTTACCACTGCCCAACTCTTTTTGAATGGCCTTCAGCAAACATTCATTCACTAAGGTCGATTTTCCCGATCCGGAAACTCCGGTGACACAGATCATGGTGCCCAAAGGAAAGCTGACATTGATTTTTTTGAGATTATTTGCCTCCGCACCAGTAATACTGATGGATTTGGAAAGATCCACAGGTCTTCGTTTTTCAGGGATTTCAATCTTGCGAGTCCCATTGAGATATTGGGCCGTTAGAGAATTTGTCTGTAATACCTCCTTAGGAGTCCCCTTGGCGACGATTTCCCCACCATGTTTTCCGGCTCCCGGGCCAATATCTATTAAGTAGTCCGCTCGACGAATCACTTCTTCATCGTGCTCCACTACAATCACCGTATTCCCCAGGTTTTTTAGTTGAACCAAGGTATTGAGCAGACGTTCGTTATCCCGTTGATGCAGACCAATTGTCGGTTCGTCCAGCACATAAGTCACTCCTACCAGTTTCGCTCCAACTTGACTGCCCAGTCTGATGCGTTGGGCTTCACCGCCGGAGAGGGTATTCGTCGTCCGATTCAGATTGAGGTAACTCAAACCGACATTTTGTAAAAAGCCCAAACGCTCCAGCACAGCTTTTTTGATAGGATCCGCGATTTTCTGCTTTTCCTTGTCCAGCTCCAACTCTTTAAAGAAACGATAGGACTGTTCCACCGTCATTTGGGTGATGTCATGAATATTCTTCCCTTCAATGCGAATGGATAGGACTTCCGGACGCAGTCGCTTGCCATGGCAGCTTGTACAAGGAAGAGAGGTCATAAATTCATGAATTTTAGCCTTTTGTCCTTCCGAATCTGTAGTCTGGAAACGTCGCTGCAGGTTAGGAATAAGGCCTTCGTAGACAGCATTTTTCCCTGAACCGTAAAGAATTTGATGCCGGGTTGCTTCCGGGATTTTATTCCAGGGAGTTTTTATGGAAATCTCAAAGAGATTAGCTAACAAATGAACAGACTTGTTATAGAAGCCGCGAAGGCCGGAACCACACCTTTTCCAGGCTTTGATGGCTCCATCTTCCAGGCTGAGGTTGGGATCGGGAATGATCAGTTCGGCGGCCGGTTCCATTAAGGTTCCCAGACCGGAACAAGCGGAACAGGAGCCAAAGGGACTGTTAAAAGAAAAAATCCGTGGGGATACTTCTTCGAGAACGGGTCCATGTTCGGGGCAGGCAAATTTCTCACTGAAACGTTCTTCTGTTTTCTCTCCGGTTTCCCGGTTTTCCAGGAGGGCAACGAGCGTACCTTCGCTTAGTTTGAGTGCTACTTCCACAGAGTCTGTGAGTCTAGTCGCTACATCCTCACGGATTACAACCCGATCCACGACAGCTTCGATGTCGTGTTTGAAGGTCTTTTTCAAGGGTTTGACTTCTTCACCCAGTTGCATCTCTCCATCAATCCGGAGGCGAGTAAAACCTTCTCTGCGTACAAAATCCAGAACTTCTCGGTGTTCTCCTTTCTTACCCCGGACCAAAGGGGCTAACAGGTGTAAACGAGTTCCTGCGGCGTAAGTGAGGAGGTAATTCACAATATCCTCGGCGGATTGAGATACAATCGTCTGATCACAATGAGGACAAAAAGGAGTTCCAGCCCGTGCAAATAAAATACGCAAGTAATCGTAGATTTCCGTGGCAGTTGCGACGGTGGATCTTGGGGTTGATTTCCCTGTTCTTTGCTCAATGGAGATTGTAGGCGTCAAACCAGTGATGGATTCAACAGCCGGCTTTTGCATTTGATCTAGAAATTGTCGCGCGTAGGCTGAGAGAGACTCCACATAACGACGCTGACCTTCCGCATAGATGGTATCAAATGCCAATGAGGACTTCCCACTGCCTGACAAACCAGTGATAACGACGAATTTGTTGCGCGGGATGTCAATATCGATCTGTTTTAAATTGTGCTCACTCGCTTGGCGAATACTAATATGTTGAGCCAGAGATAAATTGAACGAATCATCCGGGTTCTTAACCATAATGTGTATTTCCTGTCAGGGACCGAGCGCTAAAGGCCGGAGCAGACTTCTCCCATTGCCAAGCTTTCCCTGAGGCTTTCTTCAAAGTCCGGTAGGTAAGAGGCTGGAGAAGATAATAGTGAAGGATGTAAGAAAGATCAGATAGAGTAAGAGGATTCGATAAAACATAATCACCCCTTGGCTTAGAAAGATGGATCGTTTCCCAATCTTGGTCAACGGTAAAAAGATGAAGCAGTTTGGAGTTAAAACAAGCAATTTTCTTGCCTGCGAAGAGAAAAAATCTTAAATTAGGGGAAGCTTTCAAAATACAGTGCACTTTCTCTCAAGGTCGTGGTTGGCGTGAGTGGCTTGACTTTTCCACCTGTTCGGGTTTAATGGACAGGACTTAATATTGTAGAGAATTCAAAGACAAATACTGAGTTGAATTGAATCATATCCGTCAGATTTTGCTGAGTGGGACCTACTTCTTATAAATTTATCTGACGGTTGCTGAGCACGGAACCTTTTGCCAGAATGCAATGACAATAGCTTTAGAAGAGTTCGCCATAGAATTGATTAGCCCGGAAGGAATTGAGAAATTAAGTTATTTCCCTAACCTTCTGCTGGTTATACTGGTTCTGGCTTTGATGTGGGTAGGCAAAAAAGTGTTTGATCTTTTTGCCGGGTATTCTTTGGAATACCAGTTAGTGAAAGCGGATAACAAGGCCATTGCCATCACATTTGTTGGTTATATGGGGGGTGTGGCGGCGATTCTGGAGGGGGTTTTATCGGGTCCCGCAGAGTCTCTTTTAGACGAGTTGCTTTTAGTTTGTGTCTGGGGAGTGATTGGTATTTTCTTATTGAACTTCGCTGGCAAGTTTAATAATCGCTTTGTTCTCAGTCATTTCGATAATAAAAAAGAATTACTGGAAAAGCATAATATAGGTGTAGGGGCGGTTGTAGCCGGTAGCTATCTGGGCAGTGCGATGATTATCCGGAGCATTATCACGGGAGAAAGTTTGGGTTGGATGGCTGATATCACTTTGACATTGGCCTACTTCTTGTTAGCACAGTTTACCTTTTTACTTTATAGTCGGCTCTACCAGAAAATCATTCGCTATGATTTCCATCAAGAGCTAAAGGAAGGCAATGTAGCAGCTGGAGTTTCCTTCGGCATTAATTTAGTGGCGATGGGTATCTTATTGGCTGTTCCTTTGAGCTCTTCCTTCTCTCTATTATTATTTTTAGCTTGGTTTGTATTGGGAAGTGCCGTTTTGGCTTTTTTCCGCTTTGTGATGGATCGTATTATTATCCCTCTGGAAAACTTGGATGAAGAGATTCATCAAGATCAAAACTGGGGAGTGGCCCTTCTGGAAGGATGCTTCTCTCTGGCAGCCGTTGTTGTCTTACAAACCATTTTTACCTGAGGGGCGGAAACTTCCGACCCGGAAACCTTAGTATGAGTTGATCCATGTCCGGTTCAAAGCCCATCTCTTTCGCCGACTTTCGAGAGCGAAAGTTAAAAAAACAAGCGGAAGAAACTTTACCGGGAGTCTTAGTTTGGCTCTATTGCCCTACTTGTAATATCATAGAATACACAGAGGTGGTCGCACCTAACGGTAGGACCCATCACTGTGGAACTTTAGTGCAAGAATCCGAGGTGCAGGTGGATTTTCGTGCGGAAATGACCATTACCGAGCGAAATTTGAAAAAGATCGAGATCCTCTTGCAGGAGAATCAGAAGTTTCGCTTGAAAAAATTACTGGCGAGATCCCTGGATAAAGTCTTAATAAATCTTAAAAATACAGAAGAAACCTATCTCCAGCGCCTTCAGATGGCTTCCAGTTACCAAGCAACTCCTTATCCGGAAGATTTTGAGACGTTGAAGGAAAAATTACCGATTAAAGAAGAAAATAAAGTAGGTTTATTCATCTCCGAGTTCCGCTATGCCCCGGAGAAACGCTTTGTAAAAGAATAAAATTATTCAAACCTATTCACTTAACCCTTTATCAACTCCAGCCCAGGCTTGTCATGATTCGAACATCGAATACTGTAAACGCAATATCTTCTATTTTTTGTGAAGCCACGAAAGAGGTTCTAGAAGCCAGTACCGGGAAGGAAATTACTTATGCAAAAACAATTCAGAAAATTCCGGCCATCCATTTGCGACCGGAAATCGGCTGTTTTGTTTTGTTTAGTGGAGACTACTCAGGATTGATGATTATCAATTTCAGCTCGGAAGCTGCGATGTCTATTTATCGTAGCTCCATGATGTTCATGGGCTTACCTGAAGATGAATTGTGTCTGGAATACACTGCTGACGAAGTGGTGGACAATATTGGCGAAATGATCAATCAAATCATTGGAAAGGTTCGCCGAGGTGTAGAAATGCAATATGGTTTAGTCTCTTCTAATACGCAGCCTAAAGCTATTGCTCTAACCACATCTATTATCCTCACCATTGATGCCCAGGAAGTAGACAAGGAACTCTGTCGACGTCTCTCTTTTAAAGTTGATGGTCACTCTTTTCACATTGAACTCTCTCTGGAAAAAACGGAATTTATCTCCCTGGATGGCAGTGATATCCATGCCCGAGCTAAAGTACCTAAAAGAGAGGTGACTAATGTTAATTTGGACGACTATATGGCGGAAGCTCAAGCTGCTGTAGATGAGGAAAAGAAAGCAGACGCCGCCGCTCAACAACCCGCTGCACCTAGTCAGCCCTCAGAGTTTGACAATGGTGCTCTGGATTTTGAGGCCTTGTTGAAAGCAAATAAGTAACCACATCTCCTCATTAATGCTGCCCCTTGCCTGGAGGGGCATTCTTCACCACTCCTATCCGCCATCTCCTGAGAGACCCTTTAGTTGACTGAATAGCGCAATATTTTGATGCTTTTAAGCTGATTTTTTTTGTTATCTTTCGTATAGCTAAGCTCCAAGGTAGCTTGGACGCGGATCCCTGTTCGTCCTGCGTAAAAATCATATTGGATTGATAAGAGGGATGTCCGGAAACTAAATAATTCTCGTTCCTTGCTTGTTAGATTGGGACCTATGATTCCTTCCAATTTGGGGTCCCAAGCATTGTTGCGGTAGGTGATAATATCTCCCTCATATTTTGCTTCAAGGCTATATTGAGAACCTGCAGTATCCTGCTCTTTTGCCCGGGCGGCAATCTCTTGACGATTGTTATAAATTCTCGGGCTTAACGCTTCATAGATGGCAAGGAAGTCAATAATTTCTTGTGTACTGGCTAGATTGATATCAATGGACTCTTGTGGCTCGGTGCTGCGTTTAAAGACTCGGAAGTAGGTGAGTAATTGCTGATTCGTTAGTTCCAGTTGTTGAAAACTAGGGAGTAATTTTACTTCGCTGAGATATTCAAACTCTCTGTTTTTCACATTAAAACTAGGTGAAGCTTCAGAGTAGTCTTCACCACCACTACCRTAGTCAATTTTTCTATCCAGCTCGGAGTCGAAATCYACCCAGTCGTTAACTGCACTCATAAAATTAGGCACTTGCTCATCTGATAAGTAGAATGCTGCTCCTTCTGACTCCTTCGTTTTGATATGTTCAATCAAACTTTGCAGAGCGATTGCGCGCTCTTTGCCGCTTTCGAGGCGCTGATTCAGGTAAAAACGATGATCCAGGGATTCTACTTTTAAGTTAGAGATGGTGATATCTTCACCCAAATCCTCTAAAGGGATGGGCATACCCTGAAATTGCTTTGCATACTGGGATAAACTATAAACTCCTGTCTCTTGAATGAATGTGAGTAATAAGCGAAAGGAAGAGCGAGAAAGGGTTACGGCTCGAAAATAGTTTAAGTTGTTTTCCAGGTGTTTGACCTCTACCGTTCGGCTTTCAAAGGTCTTCATCAGGGCTATGGATAGCAGGAGAATGACTGATAGAGTCATTAAAAGAGCAACACCCCGCTTGTTCTCATGCATTATTTTTTCTCCCAAGTAACGTCTTCACCCATTTGAGGATGCAAATTGATTTGGAAGGCAGTGGTCATTTTTTCTCCTTTAGCATCCTCTAGTACTAACGTCACCTTGAGTCCGGCAGGTAAAGGATCCTGCCCCGCAGTAATTTCGCTGGAATCCCATTCCTCCAATGCTTCATCCTGATTTTTGGAGAAGTATTTTAAGTCAAAAGAAATGACTCGTTGGGAGATGGTATGGGTAATGCTCTCCCCTTCATCCCCTTCAGTGATATCGGGATCAATGTAATATTCTTCTCTGCGTCGAAAGGCAAAGGTATCGGATTCCGTTTCTTCCATGAAAAAACTGACTTCATGAAGTTCTGGATCCTTTTCTGGAGGTAGTGAACGATGAAAGCGACTAGGGCGATGTACATGCATGTGAATACTATCCAACTCTTGTTCTCCAGCAGAATTATTGATGCCGAAGAGACCACTCTTGCGGTCATCCCTGTCAGGGTTGGACATAAACTTTTTGAGATAAACAGCTGCCTGCAAGTCTTCTCTCAGAATCTTTTCCAGGATACGGACCTCTTGGCGCAAGGTCAGGATGGATTCAATGCGGTCATTTTGTTGCTTGAATTGGAAAAATGTATCCAACAACACACCCATGATAGCCGCAAAGAGGGTCAGGGTGATGAGGAGTTCCAGTAGGGTAAAACCAGAGGAAAATGTAGATTTGAGAGGCTTCATTAGTTTGCAATCTACCGGAGAATAGAGGATTCAAAGGATTGTGTGTGCTTGTTTTGTTGCCAGATAATCCGGTATTTGACTTCTTCCATAGGTAACAAACCATTGATAGATTTGATCTCTTTGGTTAGTTGCCATTGATCTCCGGCTAAGGGGTGTTCCTCTTGAAAAGTTCCGTTACTGGCCTCCACAGGCGTGGAACTTCGTTCAATGGTCAGGAGTTTATTGGCGACTTCCTTTTGCACCCTTTCTAATTTCTGAGTTTTTTCCAGAAAGAAAATAGCATTGCTCTGGCTTTGAATCAGAACAGTCAGGAGCAGGGAAAGCAGCGCAAAGGAAACCAGCACCTCCAAGAGTGTGAAGCCCGGTTTTCCCGCGGGCAATTGTGCATTGGCCATGGATTTCCTTTTATAATGGAGTCTCCTCACCTAGTTCAATATTTCCCATGATATCCACGACAGCCAGGGAGATCGAGTGAGTCTTATTTTTTAACTTGAGTGTGAATTGATCTATAAAACCAGAAGAATCGATGTGAAATTGGAATTGTTGCCCAAAGATTTTATCAAACTCTAAAGGCGGGCCACCAAATTTGAGACCCTGTTTTTCCTGCACTTGATTGCTGATCAAATAAAATTCCACGGGAGGTTCCAAGGCGATGGGCTCTCGATATTTTTCCGACCTTTCATACTTGCGGGATGCCCCTTTCTGGCGTTCCAAAACGGAATAGGCTGATTTCTGTGTGTCAAATTCAAGTCTGAAGTCTTTACCCTCAAGGATGGCTGTCAAGCGAAGATCGCTGATGAGCTTAGCTATCTTCTTCGTTTCCAGCAGGAGATTGCTCTCAAAGAGGTTAGAGAAGCGGGGTAAGCTGAAACCGATCAGAATCGAAAAGATGAACATCACGAGACTCAACTCAAGAATCGTGACTCCCGCTTGAGTTTTACCTGTAGGCATTAAGGTTTAAATTCGATATCGGCACTAGTACCTTCACCGCCTTCCTCACCATCGGCCCCCAGGCTGCGTAGTTGGAATGAACCACCATCGGAAAGATAAACGTAGTCACGAGACCATGGATCCTTGGGCATCGTGGATCCCTTGAGATAAGGACCGCGCCAGTTTCGGGGAACTCGGCCTACTTCCGGTTTGGAAAGCATGGATTCCAGACCTTGATCTGTGCTGGGAAACATGGAGGTGTCCAGGTGATAGAGATCCAGGGCAGCGGAAATATTTTTCATCTGAATTTTAGCCTGATCAATCTTAGCTTCATCTAATTTTCCAAAAAGAGAAGGCCCGACAATCGCCGCAATCCCAGCCATAATGACGATAATGATCATGATCTCCAGAAAACTGAAGCCAGACTGTTGATTTTTTGTTGGTTGAGAGACAGGAGATGCCTCTTCTACTATTTCTTCCAGATGTTGCATGGAGACCTTTTTTATGGTTTGAAATCATATTGATCTTATATCTCATCTGTTCGCATATCTACTACCTGTAGTCAATCTTATGTTGCGATTAGAGAAAGGAAAAAAGATTAAAATTTTTTACTTGAAAAAAATAGCATATGAATTGCATTCCCGAAGAGTTATCTTGACATTAAGCAGTTTTTGAAAGAACTGATTTGTGAGTTCAAAAACGTGAGTATCTTGTGACAGCACCTGTACTTCTGACTAGATTCATGAAAAAAACATTATCTATCTTACTTCTCGCTTTACTAATTCCCTTGCTTGGTATGGAACCCTTAGCCCGCGCACAAAGTAATGATGAGCGGGAACTAGAGTACATTGAAGATGAAGGAGGTTCTCTCTGGGATAATCGTGGCTTTCAAGATGATCTGGGCTCCAGTAATTTTGACACAGGGGGAGGAGAGTATATCGGTGAGGAAGAGGCGGTGCAGATACTTGAAGAATCCGCACTCGTCGTGGAAGATCAAGGTGTCAATATTGAAGAAGCCTTCGCCAGGGATAGAGTTTATCTCAATGATAACCTCAAATATGGTTTGTACACGGGGGCTGTCATCGGTATTTGGCTGGCTACTGTCCAAAATCTGTCCGATGAGGGAAGCAATAGACAGAAAACAGGGCAGCTCATTGGTGTGGGGATCGTTGGGGGCTTGGCACTGGGAGCGGCAATAGGTACCAAGGCCCTCTATGTACACAAGTTGAGGGCTGATAACATCAGGCTGGATGAGACCAGGGAAAAAGAGTCGTTTCTCAAGGCCTTTAGCTTTGGTCCCTCAAAGGATTCTTTAGCCCAGCTAAACTTTTCTATTCGCTTCTAGAGAAACTACAGAACACGTCATACTTCCAGTGTCCAGGGAGTGGTTGAAAACAACTCCCTGAGGTCTTGGAGAAAGGCTAGGGGCGTGAGTACAGCCTCAAGAATTTACAGCCTGGAACTTTTCCAGTTGCTCCTGGGCTGTTTCCCAAGCTTCCATACTGTGTTCTAGTTTGCCTTCCAAGGTTTGCTTATCCGCTATTGTCTGACCTAATTTGATCTTGTTACTAGCTTCGTAGAGTGAACCATCCAGTAATAACTTTTCTACATGGGCTATTTTTTCTTCAAATTCGGAAATTTTACTCTCTTGAGTCTTAATATTTCGTTCCAGCCTATTTTGTTCCTTCTTATTTTTCCGACGATCCTGATTACTAAGAAGATTCTTCTTTTTAACAGGGGCTGCTTTTGGTTGGGAGTCTTTTAATTTTCCCGTACGATCCAAATAATCTTTCCCTTGCTTTTCCAGGTATTCGGGATAGGAGCCATGGAAAAACTCAAAGCCACCATGTTTTAATTCGAGAATATCCGTAGCAAAAGCTTCGATGAAATTACGATCATGGCTGACACAGATGACCGTACCCTCATAGTTAGCCAAAGTCTTGCCGAGGGCATCGATAGTTTCCAGGTCCATGTGGTTGGTAGGCTCATCCAACAATAGAAAATTGGGTTTCTGCAACATGAGCTTGGAGAAGATGAGTCGTCCTGACTCCCCACCACTCAGGGTGCTAGAGGCTTTATGTACATCATCCCCGGAGAATAAAACCCGAGCTAATAAGCTTCGAATCGTACCGATGGTTTCACTAGGGGAGAAGGAGTAGAGCCATTCATAGGCCGTCGTACCCTTTTGGATCAGGTCATGATGGTCCTGTGAAAAATAACCCACTGAGACTTCATGCCCCCACTCAAATTCACCTTCAGTTGGATTTAATTCTTCCATCAGAATTTTAAGCAAGGTGGACTTACCAACTCCATTGGGACCAATGACTGCGATCTTCTTGCCTCGTTCCAGTTCCAGGGATAGATTTTGGATGACCTTTTTCTCACCAAAAGATTTTGAGATATTTCGAACCGTCAAAGGCGTTTTCCCTGAAGGTCTTTCCAGAGCAAAGATAAAATTAGGGGCAATGCGGGAGGATCGTTTGATAGCGATATCTTCCATTTTATCCAGCTGCTTGGCTCTACTGCCAGCCTGTCTGGCTTTAGACGCTTTGGCTTTGAAACGATCAATGAATTGCTGTAAATCTTCTTTCTTCTTTTCTTGCCTGACAATGTCCGCTTCTTTCTGGCTGCGTTCTAGTTCCTTCGCTTCCAGAAATTTTTGGTAATTACCGGGATAAGTCTTAATGGTCTCATAGTCAATATCCAGAATATGAGTACAGATTGAGTTGAGGAAATGTTGATCATGGGAAATCACCAGAGAGCTGCCTTTAAACTGCTTCAAATATCCTTCCAACCAGTGAATGGAATCCAAGTCCAAGTGGTTTGTAGGCTCATCCAAGAGTAAAAAATCCGGATCACCGAACAAACACTGAGCTAAGAGAACCCTCAGTTTGTATCCACCTGACAAGCTGCTTAAGGGATCACGAAGTTGTTTTTCCAGGATTCCCAGACCAATTAACATTTCACCGGCATCTGCCTCAGCTTGATAGCCATCGTAGTCGGCAATGGTGGTTTCCAAATCCCCCAGTCGATGCCCCATTTCGTCGGTGATTTCGCTGTATTCTAAAATCTTTTCCTTTTCCACCATGGCGTCCCAAAGCCCTTGCTTGCCTTGCAGAACCACATCAAGGATCGCATGCTTCTCGTAAGCGAAGTGATCCTGTTGCAGCACTCCCACTTTAAGGCTATTGGGAAGGCTAACCTCTCCCGTTTCCGCGGAGACTTGACCCATCAAGATCTTTATTAGTGTGGACTTCCCGGAGCCATTGGCACCGACTAAACCATAGCGGTTGCCCGGATTGAGTTGGAACGTGACATCAGCAAAAAGCACTTGCTCACCGAAATGCATTCCTAAGTTACTTACACTAATCATAATCAGAATCGGAATAGGAGTTGAGAGATGGAGGGGATAGAAAAAAAGCTTTTCCTGTCAAGTCAGCTTTCTTACTCATTGAGAATGTGACAAACTTTGAACAATGAATTGATTTTGTGGGTTTTATAGCAATCTGTCAGCCTAATAGATTGGTTTTACTTTATTCTGTGGGGTTATGAAAAAGAATAGGCTAAAGCAGAAGTGGCATTATCGGGTGGATAACTTTTTTTCTCAAGGGGGAGCTTCAATTTTTTGGGTTTTATTGACGCTCTTTTTCTTCATCCTGCTGTTTATGGGAGGATTACGCATCCTGATTAATTATTTGCCCCGCATTCTACCGGACCGGCAGGAGTTATTTGCTTTGAGTGAGGCCGATCAGCTCATTACTTTGGCGGAAAATGAGCACTGAAATGAAATTCTCTCACTTCTCCATAATCTTGTGTACAGAAAATATATAGCGAACTCCGTTAGTATCTCACCGATTTATGAGGTTTTGTGGTTATACCTGTTTGCGAGGTGAACGTGTTGACAGTAAAGAATAAAATCTGGTTATCAATACTCTTGGGACTGTTATTCATGCTGGGGCTCCAGTCAGTAATCATCGCCCAGGAGCAGGACCCGAGGCGTCAATTTTATGATGTTGTAGAGTTAACCAAATTGATTGAAAAGGCCCGGGAAGCTGGGTTTAGTGACGAGCAAATTGCACGTTTGGAGTTGCGTGATGGAGGCCGTACGGTCAATGTTCAAGCCTACATGGAGAGTCTCCGCCAAAAAAAGAGCATGCGAGATGAGAAGTTGCAGAATTTTTTGAATAAAAAATTCTTGACTGTTCAGGACATCTTTAAGGAACTATTGATTTTAGAACCGAGTGTATTAATTCGATTGAGGGAGGAGTTAGTCAGTGAGCGATAAGGTAAAAAGGTTACCTCTGTTTGTGGGGGGGCTTTCAGGAGCGGGAAAAACGACTTTCTGCTGTGCAATGTTGAGACTTGCCCAGGAATATGGGCTTAAAGCCGGAGGCTTCAAGCCTTTTGATGTGGGGCTTTTGGAGCGAAACGCGAAGGAACAATTTCATGATGGGCAACTCTTTTGCCAGAATATGCCGGATGATCCCAATGAAAACTTGGTTTCTCCCTATTTGGCCCATGAACGCTATCCTATTGAAATGGCATTTCGCAGAGATGGAATCCGGATTGACTGGAAATTAGTGCAACAACGATTGCAGATTTTTAATCAGACCTATGACCGTACCTTCCTGGAATTACCCGGTGGGCTGCATGAGCCTTTGGCAAAGGATATTATACTGATTGACTGGATGAAGCAGGTGGGGCGACAGGCTGTCTGGATTATTCAGCCGAAACTATCCTTGTTCGAACATAATCTGATGGAACTGAAACTCCTCAAAGAGGAAGGCTTCAAGTTGCATATTGTCATCAATAATTTGGCCAAGACTATCGACCCCGACCTCTTGTTTTATATGTGGCAGAAAATTGAGGATGTCCTGGATCAACAGCTGGAAGGCATGATTCCTTTTATTCCCAGCTGGAAGTCTGGAAAGCGGTTGATGATCGTAGCCATGGAAGAGAATTTGCCCAATTTAATTCGGAGTGTTTTCCCACCACCCCTGGAAAAAATACGTTAATTAAAAGGCTTTGCGCAGGAATTTATCGATATTAAAACCTTTCATACGGTATTTGATAACGCCTTTGTCAAAGAGGCACATTTCCTGTGCGATTCCCTTGCAAAAATAAACGGGAGTGCGCAGCTTTGATTCGTATGTTTTGAGCTTATTCTCAATCTCAATGATTTTGGATTGGGGAGTGGCACCATTAGTCTCAATCACGATACCTGTTCCCTTGTTATCCATAAACCGGCGTTTGGCTGGCAGCCCTGCCAAGGTGCGAATGGATGATTTGAAGCGGCGCAGGCTATCGATAATATTATTCCCAAAGTCACCGTGTTCGAAGATACCATGGTAGGTAACAGGTTGCCCCTCACCCATGTAGATACAATAGCCATGTCCTTCCGGAATCATTGCCCAGCTCAGGTCCCGACTATCACCGAGTCCTCCTTTTTTGCTGCCCTCTACTTTTTTCTCGGATTTTTCATCCTTCTCTTCAGCTGCAGGGGAATCACGATCCTCACGCATCTCTAAAGTACTACTGTTATGACCGTACAGCATGACCAACTGCGGGAGCTTACTGATGAATCCAGATTCTAAATGCTTGGTGAATTGAACTATCTTTTCACAGTCCTGGCAATTATTGTTAATAATGGCAACAACGAGCATGGCGCGACCATTCAACTGCTTCAGTACCTTTTTAAAATCGGCATCCTCATAGGTTCCTTTGAGTCGTTTTATTCGATTACTGATCTTTTTCATGGTCATCTTAGAGAGGCAATGTTAGGAATCCTCGCTCTTCAGCTGCATTGATCCATAGATTGAATGGATTCTTCAGGGGAGTGAACTGCGCTACTTCTGGCTAAAAATTGTCATATTAAGCTGGTAATAACAAGCCCTGTTTTCCTATACAAAGAGGAGGGCTGACAAAAATTATTAAATCGGATAATCCTGTGAAAAGTAAATCACTTTGATATGATAGCGTCGAATAAGAAGAGTTGGTTGCATGGAATTAATTCATAAGAAATTTAAGAGCGATTCTCCGGAAGGAGAGTGGGTAATCACTATTGGTAATTTTGATGGCTACCACATCGGGCATCAAGCTCTAGTGCGCAGGGTTCTTGCGGATCAGGAAGCAATGCAGATCAAAGGTGGTCTGTTAACTTTTGACCCCCATCCGAAGAAACTGTTACAGCCGGAAATCCCTTTTCGCCATTTGTATGATAATCAAAGCAAGTGGAAGCTTCTGCAAGAGACGGGTTTGGATGCCTGCTTCATCATTCCCTTTACTCGCAGGTTTGCTTCCTTAAGCCCCCAAGAGTTCGTGGATAACCTTTTTCACTTGTTAAAATTAAAAAAAATTATCGTTGGATATGATTTTAATTTTGGTAAAGCCAGAGAGGGGTCCGCCGACTTGATGAAACGAGAGGCTGCTCGTAGAGGCGTGGAGTTTATTCAGATGGAGCCGGTAAAAGCCAAGGGGATTACCGTTTCCAGTACGATGATCCGCCGCATGATCTTTGAAGGGGACTTTGAGATGGTAGAACAATTCTTAGGGCGTCGGTGGTCGGTGAACGGAATCATCAAAAGAGGGCAGCAAATTGGCCGTACGATTGGCTTTCCAACCCTCAATTTGGAGCCGGATATCTCATTGCCACTAAGAAAAGGAGTCTATGCCTGCGAATTGGAGTTGGAGGGAGAGACTTATCAGGGAGTCTGCAATGTGGGGCATCGACCTACTTTTGGAGGCAATCTCTTTAAAGTAGAAACCCATGTTTTTGACTATGATGGGATTGCCTATGATCAGTACCTGCAGGTATTCCCATGTCACTATATTCGTGAGGAAGTGAAATTTGATTCTCCCGAGAGTTTGAGACAACAGATTCAAGAAGACGTGCAAACGGCTCGGCAGTTCTTTCAGTGACGTCCCTCTTTCTGTTGAAAATAAGCTCCGCTTTTTCGTCCTTCGTCTCCCAATTAGGGGGTGAGAAGCTTAAAAGTGGAGAGTAGCCCCTTCCCTGAATTTACTCCCCTTTTATAAGTTATTATTGCTGATTGTTTTCAGTGTATTAACTCCTCTTTTAAAAAAATAATATTCAAAGCAATTAAGAGGGGTTAGTCTGGGAAAGTTTACCCAAAAATTGAGGTTCAGGCTTTGAATTTGAGGTGAAAAGTTGTTCGTTTGTTGCGATATACAGCTAGTTTGTGATGGAAAATCTTTGACTCTGAGACTGAAAAGTTTGGGGTTAAGGGCTCAGTAAATACACAATTTTACGCATGGTGATCAGATGGAGTTAATCCTTGAAGATGGGACTGTTTTCTCGGGGAAAAATTTTGGATATAACGGCTCGGTTGCGGGTGAAGTAGTTTTTAATACCGGCATGGTCGGCTATCCTGAGACACTTACAGATCCTTCTTACACAGGGGAGATCTTAGTTTTTACCTACCCGCTTATCGGCAATTACGGCGTACCCGCGCAGACAATGGTTGATAATTTAAAAGCCAATTTCGAATCGGATAAAATCCATTTGAAAGGGATTGTGATTACCTCCTTAACGGAAGACTACTCCCACTGGAATGCAGTTCAGAGCTTGGATGCCTGGATGAAAGAGCATAAAATTCCCGGATTGCAGGGAGTGGATACACGAGCCTTAACAAAAAGGCTGAGAACAGCGGGTACTCAATTAGGGAAATTAATTTCACAAGGAAAAGATATTCCCTTCTATGACCCCAGTAAAGACAATCTGGTAGCTCAAGTTAGTATTAAAGAGCCGATCCTTTATGAAAGAGGGGAGAAAAAAGTTTTATTAGTAGATACGGGATGTAAAAATAACATCATCCGTAGCTTCCTCAATCGTGATGTTTCCGTTTTGAGAGTTCCCTGGGATTACGATTTCTCGAATGAGGAATTTGATGGCATCATGCTTTCCAATGGCCCCGGAGATCCAACCAAAATTCCGGAAACTATCGCCAATGTCCGTAAGTGGTTGGATAAGGATAAACCGATTTTTGGTATCTGTCTGGGCCATCAGATCCTGGCTTTGGCTGCCGGGGCACAGAGCTATAAATTAAAGTTCGGACACCGTTCTCAGAATCAACCTTGTATTCTTGTGGGTACGAAGCGCTGCTTCATTACTTCCCAGAATCATGGTTATGCCATTGATGATCAAACCTTACCCGCTGATTGGCAACCTTGGTTCTTTAATGCGAATGATGGCAGTAATGAAGGCATCAGGCATCGGACCAAGCCCATTCGAAGTGTCCAATTTCATCCAGAAGCCATGCCCGGACCCGTGGATACGGCCTTCTTGTTTGATGAATTTGTAGCTATGTTATAGGGATCTCCTGCTTTTAGACTTGTGAATTAGGTAAAGGGAAATGGAACACAATATTAGCAAAGTAATTATTTTGGGGAGTGGTGCCCTGAAAATTGGGGAGGCGGGGGAATTTGACTATTCTGGAAGCCAGGCCATTAAAGCACTCAAGCAGGAAGGAATCTATACGGTTTTGGTGAATCCCAATATCGCAACAATCCAAACCTCGGATCACCTGGCGGATAAAGTTTATTTGCTGCCAGTAACAGCTGATTTTATTGAAGGTGTTATTAAAAAAGAGCGTCCCGATGGGATTCTCTTAGCCTTCGGTGGGCAAACTGCCTTGAATTGCGGGATGATACTGGATGAAACAGGCATCCTGGAAAAATACAATGTCCAGGTCGTCGGAACTCCTGTTGATGTCATTCGATCCACTGAGGATCGACAAGTTTTTGCTGAAAAATTGGCGGAAATTGATGTGCCCGTACCTAGAAGTCGAGCCGCGAGCACTGTAGAAGAAGCCTTACAAGTTGCCGAGGAAATCGGTTTCCCCGTGATGATTCGTCTGGGATTCGCTCTGGGAGGACTCGGCTCCGGTGTTTGTTGGAATGAAGAAGAAGTCAAGGATCTGGCTGTCAATGCGCTTTCTCATACTTCTCAACTCCTGGTTGAAGAGTACTTGAAAGGCTGGAAGGAAGTCGAATACGAAGTCGTCCGTGATTGCTACGATAACTGTATTACAGTTTGTAATATGGAAAACTTCGATCCTCTGGGCATCCATACGGGGGAGTCCATCGTGATTGCTCCTAGCCAGACGCTTTCCAATAGTGAGTATCATATGCTCCGGGAAATCGCGATCAAAACGGTTCGTCACCTGGGTGTGATAGGGGAGTGTAATATTCAGTATGCTCTGAATCCAAAATCCGAAGAGTATCGGGTGATTGAAGTCAATGCACGTTTGTCTCGAAGTTCAGCCCTGGCCTCTAAGGCTACGGGTTATCCTCTGGCATTTATAGCGGCAAAACTGGGCTTGGGATACAGTCTGACGGAATTGAAGAATTCCGTAACATTATCCACAATGGCTTGTTTTGAGCCGGCCTTGGATTATGTGGTTGTAAAAATTCCTCGTTGGGATTTGAAAAAATTCCGCCGTGTCTCCACACAGATTGGCTCTAGCATGAAGTCTGTGGGTGAGGTCATGTCCATTGGTAAGACTTTCCAGGAAGCTTTGCAAAAAGCTTTGCGCATGTTGGATATCGGCGCTTGGGGCTTGGTCACTAATCCGAATGGCTTGGGCATCAAAAAGAATGATGAAGAGCTGTTGGAAGAGCTGATCAATCCTACGGATGAACGAATCTTTTCGGTTGCCTCTGCCCTGAAGCAGGGTATGTCCGTCGATGAACTGTACAAACATACGGATATTGACCCCTGGTTTCTACACAAGCTAGCCAACATTGTTCGAGTTGAAGGCCTGGTGGGTGAGTATTCCGGAGGTAACTGCCCGAGGCATGTCATGGATGAAGCCAAACGAGTTGGTTTCTCTGACCCCCAATTGGGTAAATTACTAGGAACCACCGAGCGGATCGTTCGTAAAATGCGCTTGAACTATGGTATCACACCTTACGTCAAGCAGATTGATACGCTGGCAGGAGAATACCCTGCTCAAACGAATTACCTCTACCTGACTTATAATGCATCGGAAGATGATATCGAGCTGGGTGATAAAAATAGCGTCATGGTGTTGGGATCCGGGCCTTACCGCATCGGAAGCTCCGTTGAATTTGACTGGTGTTGTGTGAATGCCGTCAAGACCGTGAAAAAAGAAGGCTATCGATCGATTATGATTAACTACAATCCGGAAACAGTTTCTACGGATTACGATGAAGTCGATCGTTTGTACTTCGACGAAATTCGTTTGGAAACAGTCCTGGATATTTACGAGAAGGAATCCCCCGAAGGAATCGTGATTTCTATGGGAGGGCAAGTTTCCAACAACCTGGCCCTGCCTTTAGAACAAATGGGTGCTAAGGTCTTAGGAACAACTCCAACGCAGATCGATCGCTGTGAAGATCGACATAAATTTTCCAGCATGTTGGATACCCTTGGAATCGACCAGCCCGCCTGGAGTGAGCTGACAAGCATTGACGAGGCGAAGAAATTTGCTCATAAAGTAAACTATCCCGTCTTGGTTCGCCCGTCTTACGTCTTGAGTGGGGCTGCCATGGGAGTCGCCAACAATGATCGTGAAATCGAAAGTTTCTTACAAAAAGCGACGGATCTTTCCACGGATCATCCCGTTGTTATCTCTAAGTTCCTTTCTAATGCGAAGGAAATTGAGTTGGACGCAGTGGCTAAAGATGGAAAAATTGTGACCTTTGCGATTTCCGAGCATGTGGAAAATGCGGGAGTTCATTCGGGAGACGCGACCTTGGTCTTACCTCCTCAACGAACTTTTCTGGAAACAATCCGGCGCATTAAGTTGATCGCCCGTCAAATCGCTAAAGAATTGCACATCACCGGTCCCTTCAACATGCAGTTCATTGCGAAGGAAAACAGTGTCAAGGTGATTGAGTGTAACTTACGCGCCAGTCGTAGTTTTCCTTTTGTCTCCAAGGTTTGTAAGAAGAACTTTATTGAAGTGGCCACACAGGCCATTTTGGGTAAGCCCTTCCCAGAGGACAATCGTTCCTTCATGGAATTGGATTACGTTGGTGTCAAAGCGTCTCATTTCTCTTTCACTCGCTTGTTGGGGGCTGACCCTACTCTAGGTGTGGAAATGGCTTCAACCGGTGAAGTTGGTTGCTTGGGCGATGATTTCCATGAAGCTCTCTTAAAGGCCATGAGGTCCGTAGGTTTCCGCTTCCCGATCAAGAGTATGCTGATTTCAACGGGATCAATCGAGCAAAAAGCTTATTTTCTGGAAGCCGCAAGGCTATTGCAGAAAATGGACATTAAAATATTTGCGACGACAGGAACTTATCATTTCCTAAAGGAATCGGGTATTAAGGTCACACTAGCCGCTTGGCCGGATGAGCAAGAAGGATCAAATGTACTGGATCTTCTAGCTCAAAACTCTCTGGACTTGGTTGTGAATATTCCTAAAAATGCTGAAGTAGAGGAAATCACCAATGGTTATAAAGTGCGTCGGAAGGCTGTAGATTTGGGTACACCACTCATTACTAACATTCAGTTAGCAAAAAGACTGGTGGAAGCTATCTATAGTAAACCGGATCAGGACCTGGCAATTAAGGCGTGGGATGAGTATTAACACTCTTTAGACACAGCTCTGTAGAGTCCTTTCCAGAGATGCCGGAACTCTGTTAATATAACCGGTTACTTCTTCACACTGCCTCGGAGAGAGCTTCTGCCCTCTCCGAGAGGTGAGACGAATTATTTAATAAAATCAAATAATCAATCATTATTCTTAGGTACTCAATATGAATATTAAATCGATTTTTGAACCGATTGATCGTTTGATCAATCAAGCCAAGGGCTATATTGCCGAACAGGACGCCCGTCGCCAGTATATCCATCGGGTGGATGAAAAAATAGAAATCATTCGTCCGGAAGTGGAAAACAGAATAGCTGAGCTAACCGCCTTGGGCGATCAGGTTGAGTCTGATGAAAAGTTGAAAGCTCAAATCGAAGGTACCTTGTCTCAGCTAGAGAATTACCTGGAAAACATTGAACTGATTGCGGAAAAAGAACTGTCCTTAGACCTTTTAACGCAAGAGCAAGCCAGTGATCACGCCGGTCGTAAAGAACAAAGAAAAAAGTATACTGAACATCAGCTAAATCGCATTCGAGAACAATTAAAAAATACTACGAACTTTTTTGAGGCCGCGGATTTCGCCAATGAAATTTGGGCTGATTTTGACCTGTTTGAAGAGTTCCTAAGCGATGACTCTGTAGTGCAGCTGTTAGTGGACCGTATGAATGAAACCAATACAAAAAATACGGAAACCCGGATGGGAAAAGACCTGCGCAAAACGCTGGAACATATCCGCATGAACTTGGTCAAATCCACCTCTTGGACAGAGCAGGAAATCGTGGACTATAAGATAGAGCGGGATTTAAAACTGAAGCAATTGATCCCCGTAAAAATTCCGTCAGATCGTGGTTTTCATGTTACGATTCTGGGGGGAGCAAAAGAGATGGTTGATGAGTTAGAGAATAGTTACAGCCTACCAGGAAAGCTGATTTTGAAATGGTTGGATATCACTCAGGAAAATGAAGCGAAAGGATTTCACCATTTCGCTAAATGTGATCTGGTGATTTTTCAATCTCTCTATCCCAGCCATGCAAAAATTCAATCAATCAAGACATCCCTGGATGAGCGATCCATCCATTTTGTAAACGTCGTCTCCTTAGGCACCAATAAACTGGTGGGGATCTTAGAAGACGAACTGATTCGAATCAGTTTTCAGGAACAGTTTGCGGAAAAATAAGCCCCGTTTCGAGTCGCTTCTCCAGCTGGATGGCGATTCGCTCAAACTCCTGATAAATTTCATCAGACTGATTTTTTAGAACGTAAGGAATCCCCTCATTCCCGGCTTTACACAGGTCGGGTTTCAAGCTCAACGAACCAATCTGTTCTACCCCTGCCAATTGTTCCTCTACCCCCGGGAAAATAGTCTGTTGACTGCCACAGCATTCGCATTGATAGGAAACCATATTCTGAATGACGCCCAAAACAGGGATCTGTTTTTCACGATAAAGATCCAAACTACGTTTCACATCTCCGATCACTACTTGTTGGGGCATACTGACGACAATCACTCCCTTTACTTTCAATTCGTGGGCAATTGTTAGTTGGATATCTCCGGTACCCGGAGGCATATCAATGATCAAATAGTCTAAATCTCCCCAGTTGATCTTACGGATAAACTGCAGGATCGTACCGCTGACTAATTGTCCACGCCAAGAGATGGCTTTATCTGCCGGTACCAGGCTGCCTACGGAGATAGTTTTGATGCCATGTGCTTCAATGGGCTGCAGGAATTCATCGTCCAGGACCTGGGGCTTCTCTTTAGTAATACCCATTAAAATCGGAATACTGGGACCGTAAATATCCGCATCCATCAAACCGACGCTGTGTCCCCGTAGTTTGAGTATGGCAGCCAGATTCGTAGCGATGGTAGATTTCCCTACCCCACCTTTACCGCTACCAACCAGGATTACGTGTTTGATACCTTCCAGCCCTTGGCGAGCAACGTTGACTCGATCGAGAGTCAGGTCAATCTCAGCAAAATTAAAATCCGTTAAGGCTTGAAAAACTTGATCTTGGAATTGAGCTTTCAAGTTCTCATCGTCTGTTACCAGATCAATTTTGAGACGTAGCTTGTGATCATGAACTTGTACTTCCTTAATCAAGTTCAAGGATCCGAGGGACCATTTCAATTTCGGTTCGATCAAATTGGAAAGTACTGCTGTAACGGCTTGAATCAGTTCACTCATAATTTCTACTGCTGTTGAAGGAGGTTTTGGAGAAGGTTGTGACCTGTTTCTTCTGATTTCAGCTTGATCCAGTTTTCAGTGAGCATATTCAAGACCTCATGCAGGTCCGGATAAGTCAACAGTAATCGAGCTGTCGCGGTCACGGAGTCATGGTCTTCATCAACAAAAATTAATCCATCCTCAGACGCTCGAAGAATGCTGAGCCAGATCTGAGGTTGTTCCAGCTTAAGGTAGCTAATATAGGTTTGTTCAGTTTCCATTTTTCAAAGAAGATGCAAGGGGTTAATTTTCTTGTTCTTTGATTTATTAATTGATTAACTCGCCTTGTGCAATGCCTGATTTTTGGGAACTTAAGCGTACCTGACGGATTTCATTTTTTAAGGTTTGATTCGAATCGACGGCCACACGGATATAGTTATCCGTATAACCATGCCATTGTGTTCCACCTTGATTGCCTTCAAAGAGAACCGATAGTTCCTGCCCTATAAATTGTTTCGTATAGACTTCTTTTTTCTGATTGCTGAGTTCCCTGAGGGAT
>NVSR01000109.1 GCA_002401295.1 SAR324 cluster bacterium | reverse complement strand
TAATTCAGCTGAGTATCTTTATGGATGAAAAATAAAAGGGATAAAAAATAATTTCAGAAAAACAAAATAATACTTGCGCCGCAAGACGGTCGCTACAAGTACCCCGGCAAATCAAAGATGACGGAGTGCTAGGCTCTAAATAGAACTATTTTTATTTGGATTGGCTGAAAATTTAAATAATCAGGGATCACTCTCTAGAATCCTATTTTTAGGAAAAAGGTCTTGCTTGAACTATACACCTACTGTACTACTTAACTGGTACAGTAGTTAAAAATCTTTGGAAATATCTAGGCGCTACCCAATATTGGGCAACTATACGAATGTAGGGAGAGAAGGATGTTAAAACTAGCAATTTTCGGAAGTTTATTATTTTTACTGAGTGGATGTTTCGGTGGACCTCGTCATCGGGGATATGATCAGGGGCATGGATATGAACGGGGATATGGCTATCGCAGTTACGAGCAATGTGTGATTCAGAAAATGAGAGGACAGCCCTCTGATAGTATTCGTCCAATGGTGGAAAAAGAATGCAAACGTTTAATACAAGAAGCAGGAGTGGAATAGTAATCAAATGGTTGAAATCGAGAAACTAGCCTTTCGCTATGGCAGGAAACAACTTTTCTCTCAACTGGATTTAGTGATTCAGGCAGGAGGCATTTATGGCTTATTGGGAAAAAATGGTGCCGGTAAAACGACTCTCTTGAAACTAATCTCCGGCTTGATTTTCCCCAAAGAAGGATCATGCCAGGTGATGGGATTCAATCCGGCTGAACGGGCCCCCGAATTTTTGCAGGAAGTCTGTTTCATCCCTGAGGAATTTGACCTGCCAGCCTTGAGCATCCAAAAATATGAAGCCCTTTACGCCCCCTTTTACCCCCATTTTCAAAAGCAGGAATTTGCGGGATACCTGGAGGAATTTGAGCTCACTCCCGATTTGAACCTGAGCAAACTTTCTTATGGCCAAAAGAAGAAGTTCCTCATCTCTTTTGCCTTAGCTACTCTTTGCCGCTTGGTGTTGATGGACGAGCCCACCAATGGATTGGACATTCCCTCCAAAAGTAAGTTCCGCCAAATTCTGGCAGGAGCGGCTACATCAGATCGAAGTTTTGTGATTTCAACGCATCAAGTTCGTGATTTGGAACAGTTGATCGATCCGGTTTTGATTTTGGATGAAGGGAAAATCCTATTGCAACACTCCCTCTATGACATCTCCAAGGTCCTCAATATGAGGCAGCAAGAGGAGAGACCGCAGGATGAAGTTCTTTATTATGAGAAAGCCATGGGTGGTTATTTCGTACTGAGAGAAGAGCAAAAAGAACAGGAACATGAACTGGAAATTGATTTGGAAATATTATTTAATGCAGCCATAGGCAATCCTCAAAAATTCGGGGAAATTTTTAAGCGGGGAATTGGTCATGAATAAATCTCAAGGAACTATCTTTGATGGACGTCGCTTCCTTTTATTATTAAAAAATATGSTCTTGTCTCAAAGYAGTCCCTTGCTGTTATATGCAGGGGCTTTTGGGGGACTTCTACTGCTGGTGACTTTTTTGCGGAGTCATGAAAATAGCGCTTCCAATTTTCATGATATCTTTTTTCGGTATTTGCTCTTTCTAGGTGGATTTCTGTTGAGCAGCAATGCCTTCAACGAGTTGGACAAGCAACATTCTCGCATGTCCTGGTTACTGCTTCCCTGCTCTATATTTGAAAAACATATAGTCAAGTTATTGATCACCTCCCTGGTTTACGCTGTAGCTAGTTTATTGTTTTATAGCCTGCTCTCCTATACAGCCGAAGGGATCTATTATTTAGTTTATGAGGCGAGGCATCCTTTCTTTGATCCATTCAGCCAGAACATCTTATATTCTTTGGGAGTCTATCTGGTACTGCAATCCTTCTTTTTTACGGGTGCGATCTACTTCCGTCGATTTGTTTTTATTAAGACCGTTCTTTCTCTAATGACGATCTGTTTTATCTTGTTTGTATTGGTGATGTTAACAATGAGATTTTTCTTCATGGATAGCATGCCCCATGGACGAATGTCTTTTCAATTCCATTTTGACGGGAATTCGATGCAAAATTTCCAGGGAACTCTGGCTTGGGTTTTTGGGACTTTAAAGTTTATTTTTTGGGGTTGCATCGCACCATTTTTCTGGTGGCTCAGTTATCGACGTCTGCGAAAGATCGAGGCTTAAATGGAATTCAAAAAGAAACAGGCCATCTACCTGCAAATCGGGGACTTGATCTGTGATAAAATTATCACCCGGGAATGGGTACAAGATGAAAAAATTCCCTCGGTGCGGGAAATGGCCGTACAGGTAGAGGTCAACCCCAATACGGTGATGAGGAGTTATGCCTACCTCCAGGATCAGGGCATTATCTATAACAAGCGGGGTATCGGTTACTTCGTATCGGAAGAGTCTCTGGGCCACATCCGAGGATTAAAAAAGAAGAAATTTATCCAACAGGAATTACCTCAGTTATTCAAGACCATGGAGATATTACAAGTCCCTTTCGATGAGTTAGCTGAATATTATGAGGCGTTCCAAAATAATCGAGAGCTGTAACTGCTTTCTCCCGGTAAATACAGTTAACTGGCCTATGATTTTACCTTGCAGGAAAGATTAAAGTAGGCCTGAGCATTGACACGTAGGTTGATTTTTTATATTTCTCTATATAAGATATAGCCCAAGGAGAAGCATTGTAAATCAATGTGTTGATATTATAAGCTGTATCTCTAGTATACTGATATTATGTAATATTGCTTATCTAATTATCACCAAAGGGCCCTGCCAAAGAGTTATTCTCCGTTAATAAGATCATTGATACAAAGGTTCCCGCTTTCTTGTATCCCACGTTTTAAAAGGACAAGGGGTTTCCATCATAGAAGCAGTTAATGGTTAGGGAGAAGTCTTATGCGCTTATTGATAGTTGATGACAGTATGCTTATTCGAAAACTAATTGTCAGAGAAGTTCAAGAAGGAGATTTTGAAACCATTGAAGCTGAAGATGGCCGCGATGCTTTAGCAAAAATAGAGCTATTTCGACCGGATTTGATCACCTTAGATGTGGATATGCCTGGAATGTCTGGCTTTGAAGTTTGTTCACGCATTCGTTGTGGTGATCCTGAGTATTTCAAGGATGGATCTAAAATAGCTAAGACACCAATCGTTTTTGTTACTTCGAATGATAGTATTGAGATGAGGCACTCCGGCTTTGAATCCGGTGGGACTGAATTCATTACTAAACCCTTTGTGCGAGGAGAAGTCAACGGTGTCATTCGGAGAATACTGAATAAAGGCGTGGAGCTTAAAGGGCTCACAGCCCTTGTGGTGGATGACAGTAAAACGGCCCGTCTTATGGTCTCTTTCCCTCTCAGGCAAAAAGGGGTTCAAATCCTGGAAGCAAACCATGGGGAAGAGGCACTTAAAATTCTGGAAGAGGATAAAAAAAACCAAATTAACTTGGTTCTCACAGACTATAATATGCCCGTCATGGATGGAGTGGAGTTATGTGAGAAAATTAGAAATAACCTGGGTAGAAAAGAGTTGCCCATCATTTTTCTAACGGGCCTTTCCGATCGAGACTCAATCATTCGTCTCTTCAAAGTAGGGGCTTCTGATTATTTAACGAAGCCCTTTATACAAGAAGAGTTGACTGCTCGTGTGAGTGTTCATCTTCGTCAGAAGCAACTCAAAGATGAGATGGCTCGCATGCTTCAGGAGCTCAAAAAATATAAATCAGAAAAACCCTGAGAAAAAATCATCCTCACTTGCCGCCTGACACTCCATCATGCTCTACGGAGGGGCCCGTTTGAATTATGAAAAAGTCATTACTTCCCCTACTGCTCGCCCTCATATTTGGAGTTTCAGCACAAGCTGAGTTGATTCCATCCGTATTCATTGAAAACTATCGCTATACTATTTTTTCTAGTCAAAAAGGCAGGATAAAGATTCTGGTAGCCAAGGGAGATCAGGTCCAAAAGGGAGATCGACTTTTTGAGCTGGGAATTGAAGAGCTGCAAGTCAAGCTCGACCTGGCAAGTCTTCGTATAGAAAAATCAAAAGCTCGGTTGAAGCAGCTGGAGCGTTCCAAGCAAAGAAAAGATCAAAAAAGTGCCAAGGCATTAGAGCAAGCAAAACTTAAGTTTTCTCAGCAAAAAGCGTTGCATGCTGCGGGAGAACTCTCTCTCAATGCCTTACAATTGGCCCAAGTAGAACACGACTTGGTTGTTCTTTCTGAAGAAGAAGAATTCTTGACCTTGGCCCAGTTAGATTTGAAAGAAAATCAATTGCGACTCAAGCAGTTGAAACTGGAATATCAGAGCCGCACTGAGAGTGCACCCGCTACAGGACAAGTCACAGAGTTGTTTGTTCGCTCCGTAGAATGGGTAAATAAAGGACAAAAAGTGATTGAACTCTTGAGTATCAATCCCTTGTTCACCAAAATAATGATTCCTATCAAAAAAGCACGAGCATTCAAAAGAAATGAAACCTTTAAGATCTTCATCAACCATGGGGCTGACATGATTGAGACACAAGGAATCATTGATTATATTTCTGATGAAGTAGATCCCCTGGATCAAACAGTAAAAATATTTCTAAAAATTGAGAATGATACCTTGCAACTCAAACCGGGTACCAGAGTACGTATTGAACTTCCTTAATTTTACCCCTTTCCTGCTGTTTCTATTGACAGCTGCTGAGGTTGTTTTTGCACTGACTCTGTCGGAAGCTTTGCAATTGAGCGAGAACCAAGGGACCTCGGAAACAGAAACAGATGACAGTTACCAAAAAACACTGCCCTTACCCTAGTGGAGTTCGAAAATGAGTAAAAAAAGAAAAATTGACTCTGCAGAAGAGGATCTTTTTGAACAAGCTAATGAAGAGCAAGGTGACAAAAAGCAGCAAGCTGTAAAAATGTATCAGAGTGTAGATGTTACGGAGACACAGGCTGACTCCATTGCAGGAAAACGCATTGCAGCAGGCGTAAAACAGGAAGGCAAAGGTGAAACCGAAGACGATGGCCTGGTTAGTGAGTCCTCCTCTGATGAGTTAGCGATTGATCTCCCTGATAGCGAGTGGGTGATCAATGAAGAGCAGGATGGGGAAAACTTTATCGGCTTGGAAAAATCGACTCAACAGCAACCCATGGCTGAGGACAGAGAAAATAGAGTCGGCCCCGGTCAAAGTGAAGAAGCAAAGCAGTCATCAGAGAACTACCGTTGGAATGCGGATACAAATGCCAAGCTGGAAGTAAGTGATGTGGATAAAGGCATTCTTTCTCAGAATATAGATAAAGAATTACAAATAGATAGTGCTGTTGAAGAAGCTGCTAAAACTGTATCTTTACCAGCCTCCTCAACCTCAGAAAGCAGAAAAAATCAAGAAACTCCTACAGGAAAAACAGTCGATATTACAGAAGGCAAATCTTCACTGGAAGACAGTACCAATGAAGGTGGCCTTGAAGTAGAAGATAAAGGGACTCCAACAGAGGATACAGCAAAAGGCGAGACTCCAACAGAAGGCATTACTCCACCTGCCCCAACAGCAGGTGATATCCCAACTCTAGGTGATCCCCCAACTGGAGGTGACACTCCAACTGGAGGTGACACTCCAACTGGAGGTGACACTCCAACTGGAGGTGACACTCCAACTGGAGGTGACAC
>NVSR01000108.1 GCA_002401295.1 SAR324 cluster bacterium | reverse complement strand
TTAGTGACTTTTTATGTTTTTTATACGTTGCAGAGCAATTTGAATGCTGCCTTCATTGGGTGATAACTCTTGTGCCTTTTCATAGGCCTGAGTTGCGGCAGGCAGTTCATGCACGGCTTCATAAGCCATTCCCAGGTGATAATAATCCTCTCCTTTCGGTTCTTCATCTTTATTGGCGACTATTTTTTCCAATCGGTTGATTGCCAAATTATAGGCTTGCTTTTGAATCATTATAACCGCGACTGAATCTCCATCAGTTAACAGTTCACTGGAGATGGCCTGTTTAAAAGGGATAATTTTTTTTGCATAATCACTGGCGACTTGATTGCTGGCGGCTCTCGTCAAACTCAGGTAGGTTTGCACGATGCGTCCGGAATCAGTGCGAATGCTTTTAAATGGAGTCACTGGTAAAATGTCCCGACCCGCTGAATTCTTCAGAATAATCTTTCCCATTAGCATTACCTGAACCTGCTGTTTTCCTCCTACTAATGTTGCCGTTCCACTGTAGTGGCATGGCTTTTTCTTTTTTAGATAGTTACACCTACTTAACCTGACATTTCTCGACTCTTGAATGTGTTGGATGTCCTCCTGGATTGAGACTTCAAAACTCAGGTAAGCTATTTTCTTATCATCCAGCATATCGATAATGGGGGTGTACTTTAACATGGAGATATCCCGGCTAATGGCAGTGATACTCTTGGTGGGTTTCACATTACCCGGTATAATCTCCGTTAATTTACTTTTTAAGGCATTCTCCATCATATCATAAGCAAAGTTTCCTTTCTTATGATTGATCACAATGATCTTCTCGTATTTTGCCAGTTCATTGCTTGCCGGGTAGAATACCGCCTCATATTGATGATAATTTTTGGAACAGCCAGCCAGGATCAGGAAAAGCAGGCTGAGAAGTAGACCACCCTTTCGTATTTGAGTTGATTTGAATTTGTTCTTCATTCGAGATCCCCTATGGCACTAATATATAGTTCGTTTTCTTCATTCAAAGCGTGAGCTTCGTAGTAATATTGTAGAGCAATGCCCGGCAGCCCCAAGGCTTCGTAACAGATGCCAAGGTTATATAAATCGAATGGCTCTTTCCCTTTGTTTTCCGACAAAATAGACTCCAGTTTTAGCTTGGCTGCTTCTAAATCGGCGCTCTCCAGCAATTCAATCACCTCACTATTGCTCCCTTTATGGATCTCTCTTTTGACGATGACAGAATATTTGCTGATATTTTTAAGAATCTGTGAGGTCACAGCTACAGCTAACTCGTTTGCCATGACTTCAAGAGGTACCTGAGGTGAACGATTATTTTGTACCTCTCCATTGAAGTTTTTTAGGACTTTTGCTTCTCCGTTTTTGATTTTAATCACTTCCGCCAGGAAAACCAGTTCAACATGGGAATTATTGTAGGGTGCAGGGATCACTTTTTCATAGCTACTATTTTGAGTAGTGATCCATTTGCGACCTTGTTTTGATCTAGCTGATTGTGAAAATGTCATCACTTGATGGAAGGATCCACTCTGTTCTTGAGCACTGACCGCAAATGAGAGGTCCAGCATAAAATCAGCTTGTTTTAGAATTTCACCAGATGGGGGACGTAAGGTTTGAAAATCGCCATTGTAGTCTCTCAAATCTTGCAGATCAATGATCTGATAATCAGAAAATTTACTGAGATTTGCAATCAATGCTTTTCTGACTAAATTTTCTATTCCTTGAACATCCAGCCTTTTGTTTTGAACCGACCATCGCCCTAAATTATCGGTCATTTTTTTGCCCTCTGCCTTGATCAGGACCACATTATTAATGGCAATGGTTTTTAATCCACCATACCGTGATTCTGCGCTCTTCGGAGTATTGAACTGCAGATAAGAGGTTGAGCAGGAGCTGCCCAGCAAGGTGACTAAAAGAAAAAATACTAATCTTCTATACTTCTTTAAATTTATATCCATATCTTCTCCCAACTCAGTTTTTTAAAGTCCATCAGGTCAATTTTTCCTTATAAAAAAAGGCCACTCAAAGAGACTCAAAGAGTTTATTGATGGCTTTGGATGCTAAGCTGTCTAGCGCAACTTCAAGGTTATCTAATCTGCTGTCCACGCTAATCACAATATGGCCCGGTGAAAGCTCTGGAATTTTAAATACATCGGAAGATTGGGTTTCTTCGATCTTCCGACTGTTGTTGGATAACTGGTAATGTCTATCATTGGAAGAGGTGATGACCCCGCGTAGCAGTTTTGTTTTGTCCGTGATTTCTAGAAAATTTAATGAAATCACCGTTTGCAGTACATTCTGTTTCCACCGACGATGTTCTAACTCATCCCAACTTCTACTATAGGTTTTTCCACTCTCAGTGCGACGAACTATAGCAATATCCCGGCCTGAAGTCTGACCTGATTGAGTCCATATATTTCCAGTCAGAATAATCTGACCTTTGAAGTCATTTTCAGTCGGTAGGGCACCCCCTTTCTGAATATGAACCAAGTGAAATTTTGGACTCATACTTATTTTTTCAACGATTCTTCTGATAATGAAATCTTTAATAGTCTGTGATTCCCTTTCTGCCTTGATATAATCCTCATGCAAAATCACTGTTTTTACAGTAGTCTGCAAGGGTTTGATCTTATCCTCCTGACGCTCATACTGAGTGATCTTATCCGAACAAGCTGAAAAAAATAGAACAACCAGCAGCGACAACCAAAACGTAGTCCTCTTATAATGAATCATTTCCATACCTTTTTAGATTGAACTCTCGTGTTTCTATACATAATATTTGTCATCTGTTTTATGGGACAGCCTAAGAGAATGCTAGCCAAAACTCAATCCCTATTCCTCAGAGTGGGTTGAACATAACCTTATCCCACATGAGCCTCCGGTGGCTTCCGCAATTTAAGGAGTTTGGCTTCGACAAAAAATATGGAATTGCTTAGAATGACGTCTTTATGATTGACCCATTATTTTGTTCTCAATGGATGGCATTCAAAATTCTCGAAATAGTTGTAATATTTTGGGAAAAGTACCTACTAAGAAATTATTGAACCATGATCGGGGATAGCGAAGACTGTGGATGGGATTCCCCTACTCCTTACTCAACTATAATCCCTCAGAGGATGTTTAAAAAAAACTGGAGCCAATAAGCTATGGACGTGACAAATCAGGAAAAAGTACGTGAAGAAGTTCAGGAATACTATGGTAAAGTCTTGACTCAATCAACGGATCTGAAAACGAATGCCTGTTGCACTGCTGACGGACCCAGTCGGGAAGTCAAAGATCTGATCGGCAGGGTGCATGAGGAAGTCAATGCCCGTTATTATGGTTGCGGTTTAATCTTGCCCCCGCTGTTGGATGGTCTGAAAATTCTGGACCTGGGATCCGGTGCGGGTAGAGACGTCTATATCCTCTCCCAATTAGTTGGGGAGAAAGGAGAAGTGGTGGGTGTGGATATGACGGATGAACAATTGGCCGTGGCCAATCAATATATCGATTATCATACCCAGCTCTATGGTTATGAAAAGCCAAACGTAACCTTCAAAAAAGGATACATCGAAAAACTGGATGAATTGGGTTTTGAAGATAATTACTTCGACTTGGTGGTCTCCAACTGTGTGATCAATCTCTCTCCTGACAAGGAGGCTGTTTTGCGTGAAATCTACCGCGTATTGAAACCGGGCGGGGAACTTTATTTTAGTGATGTTTATGCGGATCGTAGGATTGAGCCTCAATTAGTGAAAAATCCTGTTTTATACGGTGAATGCCTGAGCGGTGCTCTCTATCAAAATGACTTCATCCGTTTGGCAAGAAAAACAGGTTTCAATGACCCCCGAGAGATTGAGTCCAAACAAATCACTATAGAAAATCAAGAAGTGGAAGAGCTGGTTGGACACATACGCTTTGATTCCATTACCTATCGACTCTTCAAAATCCCTGAGCTGGAAGATGCCTGTGAAGATTATGGACAAGCTCTGGTCTATAAAGGTTCGATTCCAGGATTTCCCCATGCCTTTGATCTGGACGACCATCATCATTTCGAAACCAATCGAACTGCTTTAGCTTGTCGGAACAGTCACCTCATGATCGCGGCGACCCGCTTTGCCTCTCACTTTGAATATTTTGGTGAAGGCAAAACTCACTTCGGACTCTTCCCTGATTGCGGTCCTGTCACAGAAAAAACAGTACCAACTGACGCCGGGACAGGTACCACTAGCTGCTGTTGATTTTSTTKYGTAGGATGGTGCAAAGGCTCCGCCGTGCCCATCGTTGACAGGAATCGATCAACAAATAAATAAATCAAAAACAATAAGGAACAATAAGGAACAATAAGGAACAATAAGGAACAGCCCTACATTACACACAATTGAAACGAGCAACATCTACATCTATCTGTTATAATTAAAAAAAATACAGAGATTATTCTATCCCCTTCTTTCATGATGAAAACATCAATCATTCAATTCCTGTCAACGATGGGCACGGCGGAGCCTTTGCGCCATCCTACTGGCATCTTTATTACTCTATGGCCATTGGTGGATTCTCTACCGGAATTGGCTAACGGCCTCATGAACAGAGTTCACACTTTGGGAACAGCTCAAGGAAGAGTGAATGATTTAGGTGAGAATAGAGGAGACCAATGCTGCGCAACTAAGGCTGCAATGTACATTATTTTTCAACCATCATATCCTTAACCAGAGCTTATACTCCTGGAAAGTAGCATGAGGGCTTGGGAAAAAAAGTATCTCCTTCTGTTAATATTTCAAAACATTAAATGTTTGAATTATATTGTTTTTCTTTTCTCAGTGAGGCCGCCACGTAGGACGGCGCTACCGTTTTTCGGTGGGGACTATTTTATTCTCTAAGGTGAGGGTCGTTGACTAGTAGGTGCAAATTCCAACAAGGCCTTAAGATTCTGCCGGTAGTCCTCAGGTACGGCCTGGAGAAACTCCAGCAAGTCCCCCAGATCGATATCGTGATCTGCTACAAACTGCAATAAAGCCTTCAGCTCTGGATGCCAAGCTGCAGGTACCTTCATGGCTTTGGTTTTTAAGCTGCCGTACTTCGGTTTGCTGCCGGCCACTCCCTTGATACCACCCATGCGCTTATCCAACTGCCCCGCCCATTGCCACTGGTAACCCGAGAAAGGGGAGTGCATGAAAACAAAGAGAAATTCCTCTAGTTTTCGGCTTTTCAACGCACCTTTCGCATAATCCATATAGCTGTGTTCCGATTTTTCAAATGACTGTAACCAGGCCTCATCGGAAACAGTGCCTAGATCGGGGTTGAACCGACAGAGAAATCCACGGACATTCACTTTTTCCTTATCCAGGATGGAGAGTACGTAATAACCATTAGGACTATAAGAGAGGCAAAAGCCTTGCTCACAATGTGCCCCAATGAAGTTAGGTACCTCATATTTTAAAGCGGCACTACGAATTTTACCCAGCATGGTGGTGAAGAAACGCTTCTCTAACTGATAACTTTTTGCATGCTCTTCATGATTGCTGGTCATCATTGACTCCGAAAGAATGAACATCTGATCACTTAGATTAAAATCTGGGAATACCTGAAAAGTAGACAGAAGTAAATGCTTTGGATGAAAATATAAGGAAAACAAACTTAGAAATTGGATTGATGAGGCTGTCTTGTGGATGCGGCAGGTTTGAGTTGAACATCCCCAGAGCTGAGTCCGGGGGCTTGCGCTCTGATTCCTCAGACTTTGAAATTTACTGACTCCTCATGCGCCTTGAAGCCAAAATCTTCACTCAAATCAACGGGCCCGTACACCTCATCCCTGCAGGCATAATCAGAAACGACAAAAGCCACGAGACAAGCGACAATCATTCCAACAATTGGTAAAAAAATCTCAAAAAGTCCCCATTCCCACATGATGTCTCCTTGCTTAATCAGATTAACAAGAGGAAGGAAAATACCTGCCCTCAGGATACATCGAACTTCTGGGA
>NVSR01000107.1 GCA_002401295.1 SAR324 cluster bacterium | reverse complement strand
ATTAAGTTTTTTACAACAAGCGGATCTTGGAATCCAAGATATACAGGTAGAAATTAAAAAAGTTCAAAAAGAAGACCTTCCGAATGATTTGCCACAGGAATTCTCAAAAGCTTTACTAGGTCAAGAAATTAGTCGTATTGAGTTTATTCATGAAATTTCTGATGGGCAATCCGTTAGATTTAGTATTGAACAAGAATCTGATGGAACGAAGAAGATGTTTGAACTCTCAGGCATTTGGATGGATGTTCTGAGTGAAGGGAAAATTATCATTATTGATGAATTCGATAATAGCTTACACCAGCATCTTCTAAATTTTTTGATTCATAAAATTCATGCACAGAATCCCAAGGGTGCACAGCTAATTTTTACCACGCACAATGTTAATTTGATGGAGGGAAACTTCAGAAGAGATCAATTTTGGTTTGTTGAAAGAAATCGGAATAACGAGTCCAGATTATATCCCTTATCCAAGTTCAGTGTCAGAAAGGGAGAGGCCATCAAAAATAATTACCTTCGTGGTAGCTATGGTGCTATTCCGATCATTGATGAGGATTAATGGGGTCAGAAAATTATTTTGGAAAAACAAACAAGAGAGGAGTTGAAAATCTCTGTTACGGAGTGGTAAAAAAAGTTGCGAAGTATGATTCTATTTTGATTGTCTGTGAAGGTGAGAAAACAGAGCCAAAATATTTTAAGGAAATGCGGCACTCTCTACACTTCTGCGATATAGGGTTGCGCCAATCTAACTATCTGTATTTTAAGATATTTACAAGGAATCGAAATGATTATTGAAAGGCAACTATTTGAAATTTAATGCTTTCGATGTTAAAGATAAAAATACTTAGCTCCCATACTCTCTTTTTAAATATCCAAAAGAGCGATATAGATTGGGTTCCCTTTTCAAAGTTGAAATATCCCCTCAGTTTGTTAAGCAGATGCCGGATAAAATATTTAGGAGGGAAAATTGGCTAATACTAGACAGATTGATGAAGAATTATAGAAAAGAAATATTATCAATAGCTTTACTTTTAAGTTATTGGCATTTATTGTTTATACGAAAATAAAAATTAACTAATTTATTTTGATATCTGTATGAAAAATAAATATTATGAGCTCAAAATTCCAAAAACTTCAGAGTATTATAAAAAATCTCTCCGAGACACAGATCAATTTTCTAGAAAACCTTGCAAATATTTTTCAGAGTCCTTATCAGACACTGGAAAGAAATCCTGAGTCAGACCTAATAAGGGATAATATGGTTCGGGATTTTGGAGACTATTTGAGAATTCATCATTGTTTTTCTCATCAACCTTTTACAAAAGACAAATTTGAATTTGCATTAGAGACAGTTGTCAATTTATCTGGTGTTCAAGCAAAATTAGCTCCAAAAGGAAATCCAGGGTATGATATTGAAATTAACAAGGAAAAAATTTCATTAAAAACACAGGCTGATAAAAATATAAAAGAGCTTAAAATTCATATTTCTAAGTTTATGGAATTAGGAAAAGGAGAATGGGGAGACCAGGAAGAACAATTGATAGGTCTACGAGAACAATTCTTTCAGCACCTTAAAGGCTATAATAGAATCATTGATCTACGTTGCCTTCAACATGAAGAAAATAGTTATCGCTATGAGTTAGTTGAAATCCCGGTAAAACTACTTCAAAAAGCAAAAAAAGGAACGTTTCGCATGATGCATAACAGCACACAATTCCCTAAGCCAGGTTATTGCGATGTTTATGGACCCAATCAAAAATTACTATATCAACTTTATTTTGATGGGGGAGGAGAAAGGAAGCTCCAAATCAAGAATATAGATAAGAACCACTGCATTGTTCATGCAACTTGGAGCTTTCAAAGCACTATGATTTAACGAACTGCTCGATATTTAATTGATTATTCAGATTTTCTGCATGAGCAACTCGACTTTTTGCTAAATCCGAGAACTCGGGATTTAACTCGATTCCAACGCAATTTCGGTTGTTTTCTAAACACACTTGCGCAACTGTACCTGATCCAAGAAAAGGATCAAGAACAACCGTGTTTTCTTTACTTCCTGCTAATAAACACTGTGTTACAAGTTCTCGGGGGAAAACTGCAAAATGGGCACCCTTGTAAGGTTCTGTGTTTACAGACCAAACTGTTCTTTTATTTCGAAGGCGCTTGCCATCTTCTGTAGGTTCTTTAATCGCTAAATGGTCATAGAAGTAGCGCTCGTTTTTACTAAATAAAAAGACATATTCATGTGAACGGGTAGGTCTATCTTTGACTGACTCCGGCTGACAATTGGGTTTGTACCAAATGATATCTGATCTCAAATACCACCCATCTTTCTGTAAAGCAAAAGCTAGTTTCCAGGGGACTCCTATCAAATCCTTCGGTTTTAAGCCTTCAGGGGTTGGCGCACGGTAGGACATTCCACGAGCAGGATTTTTTTTATCAGCATCCCTCCAGGTTCTGCCTCCACTTGTGTAAGAGTCTCCGATATTTAACCAAAGAGTCCCATCATCTTTCAATGTTCTATATACTTCACGGAACACTACCTGAATATTCTGAATGTATTCCTCAACCGATAACTCAGCTCCAATTTGTCCTTTGATACCATAATCTCTTAATCCCCAATAGGGAGGACTCGTAATACAGGTCTGAAAATAGTTATCTGGAAATTTTTTCAGTTCAGCTAATGCATCTCCAGATATTAACCTTATCTGATTACTAGGAGTCGGAGTGATTTCTGTTTTTATTGCTTCATTCATTTGATGGAATCAAATTGGGTCATAGGTAATAAAACGAACATCTGTTTCATTATTTCAAATTATATTTAGTCTGTCCAAACTGTTTTCTGGATTCATCAAGGAAGAACCCTCAAGAGCGAAATAGAATTCCTTAGAGAGGGCTTAAAGTCAATCACTAACCAAAAATCAAAGGAAGCTTTCCCACAAAATCACCCTTTAGTTGAAATTCAAAGTAAAAATATTCTGCTTTGGCCACTTATTTTGTCTAAAATTAATGTCCTAATTAATTCAAATACTTACTGTTCAATGTTCACTGCTCACTATACTTTTTATGCGCGATTTGCGTTCCCAAGTATTTGGCTCCAATAAAAAGTGGCGCAATCAACATGAATCCTAACATCCGAACATTATACAAAATTGACTGGTATAAAAGCTTCTAAATAAAACAAAAACCAGTTCAAAAACAAACAGAGCAAAAGTGATGCATAACATCGCATCTCTAAATATGTTCCATGAACCTGTTTAGCAAAATTACAGTTATCGGAACCAAAATCACGGAGTTGCTATCAGTGCTTGCAGGAATTGTAAATAATAGCTGGTATTTACAGATATTTTCTGGGTACTATTTTTCGTTTCTTTGCTTTTACTCTTTGGACTCTTTGCTCACAAAAAATACTGATCGAAATCATGAACCCGTTGAATGTCTTATATCTTGAAGATAAGGAAAGTGATTTTAGGAGTGTGCACTCTTATATTGGGACGCAAAAGGTTTCCATTCATTTGCAACGAATCCAATCCATAGAGGCTTTAACACAGCTGGAAATAACCTCTCCTTATGACCTGATTTTAACTGACTTTGACTTTCTGGATTTGATCCTCAAATGGAGGCTACAGCAGGCTTTGGAGACACCCATTGTTGTCTTGTCGAATCTGCAAAAGGAAGAGTCCGCTGTGGATTGCATTCGAAAAGGTGCCACGGATTATGTGAGTAAACAAAGATTGGGACGCCTAGGGAATATTCTGGGGAATGCAGCATCCACAAAAGTAGAAGAGGGGCACCAGCTTCAAGATCTGATTAAGGCTAGATGGAGTACTTTTTTAGCAAACTCCTCGGATTACGTATTGGTCCTGGATCTCATAGGCCGGGTTCTGTGTGCTAATGGTTTCTTTCAAGGATTGAAAGCTCAGGATTTAATTGGAAAAGAGTTGCATGAGGTCATTGGCGAATATAATCGGCCAATCTACAGGGAAAATTTTTTAATGGTGGTCAAGCAAGGGAAAACAGTGGTTTTTGAGAGCTTATCTGCTGCTACCTTTGACACTGTGACTATTCAAATACAAATGAGCCCTGTGTTTGTAGGCTCTGAGGTTAAAGAAGTCTTATTGGTCCTGACGGATATTACCCAAAGAAAAAAGCAGGAAAAAGAAATTCGAGACTGCTGGGGGTATGTTCAGCTCTTATCTCATTATGACAAACAAAAATTATTTGAAACCAACCAGCAACTACGTTTGGAGTTGGACGGACGAAAAGTAGCGGATCGGGTTCGGCGGGCTGATTGGCAAAAATTAGATACCAGTGAGCGCTTATATCGCTCTCTAGCCCGTGTTTCCCCAGTTGGAATCTTTAGAATCAATCGCCTGGGAGAGTGTGTTTTTGTGAACAAACGCTGGCGGGAAATTACCGGGATGGAGGGGGAAGAGGCCTTAGGGCTTGGTTGGTTGCAGGCCATCCATCCTCAGGACCGTGATCGATTCTTTAATCGGCGGATTCTAGTGGAGGTCAAACGTCGTAAAGAACCCTTTTCCTCTGAATTACGGATCCAGAAACCTCATGGTAAGGTGAGTTGGGTTTTAGCCAGGATAATGGCGGATATCGACCCTCTGGGCAGAGTGCTGGATTATGTGGGTACAATCACGGATATTACCGCGAATAAGCAGGTTGAGCGCCACCTGAACCGAAAAAAAGAACAGTACCGTTCCTTAATCGAAACGATTCCCTATGGCATACAGGAAATGAATCTGTCCGGGGTGATTACTTATGCCAATGCTGTCATCAGTCAAATTTTTGGGTATAAAAATGAGGAACTGGTGGGGATGCCTTTCTGTCACCTTTTGGCCACAGAGGCAGAGAAAGAAAAACTACAAAAGTACAAAACATACGTAATGAAGGAGAGGCCCGATCCCAGCCCCTTCATTATTAAGGGGCTGGTCCCCAGTGGAAAGTGGATTGATATTGAAGTCGCCTGGAATTACAAACGGGATGATCAAGGAGAGATCATTGGCTTTATCGGCATCCTGACGGATATTACCGCCCAAAAACGAGCGGAAGAGGCTCGTGATAAATTGAAGCAACAGGCACAATTAAGTCACGCCGGTCGTTTGACAGCCTTGGGTGAAATGGCATCGGGAATGGCCCATGAAATTAACCAACCACTCACGATCATCCGCTTGATTGCCGATTCTTTGAAGTCCTATTTTAACAAACGTGGTGCCTCTGGTCATGAGGCTGATGGCGTAGAAACGATTATTACTCAAGTCCATCGTGCCGCGAAGATTATCAAGAATGTGCGCTTTTTTTCACGAGTTAATGATATCAGCAGGCCCATCCATTTGACGGAACCGATTAATTTGGCCCTTTCCTTTTTTCGAGAACAATTTCGGATTCACCAAATCCAACTGACAGTCGTGATGGATCATGGTCTGCCCAAAGTGAGTGTTAATCCCCAAAAATTCGAGCAGGTGGTGGTTAACTTTCTCTCCAATGCCAAATATGCGGTCCTCAAACATAGTGAAGAATCCCGGATAGCTTTTCAAAAGCTGGTTCGTGTGCGCCTCTACTTTGATCCTGATCGGGAATCTGTGATTTTTGAAGTCAGCGATAACGGTATGGGCATGAGTCCGGAAGTCAGGGATCGTTGCATGGAACCCTTTTATACGACTAAGGAAGTGGGCGAAGGGACGGGGCTAGGTTTGTCCATTGTCCATGGCATCATTCAGGAATTCAAAATGCAAATCGAAGTGGAAAGCGAAATTGGAGGGGGGGCAACCTTCCGGATTCTGGCACGAACCCGGAAGTAATCTTGAACAGAAGGCCTTAGTCTTCCAAAGCCATATATTCATCGTAGGTAGTCACTTTATCCACGAGTCCTGCAGGCTGCAGATCGATGATACGGGTGGCTACTGTCTGAATGAACTGATGATCATGAGAGGTGAATAAGACGGTGCCCTTAAAACGGATCAAGGCGTTGTTCACGGCGGTGAT
>NVSR01000106.1 GCA_002401295.1 SAR324 cluster bacterium | reverse complement strand
TTATAGTATGAGATATCAAGTTTATATTTCACCGAAGTTGCACCACTGTCTATTAAGACTGTATAAATATCTTTACTCGCTTCAGATAGCTTAGTCATGCTTATTGGCTGAAAAGGTGTAAATATATTGATAAGCTTGTTTTTCTTACCCATGTTCTCATCGTCTTCTTCTTTGAAATTGACTGTTTCTGTGTAATCAACAATAGCATATTCATCGTTTTGGATAATAGGCTCTCATTCAGATTTATTTTTGTTAATCTCTATCGTCTGCCTGTTTTTTTCTTTGCTACTTTATCTTCAAATTCTTTGTCATAATAGTGTTTGGGGATATCTAAGGTTTTTTGGAGTTGGTAGGCTTTTTTTAGGATTTTTTCGTCTATCTTCCAATCATTTCGTAATAGACTCAGGACTCTTTCTTTAGTGTAGGGATATCCTATCATCCCCATCATATAGATAGCGCTGTTTAAATCGTCCTTTTAACTACGATAAAATAAGCCGAGGTTTCTTCTTGCGTTATCATACCCGCCTCTAATAGCTTTTTTATACCAAAGAATAGCTTTCTTGAATCAGACAGTTCTTCATGATATAGGAGTGCCAAACTGTTTGCAGCACCAATATTTCCCAGATTAAATGATGTTTCCAACCAATAAATTGTATTTGGATAATCTTGATTTTTTTTATACACTAAACCAAAATTTAAGGCAACTTCACTTGATGATTCTTCTTGATAAGATATTTTATAGTTGCATCATAATCTTTTCGTTCATAAGCATTGGTTGCCTTATCTAAAGCCTTTTCATGTAAATCTTTTACATGAAGCTCTCGTGTCCATTGAAGCAGGATAACATTATTAATAAAGTCCTTTTGTGTAGAACTGTACTTAACTTCTAATCTGTATTTTACCGAAATAGTATTACTGCTTAAAAGAAGATGAAAAGTATGCTCACTCATTTTTTTCCAATGTTCAGAAGGGATTTTATAAAAATTTCCTAATAAATTAATAATACAGGTTGTTCCTTTTACTTTATGCTCTTTAAAATTTATTTCCTTAGCTTCAAACGTTTTACCATCAATGACTAAATAGGCTTGTTCTATTTTTTTATAACAGGTAAAAACGAACCATCATCGGGAAAAGGTTTTTCCATTTCTATAACGAGAGGTAATCCTGACTGATGAATATTAAAAACCACATAAAATATGATTATACTAATAAGCACATACCCTAAAGATTTCGTTATCTTAACGGGTAGTATTTTACTTTGAACCAGAATAAAAGCTAGCATGAAATTGCTAATATGTGAAATCCATTGTGATGAGACTAAAATATCATATAAAGTACTAAAAAAGGGCCCGAAATAAAATAAAATAAAGAAATATACCATATTAAAGAGATAGGTTATACTTAAAAAAGTAGTGACATAGTTCAGTAACTCCCAAGTTTCCTTGCTAAAACTTTTACACGGGGTAAAGGAAAGGGGCGACATCACCATATCTTTAAATCTCACCAGAAAAAGATAACTAAAAAGCATGCCCAAAAACATTAGTGTAACAATCCAAAGAGGCTGATGCATTTGATAATACCCATGAATCCAAATATTTTGAGGATTTGCTAGCAGTTCTAACAATTGATGCGATTCTTTATGTGCAGCAAAAACAACGAGTATTAATGAAATTATTTTAAAAAGTTTAAACGCTTCCTTGTTATTAGGAATAGCTTGCGTTTGTTCGGACCCAAAAAGTATTGCTAAACGCAATGCAATGACAATTATTAATAAATTAAAAAAGTAAGGACCTTCATCTATTTTAAAGATACCCTCATAAAAAACAGTAAAAGTTTCCTTGAAAATAAAATAAAAAAATAAAAAATTAAATATATATATTCTGTTCTGACTTGTCTTAAAGCCTTTCAACGCAGACTGTTTAGATAATGAGTTTTCCTTTATAGACAGCACTTTTTTAAGGACAATAGTATAAAATAATGTTAAAAACATAAGAGAAATAACAGGAATGGAAAACATAATTAACCAGTATCCAGTCGTACTTAAATTACCAAACACCTCTTCTCTGTAATAAATATTATTCATATATAGAAATACGTTGTACACAATAAGTGATATGCTTGAAAAGACAAAGCTCGTTGTTAAAATCATTTGAATTCGACTAAATAAAGAAGGCATTACTTTTAGAAGTCTTGCATGCTCCATCATAGAAAACTGTGCTCCTAAAAAAGCACCTACGAGAAAAAGCGTTGGTCCATCTTTAAAATCATATAAAGCATACAAACCAATAAGAGCAAAAATATTGAACAACACAATGGGTATAAAAAGTCGAGGTTTCGTTTCTAGGGTATGGATTGGGATTCCTTGTAAATTATATTTTTGATACTTGCTCATTCACAAAACTTAGTTGCGAATATTTATCTTCGTCCTGATTTTTTCTTTGCTATTTTCTCTTCAAATTCTTTATCATAATAAGGATTTGGCACTAATGTTTTTTGAAGGTGGTAGGCTTTTTTTATTGTGGCTTCATCTATTTTCCAATCATTTTTTAAAAAATCTAAAATTTGCTTTTTTGTGTAGCTTTTTTCTATCGTTGCAAGGTAATAGGCAGAGGCCGTTAGATTGTCTTTTCGGATATCATGGTAAATTAATGAGATATTATCGTAAGCGTCTAAGTTTTTTTGATTGATGGCTTCTCTGTACCATTTTATTGCTTCGTCTATATTCAATAACTTTTCCTCGTAAAGCAATCCAAGGTTGAAAATAGATTTTTTATCATTAAAGACTTTAATTCCTACTTTGTACCAATAAATAGACTTCTTATAGTTTCCAATATTTTTATAAGATATTCCTGTGTTAGCAGGAATATCTTTACTTGGTTTAAGCTCATAAGATTTTTCATACAAAGGGATAGCTTCTTTATATTTCGCATTCGAATAAAGTCTTTGCGCTTGATTATAAAGCTTATCCGCCTTATCACTACTACTTTCAGCAAACAGCATTTGACTATTAAGTACTAACAATAAAAAAAGTATTTTAATTATATTTGTCATAATTATTTAGTCCTTAAGTCTTTAGTAATTGTATATCATCATTCGTTAATGGCATGGAAACAAGGTCATCAAGATAAAAGTTATAATCGCTTATCAGCTGGTTCTTAACCCAATAGGTTCGCCCTTTATAGTATGAGATATCAAGTTTATATTTCACCGAAGTTGCACCACTGTCTATTAAGACTGTATAAATATCTTTACTCGCTTCAGATAGCTTAGTCATGATTATTGGCTGAAAAGGTGTAAATATATTGATAAGCTTGTTTTTCTTGCCCATGTTCTCATCGTCTTCTTTAAAATCTACGGTTGTTGAGTAATCTATAATAGCATTATCTTCATAATTGTCATTTTGGATTAAATAAACATTGTTTATCTGTTTATAATAATCTTTATTGACCATAATGTTACCATTAAAGTTTAGTTTTATATCCCTACTTGTGTAATAGGTAGGTTTCTTATAAACTTTCACCTCTATGTTCTGCAAAGCTCTAAAAATTGAGCTGAACTCATAACTTACTGCGGCTTGAAACTCTTGTTTATGCTCTTTATAATTATTGTAGATAAAGTCTCTTGTGGCTTTGAGGCCACCTAGTCTTTCAATCTTTTTTATCTTTGTAGGTTTATCATCAAAAACATAGGTTTTATTACCTACGCTTAGGCTTTCTAAAATGTAAGGCGTACGCTTAGAACCTTGATAAAACAAAGACTTTTCTACTAAAACTTCGGTTCTTGTATCAATAAAGAAGCTTGAAACATACATCCATATCAATTCTAAGGCTATAGCAGCAACTAAGGCAATACCAATCCCCGTTACAAAGCCTAATGCGATAACTAAGGCTGCCTTTGCTGATATCGCTATCATTGCGTCATAGTCCTCATCATCTAAGGCTTCTATTTGATAATACGCTCCTACCACTATGGCCGGTATCGCTAGTTTTGCGAGCATCTTCTGAGGCAAGGCTTCTTCTTTAAACAAAAACTCTATCATTTGAGTGGCTCTTGCTGTTTTTGAAAGACCTTTAGCTGTTGTATTGGCTACGGTTTTTGAGAGTGAGTTTATTCCCGTAGTTACATCCAATAATGATTTTAAATCATGTTTATTAAAGGTTTTTAAGGCTTCTCCTGTGTTAAACAGAGTGACGAAAAAACTTAGTCCTTTTAAACCTGAGATAGAGGTTTTATACGATTTTGTATTACGTAGCTTAGTATACGCTTGATCTGTTTTTTTACTTCCTGGAGCATTCTTTTTCTCCTCAGCCCCATGTATCTGACTTGTTATCCCATCTAGGGCTTTTAGTTTTTCAAAGAGCTGTTCGTGTTCGGTTTTTATTTTTAGATCGTCTGCTAGGTTTCCGTCGTTTAACTCTTTTAAGTCTTCTTCATACTTCTTTTGTGTGTCAGGGGCTACGGCAGTAAGAAGTTTATTTGCATTGGCTTTTCTATTTGTAAAATCACCTGCATTAAACTCTCCTTCTACTAAGGCATGTGTTATAAGCGCATGTAGGTTCTCGTGGTAGAGTTTAAAAATTGGCTTCTCATATAAGCTCTCATGGGTGCTTGTCTCAAGTCCTTGCAGTTTAAACGAAAGTTCTTTTACAAACTCACCCAGAGCAGAACCTGTGTTAAAGGCGGAGATTTGGGTAGCCTCAAGGTCAAACTTAGTCCTACTTGCACTGAGGCTATAAGCCATATTTAGGAGTGTGTCCGTTGTATCTAGGCTTTTGTCTTCTTTGGTAATTTTCATATATTTTGACAGAAGGTCTTTTAAGTCAGTATTTTTTAGCTTAGTCAGTAGTTGGATGGCAAGTTCAACAGGTTGTTTTTGAGTTTTTTCATAATAAAACTCAAAACTCTCTTTTTTTGGAATAAGCGTTTTAAACTTATCTAAGTGTTTTGTTTTATCTTCTTTCCATGTAAAGGCACAAAACTTTGCCACAACGTCTAAATCTTCATAATCTTGAATAAAATCATCTTTGGCATCTTTTGTGCCTTTTTTAAAGAGGTCTTTATAGGCATGATTAGTAAGTATTTTGTTTAAATCATCTTGAGTATTTTCATTAAACTCAGGTTGTCCTTGGAGGTTTTTCAAGGTGTAATGAAAGGTGGCCATCGCTTCTTTATATTTTGAACCTTTAGCATTGACTATGCCATCATGCTTACCACTAAAATATAAACTAAACACCGTTAGCGCCATCATATCAATGCTACTATCTCGGTACTTCCCATAATTTCGGTTTTTGTCATACTTCTTTGCAGGATGTTCTGCTGTTGCGTGTTTAACAACACTGTTAGCTAAACAATAATAATTATTTGTTTTAAAGTCAACACGACATGTTTCTTTTAGCTTAGTAACATTTGCGCCCTCAAAATCATTTTGGTAATCTCTAAATACAAGGTACTTGTCTATGGGAAGCAGTAAAGAAGAAGCGCAGTACTTTACCTCTTCTATGTAGTTCACCGCGACATTATATTCTATAAAACCATTAAGTCTTACGAGTTTGCCTTGTTTTTTCATACGTCCATTTGTTTGAATTTTCCACGTCCAGCCTCTTTGTGAACATAGATTAGTAATATAAGGTAAAAATTCCTCCTTAACACCCTTAACAAGGGTATAGTAGGCTTCTTGAAGCTTTTCATGCTGGGTTTTATTCTTTTTTCTTTCTTCACCATCAAGATAAAGGTCATCCACAAAGCTTGCAACACTGTAGGCATAAGCATTACGCTCTTTAACCTTGTCTATAAAACCTTTGTTATGGGCATAAGCTCTATAAAATGAGCTTTCCATATCGTGATAAAGGTCTTCTACTTCACCTATGGGGTCTTCTAGGTGTATAACTACATTCAAATATTTTTTATTAAGTTTTTTTGCTTCATCAATGGAGATAAGCTTTTCTTTTTCAAACTCTTTTTGTTCATGGCTTACTGCTTTGGAGAACACCTTATGGTGGGTTACATAAGAGAGGCTTT
>NVSR01000011.1 GCA_002401295.1 SAR324 cluster bacterium | reverse complement strand
GTGACCATTCCCCAACGCAGAGGCGCTGCTCTCATCGCGGATCAAGATGAGCACCTCCGTCAAACGTCCCTGGAGAAACTATCTCAGTTGAGAACAATCTTTGGTGGCGAATCTACTGTCACTGCCGGAAATGCTTCCGGCCTCAATGACGGTGCGGCGGCTATAATCCTCGCATCGGAAGCAGCTATCAAACGCTATGGTCTTCAACCACAGGCCCGAGTTTTGGGTATGGATGTGGCGGGTGTAGCACCTCGTATTATGGGAATCGGTCCAGTTAACGCAACGAACAAACTGTTCAAGCGACTCAACCTCAGTATGGATCAGATGGATATTATCGAGCTAAATGAGGCCTTCGCCGCCCAAGCTCTGGCTTGCAGCCGAGAGCTAGGACTGGCCGATAATGATCCACGGATCAATCCCCAAGGTGGAGCCATCGCACTGGGCCACCCCTTAGGCATGAGTGGAGCCCGCCTGATAATCTCCGCCGTGCGCCAATTGCAACGAACTGGTGGCAAACGGGCCTTATGCAGTATGTGCGTAGGTGTTGGACAAGGAATATCTGTAGTACTGGAAAAAGTTTGATGCTATTGGAGAATAAATTTCTGGTGAACCATCAAGGTCAGTGTTGTGTCATTTAACTATATGATTTATTTAAAGATATTATCCCATCCCTTGATTTGACAGGAAACTAATTCTCCCATACAAAGCAGGTTGTTAGTTGTAAAAAGTTAAACTTTTTTACAACTATTTTGAAGGTTTTTCAATAAAACCTTTAGAAATTATCTAGATCAAAAGAAGAGGTACTCATGAAACGCATTTTAATCATATGTTTAGCAATATGCGCAATGTTCTATAATGTTGCTTTGGCGCAGGAATCACAGAAAGTAAGGGCTGATAAAACAATTTTTCTGGGAATCACCCCTGTTGGGATCCATATTCCCACTTTGGTAGCTCCTCCAGTCGGAATCGGTTTCTACCTTGGAGATAGTTGGTTATTTGGAATCGAAAGTGGTTCTAAATCCTTGGACCAGGATGATGGGGATACTAAGTCCTCTGCTGATTTTAGCAACCAGGGAATTTACGCTCGTTGGTTTACGGGCAATTCTTTCAATATCTTGTTTGCTGTTCATCAACGTAACTGGAAAGCTAGCGCTGTAGTCACTAAAAGCGTTAGATCCGGTTTTACTATAGTGACAGAATCAGCTACAGCTGATTTGGAAGCTAAAGCTACGGTCGCCACAATTGGTATCGGTAATCAATGGTCCTTTGGTTGGGGACTAGTGCTTGGTGCTGATTGGGCCTTAGGGTCGGCACTGCTGAGTTCTTCTTCTACAGCAACCATAACTGCTAATGGTTTTAGCAACACTCAAGATGCTGCTGATGCGGAAAAAGATTTGACAGAATTTGGAGATTTTTTGAACAAAGCTTCTTCTTTCCCAGGGGTTCTTAACCTCACTATCGGTTTTGCATTCTAAGCTCTCGAATGAGGTCGGCTTTGCCGACTTAGAGGCATATCATGGGTATCATCCTAGATACCCATGACATCAATCTAATCTTGAATACTATGATCGGGCAGAAAGCGGAACGACTTGAACTTGATCCCCTTCAGCAATGCCTAACTGTGCTGCCATCTCCTCTGGTAATGCCACAGAATCGCCATGCAAGCTATTCAAACGAAGTAAGCAGGCGCGAAATTCCTTTAGCTTTTTGTTGCTGACCAAATACAAAGTCCCCTCTTCCACTTCCGGACCAATGGCTACTTGGAAGCTATTGCAATCCTTGACCGCCCGAATGCTCCCAACCTTTGCTTCAATAGTTGCCCCACCATCGAAGATATCCACATACCCCTCGTTGCAAAAGCCTTCGTGTTCCAGGAGTTTCAATGCAGGTATTGTTTGTGCGTGTACCTTACCTATCACCTCTTGAGTCTCTTTGCTCAATAAGGAGGTATAAATCGGGAGTTTCGGCATCAATTCAGCGATAAAAGTTTTATTCCCTAATCCTGAAAGATAATCGGCCTTCGCAAAGTCCATATTGAAAAAATGACGACCTAATCCTTCCCAGAAAGGAGAATTCCCCTCTTCATCGGAAACACCTCTCATTTCCGCTATAACTCTCTCATGGAAGCGGTCAGGGAAAGCAGCCAGGAACATAAAACGACTCTTCGATAACAAGCTTCCGTTTTTACTGTGCCGGTAATCTTTATCGAGAAACAGAGTACAGAGCTCAGAATAGCCAGTATGGTCATTACTCAAATTTAAGGTTGTCTTTTTCTCGAAGACTCCCAGATTGACAGAGGAATGAACCAAAGTCCCCATCCGGAAGTTATACCAGGGTTCTTCCAAACCAAGAGCAGATTCAATACCACAAATCCCAGCTATTTTCCCAGTATCCGTATCTTCCAGCATAAAAAGATAGCTTGAGTTTTTTTCCGGGCTGGCTTCACTGGAAAAGGCTTGCTCCGCACGTTCGATCTTTGATGCAATCAAATCAGGGTCGGAGGGCAAGGATGTAAAACCAACACCAACTCGTTCGGCTAAATTACTCAGTGCATCCAAATCTTTAGATTCGGCAGGGCGGATAATCATCATAAAACTACTCTCTGTAATATTTTTTATATATAATTTATCCCCTCAAAATCAGCGGGGAGCCTGTTTGCTTTTTCTTTAAGTATTTTACGTGAGCTCTTCAAGTAATACAAATAAGCATTTTTAATGCATAGGATAACTATATGGAATCTGAAGGCAAGAAAATCTCTGCCATCATACAGCGCACACTACCACCACCAATAATTTCAATAGTATTAACATCCATTGCCAATATTTTCCCTTGTTTTTCCAAGATATCTTTCTGTCGGCTGGTAAATCCCTCAAAAGCACTGCGAGACATGGCAATCAAGGGCTCACCCTTTTCATTCCTAATTTGCAGAATATTTCCACAAAACTGTTGTTCCATTTGAGAGATAGAAATTTCAATGATCTCCCGATCCTCTGATAAGTTATCCAATACTTGCTTTAGTTCTGCTTTATCAGCAAAACACTCGGAACAAATCACGGCAAATCCATCACCAATACTCATCATTACATTTGTATGATAGATAGGCTTTCCACTAGACCCCAAGGTATCGAACAAGAAGCCTTGCTCATAGCCCCTTGTAGTGATGAAATTTTCAAACTGTCGTTCATGACACCTTTCGGAGCGGGCAGCAAAAACTTGTCCTCTTCGATGATCAATGATCATCGCACCAGTACCTTCAAGAATCCACTTAGGTTCGTTGGGGCGTCCGATATAAAGTAGATTTCGAATCTGAAAATCATGCTCCACCAGTAATTGCTCTACGTCTTCAATCCGCCGCTCCTGGTTGCGGTTCTCAGCTAACATCGGATAGACCAATACACTGCCATCAGCGCCAGTGGAAAACCAATTATTAGGGAATACCGCATCTGGAGTTTCCAGTAGTGTATGGTTTTTTTCTAAAACCAAGACCTTTACTCCTTCTCGACGAAGAGATTGCTCCATCAGCGCAAATTCATTCATTACTAATTGATGAACTTTGTCTTGTAACTCTATTCCGGGACGTTGCTGGAATTCATTGTCCCCAGCAGTTTGTTCGTTGTATTTAAAATCCCAAGGTCGAACCATTAAGATAGCATTCGCATTTTGTATTGAAGAACTTGACATTGCTTTACCAGGCAAAAAGTGAATTTGACAGGACAGATAATCATCATAAGAGGTGAGTTTGGAAATACTCTACTTTAACCTTTCAAATAACACTAATGAGAATTTTTAATACAATAGATAACCATTCGGAATGCACCAGTCGATTTGGCACAGTTAGATAACAAAAATCACACCTTTACAAAGGATGGATAATAATTTGCAATGAACCACCAAGCCCAATTTCTTTTTAAAAGCACTCCACTAAAAATTCGAGAGTTGGAAGTTCTCATAACCAACTGAACTCATGAGCGGCATTTGATCATCTCAACAAGAGATCTTATTTCGCTCGGAATGACACAGAAAAACCTACAACCACTGAGCTGAAAAGTAGTCATGAATCTGGAATCCCTACAAGCGCTGGTCACCGCAGCTGAACTCAATTCATTTTCCTTAGCCGCGGAAAAGTTACACCTGACTCAACCCGCTGTGAGCAAACGGATTGCAACTCTGGAGACACATCTGGGAAAGCGATTGTTTGATCGCATAGGGAGAAAAATTTATTTAACGGAAGCAGGTAAAACACTCTTGCCCCATGCTTACCGTATTATAGGGGAAGCGGATAATGCCCTTCGTACCTTGCAAAACCTGTCGGGCAATGTTGCGGGGCATTTGACCGTTGCAACTACCCAACATATTGGTTTATATCATCTACCTCAAATTCTACATGAGTTCATTCATTCCTTTACGGATGTCACCTTGCATTTTGATTTTATGTCCTCAGAGAGCGCATATGCAAGTGTTCTGCAAGGTAAGTTGGACTTGGCGATTATCACCTCTCCCGCCAAGCTCAGTCCTCAAATCTGTTTCACCCCTCTTTGGTTAGAAGCACTAGATTTCGCTACTTCTGCTGACCACCCTCTAGCCCAATTGGCAAATCCTAAAATGGAAGATTTGAGTCAATATAGGGCCGTGCTTCCGGGGGAAACCACATTCACCAGGAAAATCATCAATAAATTTTTTGAGGAGCAGAATTTGGAGCTAAAGGTCACAGGGAATACGGATTATATTGAAGCTATTAAGGTTTTAGTGACTGCGGGCTTTGGTTGGGGGGTACTACCAAGGAGAGTTATTGATCAACAATTGAAGATTTTGGAGATCAAAGATATTCAATTCAGTCGACAAATCGGCTGCATCTACCAGAAGAGCCGAACTCAGTCCAATGCGTCCCAAGCTTTTCTCGACTTATTGCAATCTTTTGGGCATTAATCCTCCTTCTCACACAAGGCATGTGAGAAGGAGAAAGGAGTGCAGACTCTTTAGATAATTTGAGAAAGGAAGGCCTGAGTTCTTTTGTGGGTTGGGTTGGTGAAAAAATGCTCTGGATCACCAACTTCCAAGATTTGTCCGGCATCCATCATGATCACTTTATCCGCAACTTCCCTGGCGAAACCCATTTCATGAGTCACGACCACCATGGTCATGCCTTCACGAGCTAGAGACTTCATCACATCCAAGACTTCACCTACCATTTCCGGATCCAGTGCCGAAGTAGGTTCATCAAAAAGCATCACTTTGGGGTTCATGGCCAAAGCTCGGGCAATAGCCACTCTCTGCTTCTGTCCCCCTGATAATTGGTTGGGATAGGCATCAGCTTTCTCTTCAATGCCTACTTTAACCAACAACTTCATACCAATTTCTTTAGCTTCGGTTTTACTACGCTTGCGCACAATTTTTTGTGCCAGCATCACATTTTCTAAAACCGACTTATGAGGAAAGAGGTTAAAGGACTGAAAAACCATGCCGACTTCCGCGCGGATCTTATTGATATTGGTCTTTTTATCCGTCAGATCAACGCCATCAATCACGATTTTTCCGGAATCAATTTCTTCCAGCATATTCAAACAACGCAGGAAAGAAGATTTCCCTGAACCGGAAGGACCGATGATCACCACCACATCCCCTTGATCTACATGATAAGAGGCGTGATCCACCGCTTTGATGACCGTTTCGCCGACGTAGAAGGTCTTGCAAATATCTTTAATATCAATCACTGACGGAAAATCTCCTTTCAATGTAGCGGATTATCATAGACAAAGTGAATGTCAATACAAGGTACATTCCTGCAATGGTAAACCAGATTTCAAAGGTTGCAAAAGTTGAGGTGATCACTTCACGTCCGGCCTTTGTCAGGTCGGTGATAGCGATAACCGAAACCAGAGAAGAATCCTTAATCAAAGAGATGAACTGTCCCGCCAAAGGAGGAAGAACCCGCTTCAACGCCTGTGGCATGATGATATGAATCATCGCTTCCATATAGTTCATGCCCAGGGAGCGAGCCGCTTCCATTTGTCCCTTATCCACTGCCTGAATACCGGCACGAATAATTTCTCCCACATAGGCACCGGCAAAGATCGCCAATGCCAGAGTTCCTGCCGTAAACCGGCTGAAGTCCAACACTGTTCCTACAAAAAAGTAGAAAATGAAAATCTGTACCAGTAGAGGTGTTCCACGAATGACTTCTACATAGATACTCGCCAATCCACGAAATAAAGGATTTTTTGAGACCCTGGCCAAACCGATAAAGAGACCGATGATCAAGGCTATGATTCCAGAGTAGAGGGATAGTTCCAAGGTTGTGATCAGGCCTTCTATCAGAATTCCTGTTCTCACCACATGGATCGCACCAATTTTATCCCCTTCACTGAAAGAATCTCCATCTTCAATCATCAAGCTGTCTTGGAGTAGAATCAGGGTGTCCTTTTCCCCATTGTCATACTCCAGGATGACTTTCGATTGATCCATATCAATCTCTTCGATCACAGCTTCACCGTTACCATCGGCAAACTGATCCTCATCACCGGAAAAAACGAAATACTGAGGTACTCGTCCCCAGTACCATTCGTAATTGATGCGCTCGGTCATTTTCATCGCCCCAAACGCTGTAGCCAGAATGACTGCAACTAAAGCGATGTACCAGATTAAGTTCTTTTTGACGTCCTTTAACATAATTTATTTTGAGTCTGACTGATTAACAATTACTGGACGTTTTTCTGCCACTTAGCACTTTGAAGCCACTTTTTGTAAATGCGGTCATAAGTACCGTCATTTTTGATCTGACGCATGAAGTTATTCAGAAAGTTCAGAAAATTAGGATCATTTCTTCGAATTGCGAATCCCAGAGGCTCAAAAGTGAAAGGCTCTTCGATATGAAAGATTCGTCCTTTTCCTTTTGTGCTGGCCATGATGGCGTTGAAAGGCAAGTCATAAACAAAAGCATCAATTTTGCCGTTGATGGCTTCTAAAGAACCTTCCTGCTCTGTCTCAAAAGACAGGTATTTCGCTCGTGGGATCATTCGTTTCACAGCTTGCTCACCCGTAGTTCCCAGCTTGGAAGCTACAGTGTACTTAGGATTGTTCAGATCTTTGTAAGACTTGATTTTTCCTTCCAGTCCTTTCCGTACCAAAATCGTCTGGCCTACAGTGATGTAAGGAGTAGGGAAGTTGATTTTCAAGTTTCGACTCTGTGTGACCGTCATACCAGAAGCGATCATATCAAACTTCCTTGTCTGCAGAGCGGGAATGATTCCATCCCAGTTCGTATTAATATATTCTACTTTAACGCCCATGGACTTAGCTAATGCTCTGGTGATGTCCACATCAAAGCCTACAATCTTACCACGTTTGTTTCTCATTTCAAAAGGCATGTATCCAGCTTCCATTCCTACCAGCAAGGTGCCTCGCTTTAAAATCGTGCTGATTACATCTTCCGCTAGCGCGCTGCCTGTTAAGCTAAAGGTACTGAGTAAAAATAGGGTCACTGTCAGGCTTAGCCACTTCTTCATTTTCGATCCTTGGTCAATAAGTTCAACAAATCGCTTTCTAAGCAGGTTCCATTTTCGGCCATTAATCAGCCGCAAATCATCTGAAACAAAGCTTCAATCTTGTTCTGAAAAAAGAATTCCAACTACAAGACACTAGAAGTGAGAAATAATCATCCTTTTCTCTCTTCAAGGTTTGTAAAATAGGCATCTAGCTTCTTTTTCTCCAATAAACTTTTCTATAATGATACGCTATTTTTTTATTGAAAAAAACAATTAGAACACAGTTTCGTTAATCCATTTTTGGAACAGGTAAAAACGACATTTATAATATCAAATATCGTTTAAAATAACGAACGGGGCGACTCTAACAGGATTAGTAATAAAGAACAAGATCTAAGGTAAAAGAAAAATTTTGGTCTCTTATATCCATAAAAAATAAATTCTGGGAAGGACCGCATCTATATATTTTCATGAAAATAAAACACTTTTATATTTTCACCTAAAAGGAAAGAAAACCTTATGTCAGATTTTTAAATAATACAAATAAGAGTTTTTAATACGTTGGATAACAATTTGGAATGCAATGAGCACTTTCTATGAAAATAGTCATAAAATACTCTTCCCTGGAGCTGGGGCTTGCCTAGAATCGATCTTCATGCAAATAATGGCCTAATTATCTCAACACAACAGGTGAGATAGAAAAAAACCGAATAGTCTCAACTTTATCAAATCAGGAACAAAGAGTAGAATTCAAAAGACAGGAATGCCTCTGAACCAGAATCTCCACTATAATATAGGGGATAATTGATAAAGTGAGTCTGCTTATGACGTTCAATGGTCCATCAGTTTATTGTTTTTTCTTCTTTCCCAGGATTCCGTCTCTTGCCCCCTTGGCTTTTATTTCTCCTACAGAGAAATCAGGAACCAAAGCAAAAGGCACAGCCAAAGAAAGGGAACAAGACGAAGGGGATCATCTCCGCTGTAAGGTCTGTAGCCATAAAATCGTCAAGCCAAAAGACAAGATTGAGGTTCAAGGAGGCTTTGATCATAACTTCCTAAATCCTGCGGGCAGAGTTTTCCATATCGGCTGTTTTCAGGACGCGCAAGGGTGTTTTGCCACGGGTGGCAGCTCTTCCGAATGGAGTTGGTTTCAAGGTTTTACCTGGCAGATTGCTTTATGCAATCAATGCCTCAGCCATTTAGGATGGATTTTTGACTCCCCCCAGGAGCAGCATTCTTTTTATGGTCTGATACTGGATACTTTAGTTTGATGCGAGGACATCCGGAGAAGTCCTCGTTTTTTCTGTAACTTTCAAAAGATTTCAGGTATACGCACATGCTTTCTTTCATTCGAGATAATGTCCAATCCGTACTCATTCGGTTCATCGTGGGTATTGTCGCACTAGTCATGCTTTCCTTTGGAGTTTCTTCCTTTCAGGATCAGGGAATCAATGTCATCGCAACCGTAGATGGCCATGACATTAAATTGGAAAACTACCGATACGCTTTTGAGCAGGAACAAAGAAGATACCGAGAGAGGTATCAAGATCAAGCTGATGAAGCCATGAAAGCGGCCAATGTATCGGCACAGGTTGTTCAAAGGTTGATCAATAGTAGTCTCGTGATTCAAAGCGCTAAAGATAACGGCTTCACCGTGACCGATGCGGAACTAGCCAACGAGATCTATGCCAACCAGGCCTTCCAGACTGACAATCGTTTCGATGCGGAAAAGTATTCCACTTTGTTGAAAAGCAATCGAATGGATAAAATCAGTTATGAACTCGATCTAAGGAATTCCCTACTTTCCAGTAAGTACCAAACCTTCCTGGAAGCTGGTGCTACGATTAGCCAGAGCTGGTTAAAAAAGGAATTTGATAAATACCAGACTGAGATGGATATTCGCCTGATTGAGATACGCCCCGAGATGTTTGCCAAGGATATCTCCCTGACAGACACACAAATCGAAGAATATTATGGTGCAAACCCTAATCAGTTCAAACAAAAAGAACAGTACCGCATTCAGTATTTCCTCCTGAGTCGAGAAGATGTTCAAGGCCAGGTGAAGGTCCGAGATCGTGAGATCGAAAAGTACTACGCCAAGAACAAGAAAAAGGAATTCACAACTAAAGAAGCTTTTAAGTCTCGTCATATTTTAATCACAACACCACGGGACAAGAACGCCGAAGCGATGCAAGAGGCCAAGCAGATGGCTCAAGCGGCTTACGAACAGATCAAAGCGAATAGCAGTCTATTTGCAGCTTTAGCCAAAAGCATCTCCAATGATCCAGGCTCCGCTGTCCAAGGGGGAGAACTAGGATGGGCTGAGAAAGGAACCTTTGTTCCCGAATACGAAAATGCTGTCAGAGGCATGGAAAAAGGGGAAATTGCCCCACCTTTCCTCAGTACCTTCGGTTATCACATTGTGCAACTGCAGGATACGAGACAGGCCCAAGAACAGCCTATGGAATCAGTTCGTAGCGAGATCATTAAAGGTATTACCGCTAAAAAAGCAGAACGCCGCTTAAAAAATAAGGTGAACAAGCTCTTGAAAGCACTTGAGACTCAATCTTTGGAAGCTACAGCTCAGGGTGTAGATAAGGAAGTGATCACAACGAAAGCCTTCGATGACGGGACACAACTAGAAAGCCTCGGTTACTCTTATCAACTCTACACAGAGATGAAGGGTAAAAAAGAGAATGATAAAGGTAACTTTGTTGTCAACGGAGACAAAGGCACTTTGGTTTACCAAGTGAGCGAGGTCATTCCTGCTAAAACAAAAGCCTTTGAAACAATTAAGGATGAGGCCAAAGCCTTTGCTGAAAGGGAAGCCATGGCTCAAAAAGCCGATGAAAAATTAAGCGAATACCAAGCTCAAGCCAGCTCCAAAGAAGCTTTCGAACAGTTGGCCACAACCTTGAAAATTACACCTCAGGATTTGACCTTCAAACTGACGGACCCACAAGTTGGTAGTGTCAGGGATGTCAAACGCTTCCAGACTAGTATCTACAAGATGAAAAAGGGAGAAACCCAATCCTTTGCCGCGAGTGGACAGCGCTTCCTTGTTTACTTGAGCAAGAAGCAAATCAGCTCTACTAAAAAGGATGAAGAGGAACTGCAGAAGCTGAAACAACAATTACGAGAACAAAAAGCACAGGTTCTGCTCAATGCTTTGGTTCAGGAAAGACTCAAACAAGCAGAGGTTGAGTACAATAGTTCCATGATTCAAGCACTGAATATTAATATCTAGTGCAGGAAAAACTTGCGATTCCCTTGTGCTCAAGTTATCAAGGGAATAATTTTTCATTCAGACCAGTTAATTTCATCGTAACCATGAGGTAAGCTATGGATATAATCCAACAAATTGAATCAAAAGTAAAAAGTGCCGTCCAAAAGATCGAACAATTGGAAATGCGGGTTCTTGAGTTAGAAGACGAGAAGAAGCAATTAGAGGACGAGAAGAAGCAAACTGAAGATAAGCTCCAGTCAATTTTCCAGGACTTGGCCCCAGTAGACGAAGTAGTAGAAGAAGAAAAACAGGAAGAGACACTCGTTGAAGACGCTGAAGTCAGCACTTCTCCCTTTGCTTAAGAATAACGCCATCAACCAAAAACTGGATGAAGCTTAAAAAAAAACGGCCCTGATTGTTTTTCTGCTAGTACAAGCTATTTTCCTCCCATCTCTGACTTTTGGTGATGAGCTGATTGGTGTGTATCCGCTCACCAATCAGCGAAACCATGAAGGAAGCACGTGGCTTAGTTACTATATTCGAGCAAGAGTTGAAGCAGGCCTACACCAACAAAGGGACTGGAACTTTCACTCCCGAAGGGCCCTAAAAGCTACCTCTCCCCAACTTAGTATCCTCATCACCGGTTCTTTTCAAAAGGTTTTGCGCTATGGTCGCTTAAACTTGTATGTGCGCCGCACTGCAGATTCGCCTCTTCAAGAACAGGAGTTTAGCGCCAGTTTCAGTGAAGCTGACCTGGATTTGGTAATCGATAGGTTGACAAAAAAGATTGGATTGTGGATTTCTCCTACTTTCAGCAGCCCGGAGTTATCCTCTATTGCTTATGGGAATTCGTGGACAGAAAAAGCCTTTCGTTTGCGCAGGCAACTGCTGGAAGGCCGAGAGTTACCTGACGAAGTGGAGCTTTTAGATCTCACTCTTAATTATCCGGAACTACAGCAAATTCCAGATCATCTATCAGATCTGATCGAAGGGATCCTAATTCTATCGATGAACCGATCAGGCAGGGCAAGGCTGAAACTTCAGAAGCAAGCGGAAGAGCTGTTACGAGGGGCTGTACGAGAGCATCCCCGACATGCTGGCCTCAGGGCCTTATTAGCAGAATTATTTTATTTAAAAACGAAACAGTTAGACTGGGTGGAAAAGACCGCAGAAGAGGCTATTGCCTTAGATGCACAAAATGACCTGGCCTATCTACTATTAGCCTTAGCTCGAGGATTCAGTACGGGTAGTGGTAAAGAAGCCTTGCTTCGCTTGGCAGCAATCAACCCTTGGCTTTTCTCGTCCTCCTCATTAGAGGCAGCTGCCCACTATCAAGGAGGCATCTTAAAGAACGAACTCAAGCAAGCCGCCGCAGCCTATCAAAAGATGCAGGGATTTGACCCATTCTCTCCAAGACCATAACCCACATTCTCACTCACAAGAATTGTAGGTTCTTTTTTCAGATATCTGCCATTTTTCAACGTTAAAGGTACGTAATGTTGCAGCGTTTTTTTCAAAGAAATATAGGAAAATACCTCCACTGGTTTTCTCTGGCCACCATCGTGTTTTTGAGCGGCTGTAATTATAACTATTACCAGGGCCAACAATTAGAGCAGAAGGGACGGTTTGAAGAGGCGAATATCGAATACCATCGAGCCTATAGCCAATCCCCCGATGATTTAGAGTTTCGGGATGCTTACAATCGAACGGCCCGACAAACCTCGGATGATTTGATGAAGCGCTATCAGCGCTTCCTAAAGGAAAAAAAATATCCCTTAGCTTTTCGTAAACTGGAACAAGCCCACACTTTAACTCCAAACTCATCGGAGATCCAGGAGGAGAAGAAAAAATGGTTCCGTATTCTTTTAGCAGGCAAGGTCAGCTTCAATTTCCAATCTCTTCGTAATCAGATCCCCCTGACCGATGAAATGGAACTGCAAATTCACTTCAACACAGCAGACCCCGCAAGACGTCTGGTGGCAGCTATTAACAATCAGGATTATACATTTAGTATAGAGGATATTCTCTATCAGCCACCTCAGAGTCTGCTCATGTATTACACGGTCAACTCAATCGGTGTGAAGCTAGTGAATAATTTTAGTGGAGGCGCGACAAGTCCTGGAGGACGGGGACAACAAGGCGGTCTTTCTAGATTCGGTGGCAGCAGTTTTCATAAATTCATTGACTTCAAGACTCCTATTCTCACCGAGGTCAAGGGTAGCTTGGAGTTTGAAGAACAGGCATTGAGCCCGGTTAGGCAACGTTATCCCCTGGAACTATTAACTCAGGCCAACCCTGGTGACTATTGGGTTCCTTCTCGTGGAAAACGTTTTTCCGTGAATTTTGACCAAAGTCAGATCAAGGTGAAAAGTTCAACGAAGAGCATCGATTTCCTTCCTCAGATGTTATACATCAATAAAGAAAACCAAAGAATCTTCCTGGATTTTGGTAACCTGGAGGCTTACCAACGCCGCTTGGGTGGTGCCTGGGCTTTTCGACGTCATATCACGGAAGAGAGGAAATATTTACGGAGCTTAGAACAAAACATCCTACTCACCCCTTATTTTTATTTTCGAGAGGGCGGCTTCCCCTTTGTTAAAGAATAAGCTCAATTGAAAGCGCTTATTTGTTCGTCATCTGAAATACACCGTCCCAATCCCCGGTCGGTGGTTTCATCTGAAAATCCTTGCAGCGATCGAAGAAGATTTGGGAGGCACCGTCACCTTCTAACATTCGATTGCAGTGGGCGAAATGTTTTCTGGACTCCGGCCAATTTTGGGCACGGTAAAGGTCCAATCCCTTTTGGAAATACTGGTAAGCAGCACGGTTATTCTGGGATACTTTATCTTTGGTACCTAGAATCTCATAGATTCTAACAGGTTCATTCTTTCCCACCACCCGGATCATATCCAACTCACGCACTGCAATTCTATCTTTCACTTGTGCGTAAGTGAACTCGCTGAACATCGTGAAGGTTTTATATTCTTTGTTCACACCTTCTAAGCGGGCGGCCAAATTCACAGCATCCCCCATCATGGTATAATCCATCCGGTAAGCGGAGCCCATATTTCCCACCACCATTTCCCCCGTATTTAAGCCAATCCGTACATACAATTCATGCCTCCCCTCTTCTCTCCATGTCTTTCGCATTTCCACCAGTTTTTCCTGCATCTCCAGAGATGCCAGGCAAGCTCGTTCAGCATGGTCGGAATAGCTCACAGGAGCACCAAAAAAGGCAATGATCGCATCTCCCTCAAACTTATCGACTGTTCCCCCGTACTTCATGATGATATCCGTCATCGCCGTCAGGTACTCATTGAGCAGCTCTACCAACTCTTCCGGAGTCAAAGCCTCTGAGATAGTCGAGAATCCTTGAACATCCGAGAAAAAGGCCGTCAATTCTTTTTTTTCACCTCCCAGCTGTAGGAGGCTGGGATCTTGAACTAACTGATCAATCACCTCGGGAGACATATACTGCTGGAAAGCCCCTTTAATAAAACGCTTATCTTTTTCCTCACCAAAATATTGATATAAAATAATAGCAAACCAATTGCACAGGATTGTCCCTAATACATAAACAAAGCTTGCCCAAGAATTTGTCTCCTTCATGAACCAATAGTTAGCTCCCGTGTAGGAGGAGAGCAGTATCAAGGCAAATAATACCCCCGGCAGAGCACTCAACCGTGGTAAGAAGATGCCCATGAGCAATCCCAAAAACAGGATTAAGAGCAAGGTTAAGAACTCTACAAAATCCGAACGGATGAAATATTCATCCTTGAGGATATTATCCAACAGGTTGGCATGTACCTCAACTCCGGGAAAATCAACACCCACAGGTGTCGTCCGCAAGTCAAAAACACCCACTTCAGAAGCCCCCAGAAGAACGACTTTACCCTTTAGTGCCTGCTTCGGAATCTTCCGTTCAATGATGTCAGCGACTGAGTAATGGGGGAACGTAAAACTAGGTCCCTGATAGTTAATCATAATAGAACCATCACTGTTCGTAAGGATCTCTTTTTCCCCCAGGTAAATCGCTTCAATCCCTCCTTCATTGACCTTCATACGAATCGGTGGTTTGCCATAATAAACACGTAAAACTTGCAAATCCAGGGAAGGGAGATATTTATCCTTGTATTTCCACACCAAATGGACACGACGAATCGTACCATCCTCCGGATCAGGAACAGTGTTAAAAAAACCACTCAACGCATTGGGGCTAGTGAGTGCGGCTATATTCGGCTCAATAGCAGCCGCCTCAAAAATAGGGGCATAAGTGAGATGATTAGATCCCTGAATAATCGTAATCTCTGAATTCTCAATCAGAGCAGCAGCAGCATCCAGCTGCTCGGAGCTCAGGTGTTGAACCCTTTCCCCCGATCCGAACATAATATAGCCTTGAACAATATTATCCCATTTGCTTAATTCCGCACCAAAGCGAGCATCATTATTCATTTCCGAAGAGAGATTATAGCGAATATCTTTCAGGTGCTTTCTAAACTCAGCATCTCCTTTTTTAATCCTGCTCGCCTTGTCATAGAAGCGGCGCAGTACCTTTTCCGCAGTCACATCATTAGGATCTTGTTCTGAGAAGAGAACATCATAACCGAAAACTTTGACTTGGTAATGGACTTCCAATTCCCGCAACAGATCCGCCATAATATCCCTTCCCCAGGGCCAGCGACCATACTTGTCAACCGACTTGGTATCAATATCGGCAATAACAATCTCCGTTGTCTGCAAAACCGCTCCCCTGGAGTTAAGGATAAAATCAATGATCTTTTTATCTAAGAGCCCCAAAAAACTGCCCGTACCAACATTCAGGTAATTCCAGAGAAATAAACAAGCAAAAGCTGAGGTAATCAAAAAGGAGATTTTAAAGCCAGAAGGGCGCAAGAGCTTGAGCAACATGAGTTTCTCTTTTTATTCAGGGTGGTTAGGCATTCCCCTGGGAAGAGTCGAGGGGGAATAGGGGCTTAAGCGAGTCTTAATGAGTGTAGTAGACTTTTCTTCATTACTTCAACTGGTGCCCTTTGTTTCGTCCAGATTTCAAAGGCAGCAACTCCCTGATGCAAAAGCATCCCCAAGCCATTACAATGAGCAATATTGAATTTTTCCGCTTTGTGTAGCAGTGTGGTCTTAACAGGATTGTAAATAATATCAATTATGAATCTACTTTTTTGGATGAGTTCATCCGAGGCGGGGCAAGAAGCATCCTCCATACCAATACTCGTGCAGTTGACCAGAAGATCATAAGCCTCAATCACCGCAGGATTGACTGATGTTTCCAAGGCGGGATTCTCCTGTCGACAAAGATCCGTCAATAATTGAGCTTTGGCTGCAGTCCGATTCATAATATGCAAGGAGTGAATGCCTGCCTCAACCAAGGCGAGAGCTACCGCTTTGGCGGAACCACCGGCTCCCAACAATAAAACCTTAGCCTTTGGAATCACAAATTTTTCTTCCTGAAGAGAGCGCACAAAACCTGCTCCATCCGTACTGGTTCCCCACCAGCCCTCAGCCGTCCTCATCACTGTATTGACCGAGCCTAAAAGCTGCGCTTCCTTGCTGACCTGATCCAGATAAGGGATAATTTTTTCCTTATAGGGCACGGTGACATTAAATCCCTGCACACCTGTGAGGGAAAAGGCATTGAAGAGTTGAGGAAGTTGATTTTCTTGTAGAGGAAAGGGGAGGTAAACGGCATTGAGACCTAACTGCTGAAAGGCCTGTGTGTGCATTCCAGGTGAGAAGGAATGACTGACAGGTTGACCAATAATTCCGTAAATTTTTGTTTTGCCATCAATTGAAAACTGTACCAAAACTACTCCTGTTCATTGAAGCGATTATTGATCAAAACACTGAGGCTATCAATGATTTCCTGTTCTTCTTCTTCACTGTCTCCTGAGGCGGACAAAACCACTTCCGTATCAATCGTAGCAGCCAACATCAAAACTTCCATGATGGACTGAGCATCGGCGCTCTGCCCGTTGCAAGCGATGGTTACCTCGCCATCAAAATCCGACGCCATTTTCACTAATTGTGATGCGGCACGAACATGCAAACCTAATTTATTAATAATCGTCAGTTCTTTTTCAACCATCAGGTTCCTTGTGCAGTGTACAAGAATGGAGTATTGGGAGCACTCTACATCACAGGCTCCCAAAAACTTAGATCTTACTCTTTACAGGCCCAAAGCTGCTCTGATTTCCTCAATGCGGTCCGTCTTTTCCCAAGTGAAATCTTCGCCATCACGACCAAAGTGTCCATAAGCAGCAGTCTGTGCATAAATAGGACGCTTCAGATTCAATGTTTCAATGATCCAGGAAGGAGTCAGGGGAAAGAGCTTGGCAACCACTTCTTCCAGCTTTTCCTCGTTGACCTTAGCCGTACCAAAAGTATTGATATTGATCGATACGGGCTTAGGGAAACCAATAGCGTAAGCCAGTTGAACCTCACACTCATCAGCTACGCCTGCGGCTACGATATTCTTCGCAACATAGCGAGCGGCATAAGCTGCGGAACGATCGACTTTAGAAGGATCTTTTCCAGAGAAAGCGCCTCCACCATGTCGGCCCATACCACCGTAAGTATCTACGATGATTTTTCGGCCTGTCAGACCACAATCACCCATGGGACCACCAATCACGAAACGTCCTGTAGGATTGATCAACCACTTGGTATCTTCATCCAGCAATTCAGCGGGAATGACGGTTTTTCCAACCTTTTCGATCAAATCTTTTTGGATTTGCTCATGTGTCACCTCTTCATCATGCTGGCTACTCATCACCACAGCCGTCACTTTAACTGGCTTGTTATCACGGTAGAGTACAGAAACTTGAGTCTTGCCATCAGGTCGCAGATATCCCAGTTCACCACTTTTTCTCACTTCTGACATTTTAAAAGCCAGTCGATGAGACAAAGCAATCGCCATAGGCATCAGTTCCTTTGTTTCATTGGTTGCATAACCGAACATCAAGCCCTGATCTCCGGCTCCCTGTTCCTCATACATACCCTCACCTGTATTCACACCTTGTGCGATATCAGGAGATTGTTTATCCAAAGCAACCATGACAGAACAAGTACTATAATCGAAGCCCTTACGAGAATCATCATAACCAATTTTCTTGATTGTATCTCGTACTACTCGTTGGAAATCAACATTGCTTTTTGATGTGATTTCACCGGCAAGGACTACCAGTCCCGTAGTAATCATTGTCTCACAAGCAACCCGACTAGCAGGGTCTTCTTTGAGCATGGCATCCAGGATCGCATCGGAAATTTGATCTGCCATTTTATCAGGATGACCTTCTGTAACGGATTCAGAAGTAAAAATAAATTCTCTGGCCATTATAACTCCTTAATATTAGGAAAGAACTGATTGATACAATTTGTACTGCAACCGGATACTCCTTGAATTTTTAAGGATGCGACCGGATGGTCTAAAAAATAAATTCCGAGTAACGGAAAATCTACTTTGCCTAGATAGATCATGTCAAGAGGCACTCCGCTTATCTTTACAAAATTATTATTTTTTCAATGATATAGCGGTTATTTTCCAGCAAAAAATCCTAAGATTTTTTTAGACTGATTATTTTTTAGGCGAATAGGCATGTCTCTTGAATTTATTCCCTGAAGTTTTTGCTGGAAGCCCTTCTTTAACAGAGCAAGCAGGTTTATTATTTGAGTCACTAGCAGGAGGAATTATGTTTCGGTTTTCCTTAGAAACAGCTCTTGATGTTCGAGCTCGGGAAGAGAAAATAAAGATGAAAGAGTTGGCCGACAAGGTAGCTGTCGAAAGAAAAATTCAAAATAACATCAATGAAATGGAGTCCAAAGTAACGGATTCTGACCAACAGTTAAACCAAGCCAAACAGTCGGGGAAATTTACCATTAACCAAATGAAATTCGCGAGTACATTCAAAGAAAAGATGAAAAAAGATCTGACCCTTTCCAATCAGGAACTCACCACAGCAAAGGAAAAAGTAGCTGAAAAGCAGCAACTGTTGCTGGCCGCTAGTAAAGCCAAAAAGACGATGGAAATCCTGAAGGAAAGGGAAAAAAAACGCTATTGGGAAAAACTTGCCAAACAGGAGCAGCACTTCATGGATGAAGTTGCCTCCAGCCTATTTATACAAAAAAGAATTTGATCCTGGTCTATACTCATGCAAATCCCTGGAAGAAAAATCATTCTCCTTTGTTTACTATGCCTTACCCTGGGTCAGGCCAACGTCTATGGCATGGCAAAAGCTAAAGAATGGGTCAATAAAATCAAACCGGGCACCTTTGAAGAGGAGTCCAGTGCCCAGGTAACTGAGGAGAATAGGCCCCGTAGCTTCTCAGAATCAGAATTAAAAATACTGATAGCACTCAAAAAGCGGGAAGAGGAGTTGAAAAAGAGGGAGGCCTTACATCAAAAAAAAGCCAATGAACTCAAAAACCTCTCCCAGCAAATTGAGCAAAAACTGGATCAAATGCGTGGCTTGGCGGCCAGAGTAGAAACGGAGCGAAAAACTCGTAAAGAAATGGATGAGCGGGATATTTCTAAAATGGTTCGCTATTACGAAACCATGGCACCGGAAAATACCGCCGTCTTTTTCAATCGCATGGACCGGCAGACAGCCACTCATCTCCTCTTGAGAATGAATCCCAGAAAAGCCTCGGCTGTCATGCAGTTATTGAATCCAGAAGTCGCAGTAGAAATTACAGAGAGAGTAACCCGATTTAAAAGTAATCGAGATGAGACCAAAGAATAATCTAATTTCATGAACGTTGAGCGCAGCAAATATCCAGGTGGAAGGAGTTTCTATGAATATCAATCAAGTTAGCAATACTGCAAACCAGATAACAAACACCAGCAGCACCGCCATGGAGTTTGACTTATCACGCCAACAACTGTTCGAAAGCCAATTGAGCCAGGCTGACCAGGAAATGGAACTCAAACCTAGCCGAGATATGCAATCTGAAAAGGAACGCATTGATCAGCAAGAATCTGAAAAAAACCGAGAGAGAAAGATAAAAAGTCAGGATGTAACACAGGATAACCTGGCCTTGACCATGTTACAGCAAGGTTTGTTGAAAAATAGTCAAAATGAATCCCTTGCTCTGGAAGATCTACAGCAAGGAGATCATTTGAACAAAATAGATGTTGAGGAAAATCTCCAACTGGCTCAGCAAACGAAGTTTGTGCAAAAAGGGCGTGCTTACACTGAGTTGGTCAAAGAGCGAGTCAATACGGAAAAGACAGACTTAGCAAATCCCGGCCTTCAGGAAGAGGAAGGGACTCAACAGGCAAAAAACAGCTTTGCGGATTTGGTGAACCGCAAGGATGAAAAGAGTATGAAAAACTATGATCTGGATCAAAAACCTTTCTCACAGCAGGATGCATCTCAAAATCAGTGGGGGCGAAAAAATCACCAACTTTCCCTCTCACAGCTGATGCGTGAATCCAATACACAGAAAGCTCAAGCTGCCAATATGGCAGAGGTTAAATCGGGTGATTCCTTAGCTAAGACTCCATCACTGCAGCAGCAAATGAGTGGTACAACCCCAAAATCATCCTTTGAAGCGCTATTAGGCAGTAAAGCAAAAAATAATCTTGCTACCAATCAAAATCAAAACTCAGTGGGTAATACTGAGAACATCATCAAAGATGCTAGCAAAGGTGAGTTTACAAGCAAAACAACCGCTGCAAACGCACCAACGGCAGAAGAGATAGAGATGCCGAAAGTATTGGGAAAGGTAAAGATTATGCTATCCGCTGAAAAGAATGAGATGGTGATGAGTTTGTCCCCACTACATTTAGGGAAACTGGAACTGACACTCAGAAAGAATGAAGAGACGGGCAAACTGGTAGCGGAGTTGCGAGTGGAAAGTAAAGAGGCCAAAGAAGCCTTGGAAAGCCAGCTCACAGAATTACAGAAAGGCATGGAAGAACAAGGCCTGGAAATAGAAGATTTCTCTATTCTGGTGAATGACGAAGGAGAGCAACCCACCGCCTTTTCCTTCGCTGATGGAAAAAATCAACAAGATTTTTCTCAATCCGGTACTAGTTATGCATCTACCAACCAAATTGATCGGGAGCAAAGCACTGAAAGGGCTCCCATTTCTTCCGCTACCCATAGGCAAGCTGCAGGTGGCTTAAATATTATTGCGTAATTTCTCTTCAAGGGGTGGCATGAGTATCAATACAAATAATGCCTTGCAACAGGCCCAAAGTTCATTACGAAACAAAGCCAGCAAGTCTAATCAGGATAATGGGGAATTGGGAAAGAGGGAGTTTCTAAACCTTTTCATGACTCAGCTCAGCAATCAGGATCCCATGTCGCCTATGGATAGTGGTGCGATGATGTCTCAGTTAGCGCAAATGGGCAGCATGGAACAGTTGGAAAACATCCATACCGAGTTGAAGACCCTGAATTCCAAACAATCTGAATCGACACGCATGCAAGCCCTGCAGTTTCTCAATAAAGATGTCAAAATCGATCAACCCTATGTTGAAGTGAGTCATGGTGCAGGCAAACCGGTCTATTTTACACTCGACAAAGAAGTGACGGACTTACGAGTGACTGTCGAAGGCAAGGACGGCTCTCCCATCACAACAGAACAGTTGGGACTTCTAGGCTCGGGAAGGCATCAATTCCTTTGGGATGGTAAAAATCGAGAAGGCACCATGATGGGTGATGGAAATTACAATATTAGACTGTTAGCGACATTCCCCGATGGTACCTCAAAAAACATCGATCCTTACAGCAGCGGACGTGTGACCAACTTAGAGTACCGCCAAGGTGTACCCTGGATGAATATCAAAGGGAGAAGTTTACCACTTTCCGCTATCAAAGCTGTAGACACGGCATCTCAGCAGTTATTCGGTAAGACCAATCCTTTATCGATGATTAGGAATTTACAACCAAAAGGCATGCTTAAGCATCCCACCGAGGGCTAATCCCTAAGAAACAAGGATGTTATCCATAATTTTGGGGAAGGCCAAGGCTCTTCTCCCAAAGAGACAATGCCCAGGAAGGGCTGAATATTATCAGGAGATTTGCTCATGATCAGTGCATTATACAGTGGCGCTAGTGGGGTTAAAACTTACACCGATGCGATGACCATAACCGGTAGTAATATTGCTAATGTGAATACGGTCGGCTTCAAATATAATCGAGCCAATTTTCAGGACCTATTGGCGACCTCCACACAACAGGGAACCAATATTGGTCAAGGTGTACAGATCGGTAATATTCAAAACATTCAAACTCAAGGTTCCTTAGAAATCACAGAGTTAGAGACGGACGTTGCCATTGATGGGAAAGGTTTCTTTACCGTTAAAGATAAATTCGGCAAGTCTTTCTACACTCGTGCCGGTAATTTTTCCTATGATAAAGATGGATTCTTAGCGACCCAAAGTGGGAGAAAAGTCCAGGTACGTGACGTGGACCCGGATACACTACAAAGCATTGGTAATATCAAAGCAGTAAATATTCTTGATCAGGTAGATCCTCCGATTGCGACAGGCAACGGTGTCAAGGTGGGAACTGGAATCAACATAGCAGCTAACCTGGATTCCAACGCTGTGACCCCCAAAGTCGAGGTCGATTATGAGAATGTCACCTCAGACATGTATAATTTTTCCACTGCCGTGACCACCTACGATAGTAAGGGTAACAAGCATCCTCTGACAGTGGCCTTTCGTAAAATCCCGGATCAGCCACCCCAAATAAATCCACAGACTCAGCAGCCGATTCCGGGTACGGCAATCACAAATAATTGGCAATGGATCGTATTATCCCCTGGGGAGGACTTAGAGGGAGGTAACCCCACCTTGAAAAAGGCCTTGGGCGGTGGTTTCATCGAATTCACCAATGATGGACGTTTGGCCAAAGACTATGCCGGTGTGATCGAGCAATTACCTCCACCCGCAGGATCACCACCAAATACACCTCCCGGTCCGGTACAGATGAGTCGGAAGCCAAAAGACGCAGACGCGACGAATCAAGTGTCAGTCAACTTTAAGGGGTCTGGAGGAGATCAGATTATTGGGATTAGCCTTGGCAAAGGCAGTAATCCGGAAGATCCCTTCGATACCAGGACAGGATTGGATGGATTAACTCAATTCGCCACGGATTATAAAGTCATCACCGCTACGGCTGATGGTCAGATCGCCGGAACTATTGAGAATGTTTTCATTCGTTCCGATGGTACCATCGAAGGTGCCTTTAGCTCGGGCAACGTCCGTGCCTTGGGACGGATGGCACTCGCAAACTTTAAAGCCAGTGAGCAATTAGAGATTGTCGGGGAGAACATGTATAAGGAAACTATGGGATCAGGCGTAGCCATTCATGACGATCCCGGCAAGAGTGGTATCGGTGTGGTTCGTTCCAAATCTTTGGAGCGCTCCAATGTGGAACTTAGTAATGAATTCGTAAAAATGATTGAATTGCAACGTTCTTTCCAGGCGAATGCCAAAACGGTAACCACTGCGGATGAGATTTCTGCGGATCTGGTACAAATGAAACGATAAAATGAATACGCTGCTCAGCCTGCATGATGCGTAAGCTGAGCAAGGTATCCACAGTTAGCAGACATTCCCGCGTTAAGACGCGAGAGTCCCCTTGCTGCTATTTCACTTAGAATAAAACACTGATCGATTCACCACTATGGATGCGTTGGATCGCACTGGCAAAGAGTGGTGCGACTGAGAGAACTTTAATCTTAGGACATTGAGCTGCTTTATCAGCAACAGGCAGAGTATTGGTCACAATCAACTCATCCAATGCACTCTCAGTAATCCGTTCCAAAGCATTGCCACTGAGCACGGGATGTACCGCCGCCGCATTCACGGTTAGCGCGCCTTTTCTCTTCAAAAATTCCGCTGCCTTACAAAGAGTTCCCGCTGACGCCACTTCATCATCAATCAACAGTGCATGCTTACCGGCCACATCACCAATCAAATGAGTAGGGACTACCGTATCCGTATTACCGATTCGACGCTTGTCAATAATCGCCATGGGCAGATTGAGTCGATTGGCATAACGTCCTAAAGCTTTGGATTCCCCTACATCCGCTGCAACCAGCACAAAATTTTCTAGATTTTGTGACTTATAATAGTCACAGATAACATCCGTCGCTAGTAACTGATCCACAGGTACATCGAAAAACCCTTGAATCTGTGGTGAGTGCAGATCCATGGTCAGGAACTTTTGAGCCCCGGCTGTTTGCAGCAAGTTTGCCATCAATCTGGCTGCAATGGAAATTCGAGGCTGATCTTTCTTATCAGATCTCACGTAAGGGAAGTAAGGCAGTACAGCGGTGACTCTTGCGGCGGAAGAATGCTTGAGTGCATCCAATAACAAGAAGGTCTCCATGATATTATCACTCACTGGTGGGCATGAGGTCTGCACCACAAAGATATCAGCCTCCCTCACATTCTCCAGGATACGAACTAACATGTTCTGATTGCTGAACACAATAGTTTCAATATCCGAAACTTCAGTCGACAAATGCTCGCAAATCTCTTGAGTGAAGCTTGGGTGAGAGGTACCGGAAATAATTTTCAGTGGGGCTTGCATGGTTTTATCCGTTTAGTTTTGATATGGGACCTAAAAAAACGCAGACGTACTAAAGTACTGATCAATCAGCCTTAATTCCTAAGATAATGCGAACTCAAGCATTTAGAAAAGTTATTTTTCCTGCTCAAAAGAAACCACTCGTACTGGTTTGGGCGCTAGAGAAACTCTGATTTTATCGCCTAACTCTGTTTCAATCACATCAAGTTTCGAGTCAAAGGAGAGAATGTAATTATCTCCCTGAGGAATCATGGTGAGCTCATGCCGACTGGAAACGATACCCGATGAATATTTCATCGTTCGTTTCAAGTTGGGGAACAGAGCACTAAATCCAAAAGCATCCAATTCATTACTGAAGGGACTGCCTCCCGCATTGTAATACCAGGCGTGGCTGCCCATACCGGTACAGCAAAGTAATCCCGAGCAATTAAAGTCTTGCTCGATCTCTGATTGAATCACGGTGATATCACAAGTTTGGTAAGCAATTTTTTGTCCGAAGTAAATATCATTGACGGCATAACGGTCGATGGCTTTTCCGTTAATCGTAACCTGCAGACGGTTCCAGTGATCAATGAAGTAATCTCCTTCCAAGAGACGAAGCAGATTTTTCTTCAAAGTCGTGCGATTGGTCGAGGTCAATGCTCCGAAGCTACCAGGCCCTGCTTTGGGCTTATAATCGGAATTCATGCCCAAGAGAATGGAAGTCTGGTACTTCTGAGCACAAGTCAAAAAGGTACCATCTCCACCGCAACTGATCACCAAATCATTGCTACCAGGATGAATTTGATCCATTTCTCTTTCTCGCGCAAAGCGGATTTGCAATCCGAGTTCCAGAGCAAGATTCTCAAATGTTTCAATAAATTGAACCTGGTTATCATGACTGAGCTGAATCTGATCCTGGGTTGCTTTTCCTAAGCGGGGAAATTTTTTGGCACTGGCTTCCGTCGCATGATAGAAATCCAGCTCCGACTGCTTGATGACACAATAAACTTTCTCAAACTTTGACATGGCTGTTGCAAAAGATCCGACGTTACTTTGGGAAAATTTGAGCAATACTGCTGCGCAATACTCCTGGATGCTATAGGCTCATTCCTAAGTTTGCAAGCTGGCATCCCGTAATTGCGTAATCAAATCAACTTTTTTCTGATGAAGACTTTCTTCTAACCCTGCAGGATAAGAATGAGGGTGTACAAAACGTTTTACTCCCGCATGAAATTTTTCCTTTTGCTCCAGGCTATAGCTGCGAACACTATGGACATCAGGAGTATCATACACAACTTTTCCTTGCCTCAAAATGGGAACCAACAAATCTTGGTAGTGATGATAATTCTGTATTTTACGGCTACGAAGAGGATCTTTAGGATCAAAAATTTTCCAACTGGGCTTTTCATTCAGCTGATGTTCATCATAGATCGCATCTGCGATCACCATGCCATTTTTTCGGAAAAAACGCCGTAGCTGCAATTTTCCAGGAGTATTGATTTTTACACTTTGTTCGGAGAGTTTAATTTTAGGGAACCATTGCCCCTCCTTTTTAATAGCCGTCATCTTATAAACACCCCCTAAGGCAGACTGTCCAGCAGCTGTGACCAAATTCGTGCCCACTCCCCAAACGGTAACTTTACACTTCTGTCCTTTCAAAGAGCGAATGATAAACTCGTCCAAATCATTGCTGCCCACAATAGACATTTCTTGCAATCCGGCTTTATCCAACATTTTACGTGCTATAATACTCAAATAAGCCAGATCTCCCGAGTCCAGGCGGATCCCAATTGGTTTTTGTCCCTTCTTTTTCATCTTTTGCGCCACAATAATCGCCTGACGCACTCCTTCCACTGTATTATAGGTATCAACCAGGAATACACAATTCTGAGGCATACAATCAGCGTATTCCTGAAAGGCTTCCGCTTCTGAATCAAAACTCATCACCCAGCTGTGAGCGTGGGTCCCCTTCACGGGAATTCCGTAATATTTACCCGCTAGTAGATTACTCGTTCCCGTGCAACCACCGATATAAGCAGCTCGACTTGCGGATAACCCACCGTCAATTCCCTGAGCTCGTCGTGCGCCAAACTCCAAGACCGGTTCTCCCTTGGCAGCCCAGCATATTCTGGAAGCCTTGGTCGCGATTAAAGAGCTAAAATTAATGATATTTAAAAGCAGTGTCTCTAGAATTTGGCATTCTAAAATCGGTCCTTGCACCCGAACCAAAGGTTCATGGGGGAAAACCACAGTGCCTTCCGGAACCGCATCAATGTCACAAGTCAACTCCAGCTGCCCTAGATAATCTAAATAATCCTGGGGGAAGAGAGGAATCTCATCCTGTCCCCGTAAGCTGGCCAAATAGGTAATATCATCTTCTTCAAAGCGAAAGTTCTTTAAGGCCTCAATCATGGGTCCCAAGCCAGCACAAACGGTATAGCCCCCTTCAAAAGGATTATCCCGAATATTCAAAGTGAAAATAGCTTCCTGCCCTGCATTCCCTAATTTCCAATACCCATACCCCATGGTTAATTGATAGAGGTCCGTAAAAAGAGCGAGAGATTGATAGTGGGGTAACATATTATGACTCATTTCTAAATCCATTGAATGCTTCAATCACGGTCGAATCCCTTCCCAAAATAGTTTCTGGGTATCCGGCGGACCGGGGTAAAAGAAAATCAGTTTCGACTAAGTTGTTCCTTAAATATATGGTTTTAGATAAAACGACATTTTAAATCAAGGAATGCCCTATTTTATCCCTTTAATATTATATTTAACCTTTGCCTCCTACTCATTCAGAGTGACCTACCACCCTTCACCAAGTCTCAATCTGAAAAAGAATGTTTGAACAGCATTGTTGTGTATAATTTAAACTTTTTTTCAGATAAAAGATGAATTATTTTTATATTTTTTATGTTTTTTATATAAGAATTAAAGCCTCCTTAAAAGACCTTTACTTCTTTCAAAAAAACCATAAAATATAGTTTTTATTAGAATTAGTAAGCAAGGTAAGCACTGCCTTATTATGCTGATATAATTGATTATTGAAACGGGTCAAATTTGGTCCCAGTTAAGGTCAACAAACTCTGCTAGCCTTTTTTTTTTGCAGTTGACAAATACTGAATAATTAAGGGATTTTCGATAAAAAGAAAGTGAAATTAAGGTTAAAATTAAGGTTAAAATTTCAATTTTTATTGTAATTTTTGGTAGTCAAATTTATCCACATTCAAAATAGAGTTTGGAGAATTTTTTCAAAGGAGGGCCTGATTTTTCTGATTTTTGAAAACTCAGAGCAAAATCTTCATGCAAAGCTGGTTTAAAACAAACTGGAAGTTCAAAAAATTTCCAGTGCTACTGATCTTATCATTCTACCTGTTCTGGACAGCTAGCGCCTTTGGCGATGAAGGGGTTCGCTTTCGTGCGGATCATATGATTTTAGAGTCCGTCACCGATGGAGTTCGCATTTTTGCCGCGACCCAGACGGGAAAGATCAATCAGTTTAATTTGAAAACCAATCAAGCTGAACCAGACCTAATCAGTCTCCCCCCTATGGATGAGGATAGCTTTCCTCCCACTATCTTTAGCCTCGCACTTTCTCCCAGCCGACAAACACTCGCTGCGGGAAATTCCCTGGGGCAAATCATGCTCTTTTCGACTAATCCTCCACGACTAATCAAAAAACAAGCCATCCCTGGAATTGAGAATGTATTAGTAGTGAGATTTTTAGATGAAAATCGCATTCTCCTGGGATTAATCGATGGCACGGTTCGGCTGATTGACATCCAACAGGAAAAAGAAATTTATCGGGTTCAGGTAGAGATGGATCCCGTGAACAACATTCAGCTTTCTCCAGATCGCAGTCTGATGGCGGTCACAACAGCCGCTTCTACCATCAAAATCATCAACACAGAAACAGGGACCCTGGTTCAAGAATTAGATGGCCACCGCGATACGGTTTATGGAGTCACTTTTGTCGGTAATGACCAGGTACTTTCCGGCTCCAAGGATAAAAAGTTACTGCTCTGGAATCTAAAAAGGGGCAAACCGACCCAGCTCTATTACAGTGATTTTTACATCAATTCCGTGGCCTGGAATGGGAAGGAAAAAATAGCCTTCCATTTGCCCAACTTTGAAATCGGGATTTTTAACTTGTCCACTCGCAAGTTAGAACAACGTTTAACGGGACACACTGCTTTTATCAATACCCTTCATTTTATTAATCCCAACACGCTGTTGAGCAGTGGGAATGACGCCCGCATATTTGTGCGCCCCTTACAATAACCGATAACCGGCACAATTCTACTGGAAAAAGTTTATGAATATTTCCGCAATTTTAGTTTGCACTCCTCCGGAGCACCTACTTCCTTTTCAAGAAAGCCTCAATGCACTGCCTTGGGCTGAAGTACATCATGTAGAAGAAGACGGTCGGATGATTGTAATTGTTGAAGGTGAGAATACTGAAGAGGACCTGGCGCGCATCAAAGCGCTGAAAGCCATGCCTCACGCTATTTCCGCCACCATGATTCAGTATTGTTTTGAAGATGAAATGCAGGGAATGTGGGACGCTACACATCAAGCGGATCCCGAGCATATTCCACAGTATCTCGATAATAACGATATGGATCAAAAAGCACCGGGAGTCTATCAGTCCATGAAAGGGCTGTCTGATTTCTAGTTTCTAAAGCTCTTATAGCTTTAATGGCAACTCTGTTGTCTATTTTTAGGGACCTAGTCCCTTCAGTTCAAAAAATTCCGAAATTATTTTAGGGAGAGGAAAGTGAACATGAAGCGAAGAAGTTTCCTCAAGGCATCTGTAGCTGCTTCCGCTGCTGCTGCCGTGGGGATGAATTTGCCGAAAGAAGCTGACGCCGCACTGCTGGATTATGCAGGACAAGGCGAAGGCTGGAAATGGGATAAATCTGTCTGTCGATTCTGTGGAACAGGTTGTGGAATCCAGGTAGCTACCAAAGACGGAAAAATTGTTTCCGTGAAAGGTGACCCTCAGAGTCCGGTTAATCGTGGCTTAAACTGTGTGAAGGGCTATTTTAACGCCAAGATCCTTTACGGTAAGGATCGTTTGACTCAGCCCCTGCTGCGAAAGACCAACGGCAAGTTTGACAAGAAAGGTAAGTTCACTCCTGTATCCTGGGATGAAGCTTTCGAAATCATGGCTGAAAAAGCTAAAAAAACACTGAAAGAAAAAGGCCCTACTGGCCTCGCTCTCTTCGGTTCTGGACAGTACACCATTGATGAAGGCTATGCCGCAGCCAAGTTGTGGAAAGCTGGTTTCCGCTCCAATACGATTGATCCCAACGCTCGTCACTGTATGGCGTCAGCTGTAGTTGGTTTCTATCGTGTCTTCGGTATGGATGAGCCCCCAGGATGTTATGATGACATTGAGGTCACCGATACGATGATTCTTTGGGGTTCCAACATGGCGGAAATGCACCCCATCTTATGGTCTCGTGTCACTGACCGTAAGTTGACCAGCCCTGACAGAACCAAAATTATAGTTCTATCTACTTACCGACATCGAAGTTGTGACCTGGCTGATACTGAAATCATTTTCAAGCCTAGTACAGATATCGCGATTTTCAATTTTATCGCTAAGTATTTGATTGATAAAGATTACGTCAATTGGGATTTCGTTAAGAAGCACACAGTTTTCGCTACAAGTCCAAATAACATCGGTTATGGTCTGCCAAAGACTGATAAGCGAGAGAAAGAAGTCATTCTGACTGAAGAAGAAGCCATTGGCATGGGCATGCCCGAAATGGCTGGCAAGCCTTGGGCACAAAAGCCTGTTGGGCTATTGTATCAATGGGCTATCAGTCAAGAGGATTATACCAAAGCTCTGGAGCCTTACACACTCGATTTCGTTGCCAAATTGGCTAAGGGAGACGAGGACGAAGATCTGGAAGAGTTCAAGGCAAAGCTGGTTGAGTTGGCTGAGCTTTATGGTGAGCAGTCACGTAAAGTCGTTTCCTTCTGGACTATGGGTATGAATCAGCACACTCGTGGAACATGGGTGAACGAGCTGGCTTATGCTGTCCATCTACTCATGGGTAAGCAATCCACACCTGGTAACGGTGCCTTCTCTCTGACTGGTCAGCCTTCCGCTTGTGGTACGGCTCGTGAGGTTGGAGTTTTCTCTCATCGTCTGCCTGCTGATAAGTTGGTTTTCGTGGCTCCTCATCGAGCTAAGACAGAGAAAATTTGGAAGTTGCCTACAGGTACCCTGAATCCACAGCCTGGTGCCCATGCTGTGAAGATGATGCGTGACCTGCAAGCTGGTAAGCTGGGTTTCCATTGGACTATGGTAGCCAATCCTTTCCAGACTTATGCCAATATCAACGGCTGGATCGAAGCGGCTCGTGAGCAAGATGCATTCATCGTTTGTTCTGATCCTTACCCAACAATCTCCGCTAAAGTGGCCGATCTAATTCTGCCCACCGCCATGATTTATGAGAAGTGGGGAGCTTATGGTAATGCCGAGCGACGAACTCAGCATTGGCGAGAGCAAGTTTCACCTCCTGGTGAAGCCAAGGGTGATCTCTGGCAACTAATGGAATTTTCCAAGCGCTTTCAGCTGAAAGAAGTTTGGGGCAAGTATGATTTCAAGATCAATCTGCCTGTTGGAAAATTCGATAAGATGTGGAAAGAGCAATACGGCAATACCTTACCTGACGTACTACCTGGTGCCAAGGAGATGGGTTATAGCCCGGAAGACACTCTTTTCAAAGTTCTCTTTGAAAATGAAGGCAAGAAATATAAGTACGATGCCAACTCTGAAGTGGCTAACGGTCATAAGAACCATATTGCTGAAGACATGGGTTTCTTCGCTCAGAAAGCAATCTGGGAAGAGTACCGCCTCTTCGGTAAGGGTAATGGTCATGATTTGGCTTCTTTCGATACTTACCACAAAGTACGTGGCCTGCGATGGCCTGTAATCAACGGTAAGGAAACTCAATGGCGTTACCGAGAAGGTTTTGATCCCTACGTTAAGCCGGGACAAGGATTTAACTTCTACGGACCACTGCAGAAGGCCATCTATACTGGTGACCTGGAAGATTGGGATAAGAGTAAGCCTAAAGTCAAACTGTTTACCAAGAAAGAAAACGGCGTGATTGTTGATGGTAAAGCCAAGATTTTCTTCCACCCCTACAGTGCGCCTCCAGAACGGCCAAATGATAAATATGACCTGTGGCTGTGTACGGGACGTGTGCTAGAGCATTGGCATTCCGGTACGATGACTCGACGAGTTCCCGAGCTTTATCGAGCCGTGCCTCATGCCCTGGTTTATTTGCATCCAGCCGATGCGACCAAGAGAGGACTGAAGCGTAACGACCTGGTGAAAGTTGAATCGATCCGTGGTTTCGTTAAAGCCCGTATCGAGACACAAGGACGAAATCAACCTCCAAAAGGCTTGATCTTTGTTCCTTTCTTCGACGAGCACGTGTTGATCAACAAGTTAACTTTGGATCAAACTTGTCCATTGTCAAAGGAAACTGATTATAAAAAATGCGCCGTTCGCATCACAAAAGCGTAATTTTCTATGGCTAAAACCAGTTCTCGCAGGGACTTTTTTATCCGCGTGGGTCAGGTCAGTACCGCCAGTATTGTAGGTGGTGCGCTCTGGGGTCATGTGCTGGTAGAGTCCAAAGCAAATGCATTTGCATTGAGACCACCTGGTGCTTTACCGGAAAAGGATTTTCTGGCGACTTGCATCAAGTGTGGTCAGTGTGTGGATGCCTGTCCTTACGAAACCCTCTCTCTAACGAAAGTGGGTGAGGATGGTGAGATTGGCGTACCCCATTTTACGGCGAGAGAGATTCCTTGTTACATGTGCGAGGATGTTCCCTGTGCCCGTTCTTGTCCTACAGGAGCCCTTGATCGAGAAATCGAGATCAATGACTCCCGTATGGGGTTGGCTGTGCTGATCGACCAGGAAGCCTGCATTGCTTTCCAAGGACTGCGTTGCGAAGTTTGTTATCGCCAATGTCCTTTAATCGATAAGGCGCTCACAATTAACTATCGTCCGCAGGAACGAACGGGAAAGCATGCTTTCTTTGAGCCAGTGGTTCATTCCGACGTTTGTACGGGCTGTGGTATGTGCGAACAAGTCTGCATTCTGGAAGAATCAGCAATTCGTATTTTACCGCACAAATTAGCACAAGGAAAACTCGGTAGTAACTATCGCCTGGGATGGAAGGAAAAAACAAAAATCAGTAACTTCAAAGATTCTAGTCCGGAGAAAACTAAAGAGGAAAGGCAACAGGAAAGCAATGAAATGCTGAACAATGCGCTCGACTCTTTGAATGACATGGGGACTCTCTATGATTAGTTGGTTGAAAAACAATCGATTCCTGATCAGTCGTCGCATTTCACAGATCGGGATTCTTTTGCTCTTTTATGTGAGTGTACATTTCGATTGGAAAGTCGGCGGTGTGGAGATCCTGGAAGGAAATTTGTCTTCTTCCACATTTCTTGGGATTATTCCCCTGGCAGATCCCTTTGCGGCTCTGCAGATTTTGTTTACCGGACATAGCTTGTTCACGGAAACTTTATTGGGAGCGGGAATCATCCTGGTATTTTATGCACTGGTGGGGGGACGTAGTTTTTGTAGCTGGGTCTGTCCGATGAATATCGTCACTGATAGCTCTTTGAAGTTACGAAATTGGCTCAAAATTCCTAGTGCCATCCAAATCAGCCGTCGGGTTCGCTATTATATTTTAGCTTTAGCCCTGATTCTTTCCGCATTGACGGGAGTCGCTGCTTTTGAATGGATCAGCCCGATCTCGATGTTGCAACGAGAATTAATTTTCGGGATGAAGTTAGGATGGGTTGCAGCCGCTATGATTTTTCTTTTCGACCTCTTTGGTCAGCGTGGAGGCTGGTGTGGTCATCTCTGTCCTTTGGGTGCTTTTTACAGCATTCCGGGAAAAATGAGTTTGATCCGCATTCAGTTCAATCAGGATCCTTGTACAAAATGTGGGGATTGTCATCGTATTTGCCCGGAACCACAGGTTTTGAATCTCCGACGGATTGGAGAGGAATCCATGGTCAGTTCCGGAAATTGTACCAACTGTGGTCGCTGCGTGACGGTTTGCCCGGAAGATTGCTTTCAGTTTTCATTCAGAACAAAAAAATAAACCAATATCCCAAGTACGGAATTCACAAAAATATTATCGAGGTAAGATGATGCGTACAAATAAATGGGTTCTCATTGGAGCAAGTTTGATCATCAGTACAACCCTGATGAGCTGTAGCTCCAGTAACACTACTGATGGTGAGCAACCTGCGGTAGGTGAGAACGAAATCTCTTTACGAACAGAAAGTGTGTTCGCGGAAACTCCTATTTTGGAAGCTCCACAGTACAATGAAACAGAACCAGGAGAAGGCAACGAAAAATTCGCTCGCTCCTTCTATGATGCTCCACCTCTAGTTCCTCACAAAGTTGAGGATACTGCTACAGGTGAAGACTGCCTGGATTGCCACGAAGAAGGTGATGAGGAGACTCCCGGTGTTTCTAACAGCCACAAGATCAAGGCTGTGATCAAAATGGTAACTCGTGAGAATACTACAAGCGGACAGCTGCATGAAGTTCAAGGATTTGCCAAAGTAGAAGAAGGTATCAACAACGAACGATACAACTGTACTACTTGCCATGTACCTCAGGCTATGAACCTGGACCCATTGGTCGAGAATGAGTTCAGCAAGGTTCAGCCTGCGAATGCCAAGAAAGACATATTGGAAGATCTCAATACTTTCCAATACTAGTCTGAGTTGATTGGAGCAACTTCCTGTGCTCCAGTTACTTCCCCTATCCATCCTAGAGCAAGGCAACTGGCTCTAGGGTGCACGCCTATTTTCCCCTCAGTTTGTTTTCCTGTCTTTATCCTCCATTTGAATATCGAATATCGAACCGCTGAAGTCGAATGATGAAGGAAAGAAAGGCAATCGGCCAGATTCCTCTGATCTAAAATCATTCGTACGATAAAGAATTGCCTTAACTCTCCAGAATTCTTTGACTGCTTTTTTTACTGCTTGATCTAACCATTTTGCATCAATTATCATTGAGTTAACCTCTAATTTGTAACGTCTCTGCTTCTGTTAATTCATAAAGTAAGGAGACATAATAAGTGCAGCTATCAAAATCACTTTCCCGGCCAGCTTTGATTAATCCGGCTTTAATTTCCTTATTCACAGCATCCCATTCGGGGATTCTGATTTTCCTCAAATATTGGGCTTGAAACCTAAAATATCCATTCGCAATTTTTGTCGTATAAGCTTTCACAAAAAGTTGGCTCATACCGGAAAGTAGCACAGCTCTTAATGCAAAAATGTCCCACTTTTTTGAAATAATATAATAAATTGAGTTATTCGGATGAAACAGCCCTTCATCATAAATAATGACCGGCTTACTTTTTATATCAGGGATCAATAGCTTGGGAGTCGCAGCACGCTCGGGGTATACTCTATCAATCGTTTTAAACCAATTTTTTGGTGACTTTTTTGCTACATGCCGATTTGAGAGCCGTTCTTTATGAGCTTCCAAGTATTTCAATAATTTTGGAAACTGTTCTAAATCGATAACTCCATTTTGATCATAGGTATTGATGATGTATCGTTCCTTCCACTGAACTTCATTATCTTTAACCTCTTCTGCCGTAATCACAGGTAAAAGCCTTGAAGGCTCAACATCCAGTTGATCTTTTTTTACAACAAAGATGTCATTACAACCGGTAGCTGCGCCAATATGGACCTTACAACCCACATCCTCAAGCAAGGGAAATTTTGCTTCCAGCTTTCTGATCAAATTGATTTCGGAATCAGCTGTAATTAGCCAAGGATGATCTGAACAGACAATATCATCACGAATCTGAATATTACCGAGAGGTTCTATATTTTTGTGATCAATTAAATCCCGTAGGTGCTGATAAGTCTTATCACTGAGATTAGGGTTATAAGCCACCACTGTCTGATGAGCTTTTCCATTTCTATTACTAATTTGTGTAATCGCCGGATAGGTACTAACTTTTTTATGGAAAAAATCACCACCATATAGATCTACAAAAAGATCAAGGTTATAGGCTCGGGATATAATTTGTCGTAATTGTTTGCCATAGGTATTTTTAGTCCACCTGTCCGTACAGATAAAATTCAGTTTTCCACCTGCTTTCAATAATGAAAGAGACTTTTCAAAAAATGGAATGTAAAGATCTGCCCTATTTCCCATTGAAGAATATCTAGCTCTATATTCACGTAAAAGTGGCTTGGGGATATTTTCTACTCTCACGTAAGGAGGATTGCCCACTACATAATCAAATTCATCCGTTATGGCTGATAAAAGGAAATCTCCATGATGGAACCAAGATTCTAATAACGGGTTTATTTCTTCTTGTTTATAACCTTCTGATTTTAGATAGGATCCAATGTTTTTTTTCGCAATATCAATACTCTTACTGACGATATCATAAGCTGTGACTGTCCCGTATAATTCTACTAACCTTGGCTTCCCATGACTGGATCTAATCAATCGTTTTGTTATTTCTAAAATAAACTCTCCTTCTCCACAGGAAGGCTCAAGGAATTTTTTATTTTTAAGCTGCTCTGACCCATCCCCCAACAGGTTTAAGATGAATCGAATCACAATAGGGTCAGTATAAATCTGTCCTTTAGTCGTTTCAGATTGCCCCCATTCGAGTGCCAGTTCTGATAAAACAATATCATCAAATTCAAATACTTGTTGCATACTTTTGTAATATTAATCTTTCAAAAAATAGGGGTTCTATATATGAGTAAATCATTTTCCCATAAAACAAAAAGAAGTCATATGTTCACTATAACAGCCTCTATCTTTTTGTCTAATGATCTTCGAGGTCACTCTAATTAAGGTGTCCACCTCGGTCAAATCAAAAGCCATTACTGCCCCTCTATATCATAAAGGAGCCTCCCTCTGTATCTCCAATTGATAGCCCCAATGACACATTATTTAGTCCTGATAAATAATGTGTCATTGGATCTTTCTAATTTCGACGACCCAATTCCACTCAATTCCCCTAGGAAGTCTACCACAACCAAGTAACCATTCCCTCTTGTGTAGGATGGGCAAAGGCTCCGCCGTGCCCATCGTTGAGAGGAGAAAAAAATGTACGCTTTTATCATGAAAGATGGACAAACTCCACTTTGCCTTGCACCTCCCCTACAAATGGAATTTATTTTCTTCCATCTTGTAAAAAGTTAAAAAATCGTCGCTGTGAAGGGTTCTGCAATAGTGCTGCTGTAGATCCGGTGATACATCATTTATTTAGATTGAATAACGTGTCACCGGACCTTTCTAATGAGCACCCTCTTAGAGGTCGATTTTTACATGCGAAAAGGGACCTCTAAGAAGAAAATGCGGGTGTTTTTAACGACTACTTAATTGTTTTATCTGAATTTATTTTGGTCCGACACGTAATTTTTCACATCATGATTCCCCGGAACTAGGAAGACATTCTTCCGTGGCACGATAGGCTCAAACAGCTCTCGAAGTTCTGTGATGAAACCATCGACGGCTATAAACTGATCTTCAATAGAGGACGTGCCGGGGATCTCTCCAAAAGCAAGGTCGCCCGTCACAAAAATAAGATCGGGACGGAGTTGTTGTTCTTTGGAGTATGTATCGACATCAATACGCAGTTTTTCCAATACCGCATTGGAACTCCAACCGCTTTTTTCCTCACAGAAGTGGATATCGGAGAGATGCAACCATGTAACTGTTTCGCCCATTCGAAGCTCCAGGGAGTGAGAGTCTTAAGTTTGGATGTGAGATATATAGCGTTTCTTTTTTAGTTACAATAACTTAGGACTGAGAATATTAGAAGCCCTTTTTTCGGCGAGAACGACTCGACAATTCAAATAGCCTATTCACCTGAAATAATGAAAGTTTTAGAACTACTTCAAATGTATTAAAATAGCATTTTTTCCGCATTACGAAATATAACAGTAGATGAAACAGGGTGATAATTTTAGACATCAGAAACAGTTGGTCAAGGCTCCGTTGGTTTATAGCAATGTATTACTCGATTACTGGCAAGCCATGAAAAACCTGGGCGTGGGTGTTGCTAAGTGTCCGGGCCGAAAGCATTTTTTAGTTGCGATGGATTACCCCGTATCGAGTGGCTACTAATTTGAAGTCTCTTTTCTTCGTGGCCTTCGTGCGCTTTGTGGTTTACTTCGATATTCGTCATTCCTTGTTCAATATTCAAAAAAATCCTTCCATAGCTAATATAAATTGCTACACAGGAGCATGGAAACGAGCAAGAGAGTGAGAACAGATTTGAGCTTGCTTTCCTGCAACTAGCCCTTTAAAATCCCAGCTCGGGCAACACATCTAACTCATCGTACAGGGCAGGCAGTTTTCATGGATAAATCACGAAGAAGCTTTTTATTTGGTGGCTTCAGAAAAGTGGCGGAGCGCTCCGCTGAAATTATCAATCATCGAACCTTTTTTCTCAGACCTCCCGGAGCGATTGCGGAGGATCAATTTATTAAGGCTTGCCAAAAAGAATGTGAGGATTGCGTGAAAGCTTGTCCTCACCATGTGATTTTGAAGGTTCATGACCCAATCAGTGGTGCTCATCGGACAGCTTATATCGACCTTAAAGTAGGTGGTTGCGAATATTGTAAGGATTTCCCCTGTATTACAGCCTGTACTCATGATGCGCTGACCCCGGAAAATAAAATCATGGGGAAAGCGGATTTGTTGGCTTCCTGTCTGACAAAGCAACACCAGATTTGTGATATCTGCCGCTATGCATGCCCTGAAGGATATCAAGCATTGGTGAGGGATATGTATGGACGCTTGCAGGTAGATCTGGATATTTGTGTGGGCTGTGGGAAATGTGTCAATGCTTGCTTTATGGTGCCTAAAGCTGTGGAGGTGTTTTCTTTGGCTAAGATGAAAAATAGAAAAAATTCGAGCCGAATGTTGCCTACTTAGGGAGCCAGAAGAAATAAAGGATGTCGGAGACGCTGTGCTGACTCCGACCTACATTTACGTTTGAGCTTCTTTCTGGCGTAGAATAGTCTGCGCTAATAGTTCGACGGTCTGGCGAATTTTCTGAGAATCCTGACGATTTTCAACCGTAATCTGAGAAACCTCCGTCATCTCCACCTGAATCCCTTTAATATTCTGAATCACGTTACCAATCCGCTCTGAAACAACAGAACTAGATGAGGCGATTTCCTTAAAAACTTCCGCAATTTCAGCAACTCTCTTAGAGGATTCATTGGAAGCACCGGCAGCTTCTGCTGCGGAGCGAGTAATTTCTCTGATTCCCAGGCTCGCTTCACTCACATTAATAGCATTCGATTTGGATGCATCAGACACAGATTCCACGGACTGGGCAATCTGCGTAGAAATAGTACTCTGTTCCCCTGTAGATAGCGCGATGGCTTTATTGATATTCACCAAACTGTGGAATTCCTTATTGACTTCATAGACACTGGAGCGAGTCTCTTGAATCAGTTGCAGCGTATGATCAATCTCAATCGAAATATCCGCATTGGATTTCGTTGTTTGTTGCGCTAACTGTTTGATTTCCTCTGCGACAACGGCAAAACCTTTACCAGCAGTACCAGCACTGGCTGCTTCAATGGTGGCGTTGAGGGCCAGCATATTCGTTTGGTCCGCAATCTCATTCACCATTTTGACAATGCCACTAATATTATTAGAAGAGTTTTCTAACTGAATCATTTCTTCTAAATTAGCCTCAATCAAGTCTCCCGCATTACCCGAGACTCTGGCTGCATCCTGAGTTTTTTCATAAATCCGTTCCAGGGCATTAGACATGATGTCAATCGAGTTGGCCACATGGGCAATCTCCGTAGAGATATTCTTATTGTTATCGCTCACACTCATCATGTTTGCGGAGGCCTGCTCCGCTGCTGCGGCAACCGTTGAGATATTAGCACTCAACTGGGTCACTGCAGCCGAAATAGTACTGATATTGTGAGATGCGTCATTCGCTGAGGTCACCACATTCGTCATAGTCTGCGAATTGGCTTGCGCTCCGTTCACCACTCGCTCTGCCTTGGTAGTGATCTGCTCTACTTGCTCTGCTAACTGTTCTGAATTCTCAGTTAACTGCTTCGATGTTTTTTGTAGGATTCCCGAGTTCCCTTCCAACTCTTGGATGATGGCACGAGATCCCTGTTTTTCCAGCACAAGACTTTGGTAGACTAGACGATAAAGTTCCCCCACCTCATCATTTCGTTTTTTCTCACCAAACTGCTCAGCTCCTATGTTCTTCTGATGACTATCCTCTAGCAATAATATAACTTTCTGCACAGGGCTGGAAAAAAGCCACTGACAAGCTCCCCAGCTTATAAGAATCAATAGACCAGAGATCAAGCCAACCAACATAAACAAGTTAGTGGCAGTAGCCTCAAGGAATGATAACAGAAGCAAAGCAAAGCCCAGGAAGATGATTTGGAGCAATGCTATTTTTAAAGGGATAGATATTTTCATAATTTTATATCAAGGGGGAAGATAGTTATCTCAATCCAGTTGAACTTCACTATTATAATTACTGCTTCAAAACTGTAAAGGTCAGAGCGTAAGAGCGAGTATGCTGTCATCGGGGAGTATATAGGAATGAGAAGTCAATCTTTCTATAGTACTGTTTTACAACCACTTTTGGAGCATTATTGCCAATTTATCCATTCTCAGAGGCTTGGCCATATAATCAACCATACCAGATTCAAGACACTGCTCACGAATTCCATCCATGACATTGGCTGTTAAAGCAATAATTTTAGGTCGGCACTCTGCGGGCTGTTCCGTTTGAATTTTACGGGAGGCTTCTTGTCCATCCATCTCCGGCATTTGCAGATCCATTAAAATTAAGTCGTAAGGATCTTTCCGTACAGCTTCCACTGCCAAAACACCATTGCCCGCAAAAACTGGAGCATAGCCTAGTTTTTTCAAAACCTTACCAATTAGTTTCTGGTTCATGGCGTTATCTTCAGCCACGAGAATGCGACAGGGAAAAGCTTCCGCAAAACTTTGGTCCAGTTTTTTAGGCTTACTCTCTTTGCTTTCGCCAAGCTTAATCGCAGCCGCTTCCTGTGTTACTTTTTCCGTTCGAATGGTGAAGTGAAAAGTGGATCCTTGGCCTAATTCACTAGTGACCCAGATTTTACCATTCATCTTTTCCACCAGTTTTTTACAAATACTCAGCCCAATGCCTGCTCCATCAAATTTACGGGCAAAGGTGGAATCTAACTGAGCAAAAGGTTCGAATAGCTGAGGCAATTTATCTTGAGGAATCCCAATGCCCTCATCAGCCACGCTGAATAAGAGTTCATCCTCATCTTGATGGGTTTGGGAAAGTTTCGCGCTAATCCGAACTACGCCTTTGGAAGAGAACTTAATGGCGTTATGTACAATATTGTTTAGGATCTGTTGGATACGATCTTGATCTCCCTTGGCCCAGGCTGGTAGATCACTGGATAACTTCACTTCCAAGGAGATATTTTTATTTTTAGCTGCTGAGTCGAGTTTCTGAATTACCGCTTCAATACCGTTCTTGAGTGCAAAAGGAGCTACCGTCAACCTGAGGGTTCCAGCTTCCAAATCACTAAAATCAAGAATGCTCATCACAATATTGAGGAGAGTCTCTCCACTGGCACGAATCGACTCGGCACAATCCTGCTGTTCCTCATCCAACTGAGTTTTGGTGAGCAAGTCTGTCATGCCGATGATGCCATTCAAGGGAGTCCGTAACTCATGGCTCATCACAGCCAGGAATTCCGACTTGGCTTTGGCCGTGGCTTCCGCGTGTTCCTTAGCTTTGATCAGCGCCAGTTCTTCATTTTTCTTTTTCGTATAATCACGATAAACAACAACAGCACCATCCAGGCTATCCTCTTCACTGACGACTAAGGGCCGTGCACTGGCCTGCAACCAACGCCCCTCTTGCATGGCAGGATTTTTAACATAAATCTCTTCCGAATCACAGACTTGCCCCACCATTGCTTTGAGCATGGGCAAATCTTTAAAATCTATTAGAGTTTTAATGTCTTTCTGGTAGAATCCCAGAGTTTTGGGCCAATACTGAAAGTCTAAGGGGATCTCTATATTACCAACCATTTTCATAAAGGCTTCATTCACATGCAGGATTTGGCCATCGCTATCAGCCACAACCACTCCATCACTCATGCTTTCCAAGACAGAGCTGATAATATCCTCGGAAATAGCCAGCTCATTCTTAGTCGCTTGAAAACCTTTTACCTGCTTGGTGGTAGCTGTCAGTTTTTCCGTTAAGATATCCAAGAAGATCTTATAGATCATGCTGCGTAGTTCAACACCACCGGAATCATTAATCTCATCAGCTGAAATCGTGAAAAGCTCGACTCTGGAACCCGCAATCACCGCTGCTGTGGTTAACTTTTTGGTGATTACACTCATTTCACCAAAAAGGTCTCCTTTCCGTCCCAGCGTCAGGATAAACTCATCATCAGCAAAAACCCCTACACGACCCGTGACAATAATATACACACGATCATTCGATTTGCCTTCCTCGATAATGACCTCACCTTGCTTAAACGTCCTCAAGGAAGAGAAGGAAATTAACTGGACCAGTTCTTGATCTGCAAACTGTCGGAATAGACGGGATTCTCGAAGAACCCCCAAAATTTTTTTATCCGTTTGCTTGCCCATGATTTGTATAGAGTGAGTGAATGGATTGAAAACTGACAAGTGAATGTGCCCGAGTACTATGCAGACTAAGCTATGACCCCTTACTTATCAAGCCTCTCTTGGAGTTTTTAATAAATTCTAAAAAACGCTCCCGAATTTTCCCCGGAGGAATTTCGGTTTCAATCATATCCCGTGATTTTTTGGGGATCAGCCCGCGCGAGAAAAAGAGATCATAAAGGTGCTGTACCTGCACAATATCTTCCGCAGTAAAGCCATTACGTTGCAATCCGATTTTATTAATCCCATAAGCTGCTGCCCGAGAACCGGAAGAGAGTACATAAGGAGGAACATCCTGGTAGATCGCGGTAGTTCCAGCTACCATGGCGTAATCTCCCACCCTGCAGAATTGGTGCATTGCCGACAAACCACCTGTCACTACATAGGAACCAATTTCCACATGCCCACCAAGCGTGGTACCATTCGCGAACATACAATGATCTCCCACACGGGTATCATGAGCGAAATGAGTGGAAATAAAGAGCTGGTTGTGACTCCCGATTTTAGTAAGTCCCGTACCTCCCAAGGTCCCCCGATTGATGGAGACATATTCACGGATGTCATTCTCATCACCAATAATCACTTTGGTCGGTTCATTACGGTGGTGTTTGTCTTGAGCGGAAAGTCCAATCGAGGTATAAGGACCAATCGAATTGCCATGCCCAATAACCGTATCCCCTTTAATAGTCACATGGTTTTCAACACAAGTATCATCTCCGATCACCACTCCAGGGCCAATAATCGTATAAGGACCGATCGCCACATTGTTACCCAATTCAGCTTTGGAATCAATAATAGCGGTTGCATGGATTAAAGGCTCTACCATGGATACGTCTCTCTATATATTATTAATGGGGTTCTTTGACCACTTCTTGAAGTTTTTATTACACTCAAAGCGTTGAGTATTGAGATTTAATCTTTTTTTGTCATTAATGAAGTTAATTACCTTACCTAGAAAAGAATATCCCTTCCACTCCGGCCCGAATTCTATATACATGGGTTGAATTAAGAGGAGTGGTTGGATAAAGCCTAAAATTGACTCCCATAATGAATATCCCAATCCTTCCAAACGGCTTCATAGCCTTGCTCTTGCAGCATTTGGGCGATTTCTTGAGGGGATCGATCATCATCGATTTCAAATTGCTCCAGCGCTTCCTGTGCCTGTGAGTAACCACCAGGGTCAGTTTTTGAACCGGCACTAAGCGAAGTAATTCCCAATTTAATCATATGGTTGCGAAAATGTTCTGATTCCCTTGTTGAGAGGGAGAGTTCTACATTTTCATTAAAAATCCGGTACGCGCAAATCACTTGAACTAATTCTCGATCAGACATCACCATATTCGGCTCCATAATACCAGTCGCGGGCCTCAGTCGAGGGAAGGAAATTGAAAATTTGGTTTGCCAATAATTGTTTTCCAAATAATTCAAATGTAGCCCCACAAACCAGGAATCAACCCTCCAATTCTCCAGACCTAAGAGAGCACCCAAACCTATTTTATGAATTCCCGCTTTTCCCAGCCGATCCGCTGTATCCAACCGAAAGTTAAAATCAGCTTTCGGACCACTCGGGTGATATTTCGGGTAATTCTGCTGGTGATAGGTTTCTTGATAAACCAGCACCGTATTCAATCCTTGTCGGATCCAAGCCTCGTATTCCTCTTGTGATGCAGGTTGTACCTCTAAAGATATATGGGAAAAGTAGGGGCGAATCAACCGAATTGTATCCTCAAGATACTGCACCCCTTTTTTACCCATGTCTCCCGTCACTAATAAAACATGGTCGAAGCCATAAGATTTGATAACCTTTACCTCTTCCAGGATCTGTTCTGCCGTCAAAGTCACCCGAGCAACTTTATTTTCTCTCTTGAACCCACAATAATGACAGCTGCTGTAACAGACATTAGACAGATACAGCGGGATATACATTTGCATGGTTTTACCAAACCTTTTCAGGGTCAGCTCTTGGCTCAATGCAGCCATTGGTTCCAGGTAGGCAGCAGCTGCGGGAGACAGCAGGGCTTGCAGATCATCCAAATCACGCTTACCTTTTTTCCCTAAAGCTCGCTCCACATCAGAGTCCTTTTTCCGAACAATGCTTTCTGCAACTTGATCCCACTCTATAGCGTTAAATATTTTACGGAAACTCATTTTTTACACTTATTTCATTTTTGGAGGAATATCTCATTGATGGAAGTGGGTCATGACTTCACCCAGAGAAAATATCGGAGACGCTGCGCTGACTCCGACCTACTTGTAGAGTCATCCTTCTTAAGTAGTGGTTATTTTTCCCCAAGGTCTCTTGAGTCTAAGTTTCCTCCAAAAATGCAGTCAGGGGGCTACTGGCTACAGCTTGCAGTGAGGGAGCACCCAATTTGGCTTCAAAAGCCTGCCGACCGGCGATAACAGCCAACTTGAAGGCTTCTGCCATGATCACCGGATCTCCGGCAATGGCAATGGCCGTATTTACCAACACCGCGTCAGCCCCCATTTCCATGGCTAATGCGGCATGGGAAGGGGCTCCAATTCCAGCATCCACTATGACAGGAACTTTACTTTGTTCAATAATAATTTCCAGCATCGCTTTAGTTTGCAAACCGGAATTACTACCGATAGGAGCACCCAAAGGCATCACCGCAGAGACACCCACCTCCTCAAGATGCTTACAAAAAACGGGATCCGCGTTGATATAGGGCAGCACAATGAATCCTTTTTTGACTAATTCCTCAGCAGCAATCAAAGTCTCCCGGTGATCCGGCAGTAAATAACGGGGATCAGGGTGTACTTCCAGCTTGAGCCAGTTTGTTTCCAAAGCCTCTCTGGCCAGTTCCGCAGCAAAGACAGCATCCTTCGCAGTCCGCACACCCGAGGTATTGGGAAAAAGATTAACTCCCGGAATATTTAAATGCGCCAACATATCATCATTGGCATCTTCCGGATTGAAGCGTTTGAGAGCAACCGTGACCAGTTCCGATCCGGAAGCCTCAATCGCCTGCTGCATCTTTTGATTGGAACTAAACTTACCCGTTCCCAAAAAGAGCCGAGAGTTAAAGGTTTGACCGCCAATAATAAGTTCCTGCATAATCTAGCTTTAATTTAAGGTTGGGGTAAGATTCTTCTGAAGTAGTTCGAAACTTTTTACCGGATCTGCTGATTGCCATATCCGCCCCAGGAAAGCAGCACCGGAAAAACCAAGTTTTTCGATTTGCCTGAGGTTCTGTTCCGAGCATCCACCCAAGGCTATCACATTCAGACTACTCTTCAGGAGTGCTTGTTTTAAAGGCTCCTGAGAAAAAGCAGCCTGGTAACCCTGCTTGGAAATACTATCAAAAATAGGACTCAAAAAAACATAGGTATAACCGGGATCAGGCCCATCGAGCTGCTCCAGAGAATGATAAGAGGCACTCATCGTCACCTTTGGGTTTCGTGGTCCCAGAGCTTTCAATAACGACCGGGATGACCATAGATCTTCTTGATGTGCTGCCGTCAAATGGATTCCTCTCAAGCCCCACCCTAAAAGTAGGGAATGATGAGAATGAAGTACGATACGATTTTGGAATTCCGGCTGAATTTTTTGAAGAAAAGCTTCTAATTCACAGCTAGCAATCCCCGGTTTGCGAAGATGGAAATGATTCAAGCCTGCTGCAAACATCCGGTTCACCATATCAGCCTCCCCATCCAAAAAAGTTGGATTGGAAACGACGAGTAGCTTCATTTTATCCTTTATATTCTAAAGATTTTCTTGCACGCCAAATGAAGATGGGTTCATGGTTATCAATCACTGATAACCGTGAACCCTCTAGATATGAAGGGATGTCATCTCAAAACAATTAAGATTCGGAAATCTTGTGGTAGAGTTGATTCCCTTGTTCTTTGAATTCCTCTGATTTTTCTTTCATTCCTTCTTCCAGTGCCTGCTGCTCGGTGAGCTCTAGTTTCGCGGCATAATCACGAACATTTTGTGTGATTTTCATCGCACAAAATTTAGGGCCACACATGGAACAGAAATGAGCGATTTTAGCACCTTCCGCAGGCAGTGTTTCATCATGAAACTCTTTTGCCGTATCTGGATCCAGAGAAAGATTGAATTGATCTTTCCAACGAAAATCAAAGCGGGACTTGCTCAAAGCATTATCTCTGAATTGAGCGGCGGGATGCCCCTTAGCTAAATCAGCCGCGTGAGCAGCTAATTTATAGGTGATAACCCCTTCCTTCACATCTTTTTTGTTGGGTAGTCCCAGATGCTCTTTAGGAGTCACATAACACAACATCGCCGTACCATACCAACCGATCTGGGCTGCCCCAATAGCGGAAGTGATGTGATCATATCCAGGAGCAATGTCTGTTGTGAGTGGCCCTAAGGTATAGAATGGAGCTTCATGACATTGTTCCAGCTGAATTTCCATGTTCTCTTTGATCCTTTGCATGGGTACATGACCCGGACCTTCGATAATCACCTGGACATCATGTTTCCAGGCGATTTTGGTCAGTTCACCCAGAGTACGCAATTCAGCTAATTGTGCTTCATCATTGGCATCAGCAATCGAACCGGGGCGGAAACCATCACCCAAAGAGAAAGCGATGTCATAAGACTTCAGGATCTCACAAATATCCTCAAAGTGAGTGTAGAGAAAACTCTCTTTATGATGATGCAAACACCACTGTGCCATCATGGAGCCACCTCGTGAGACGATACCAGTCAGACGCTTGGCTGTCAGTGGCACATAACGTAACAATACGCCCGCATGAATCGTAAAATAATCGACTCCCTGTTCTGCTTGTTCGATCAGAGTATCACGGAAAATCTCCCAACTA
>NVSR01000105.1 GCA_002401295.1 SAR324 cluster bacterium | reverse complement strand
AGGTCCAATATTGCCTGGGCGACCATACCACTACCGGGACGATCGATCACCTGCACATCCACTTTGATTCCTTGCTCTCGTAATACTTGCAATTCCTCTTCATAAACGTGCTTTGCCGCATCTTGTCGTAATTGAGGTTTGAAGATCTTACCCACTGCCGTCGTAGGAATCTCGTCAATAATATAAATCACTTTGGGTAAAGCAGCTCTTTCCGTGATATTTTGCTCCATATACTCTCGAAGCTCCGCTACCATCACCTTTGAACCTGCTTTGACACTCACATAAAGGGCTACAACTTCACCGGCGTAACTATCGGGACGGGCTACGGCAGCACAAAGCAGTACATCAGGATGTCTTTCCGCAACCCCCTCTACAGCCAGAGGATCAATGTTGTGACCACTACGAATAATCAAATCTTTTCCCCTGCCCGTTACGTAGAGGTATCCCTGCTCATCTATTCTCCCTAAGTCACCGCAGATGAGGAATCCATCTTCCGTGAAGGCTCCCTGATTATGGATTGGATTCAGGTAACCGGGAGTCTGATTCGGACCTTGATAAACAATGGCACCGATCTCACCCAAGGGGAGTTTTTCTCCAACCTTTCCATCCGCATGCTGTGTTCGAATTTCAATTTTGGTATAGGGAAGACGAATGCCGGCAGAGTTAGAATTTGTTTTCCCCTCTCGTGGATCAATGCAGAGAATACCAGAGCATTCTGTCATACCAAACACTTGTCCTATGGGAATACCTATCCGTTCCGTAAATTGCTCAGCTGTAACCTGTGGCAGCATGGCTCCCCCCGTCAAGCAGTAGTTAGCCTGACTTAGATCCGCTCCATCCAGTGGTACATCCTTCAAGGCAACGAGGGAGGTGGGTAACCCCCCGAGCATCGTAAAGCCATACTTTTCCGCAAGCTTCCACTGATTTTTGACAATCAATGGAGTGCGCATCCCACCGGGAGTTAAAATTACCACTTCTGCTCCAGCCAGCAAGGGAGCCAGGCCTATAATCAAACTACCTGCTACATGGAATAAGGGCATTCCATTCGCAATCACGTCTTGGGGAGTGAAATGGTACATTTGAACATTTGCCCAGGAAGAGAAAATCTGGTTGCCGTGAGTCTGTTTGACTAATTTAGGGGTACCTGTGGTGCCCCCTGTATGAAAATAGGCGGCTATATCATCCTTTGAATAGTTACGGTCAAAGGTGAGCTGATCGCTGGGAAAGCCTCGGAGTAAATCATTAAATTGATAGATTCCTTCCTCATTTACGGGAGTGCCTCCTACTTGAATAATGGCTTTCAGAGTCGGAATCTTATCCCGAATCGCCATCACCTTTTCCCAAATATCTAACGCAGGGTAAGGACCCAGTGCGACAAGGACCTTGCATTCCACCGTATTCAATAACTCAGTGATTGCAGCTTCATTGAGTAGAAAATTAATAGGATTCACGATGCCAACAGACTCACCTCCCCAGAAGGTATAATGTGTCTCGGGTAAGCTGGGTAATAAAAAGGAAATAGTATCCTCCTCTGTAATCCCCAAACTATGAAACATATTGGCGGCTTGATTGATTTTCTCTAGCAATTGTTGATGATTGATTTGAATAGGTTCTTCGTCCAGCTCTCCTGTTTGCAAGAAGGTAAGGGCTGTATTTTTTGGGAATTTTTCGGCAGTTGCTTGAAACAACTGGTAGATATTCTCAGCCTGAACCCTTGTTTCATAAGGTGTGGCTTCAAGAGTTAAAACATCTTCACGTCCGATAACCTTCTGTTCTACTTTTAGTCGCATCAGGGATCTCCTTTAGGGGAAAATAAAGTACAGAACTCAGAAGAAAAAATATCCCATAGAAAAACGGTAGTGCCGCCCTACGTGGCGGCCAAACTAGGAAAAGGAGTCCATTCTAAAATCCTTATAGGCTACCTATTAAAAAATAACCTCATTTTTCCTTTCAACTCGCGCAATCAGGCCGCCACGTAGGGCGGCGCTACCATTTTTTTTGATAGAGAAAATTTTCTTCTAGCTCCACAAGGAATTTTCTTTGATTTTCTTTGATTTTCTTTGTCTAACAAATTAATTTAAAACACCTAACTCATCAAAAGATGGATAGAAAAATATAGGCAAAGGAAGGAAAAAAATCCATTTTATTTACAGTGTTTTATTGAAATTGGAAAAGGAATTCAAAGAAGTGGAAGAAAGGCAGGTTTTTACTTTGGCCGAATGGCTAGGGGATATTTGGTAGGTTGGAGTCAGCGCAGCGAGCACGAGGAATAGCAGACCAAAGCCTGCTACTCCTACCCCCAGAACTTAGAAGATATACTTTTCCTGAGAATTCGCTTCTTCCGCTAAGAGACGTTTGGCAGTCAGGAGACCACTGGCGTCATACTTCGTATAGCGTCGAATTCCAGATAGAATCATCATCAAAGTATCTCCTTCTTCCACAAAATAAGCACAACGCTTGGCAGCAGAGGCTAATTTTTCCGTAGCACTGAAAGTGAAGGTTTTCACGGCTGCAGCCATCAGTTCATTTTGCTTGTCACTGACTTTATCCAAAGCTTTGTCGGCTCTCAAAACCGCGCTTTCAATGGCATAAATTTGAATGGCAATGTCTGCGATGGCCATCATAATTTCCTGCTCTTTGGATAACTTATCCATAAATTTCTGGACTGCCGCACCGGAAAGAATCAGGAAAATCTGCTTGAGGTTAGCTAAGAGCGCCTTCTCTTTRGCGAAGGGGAYYTCCTCATCGATTTCATCGAAGTTTGGAGTCATCAATGCTGTAAAAGCTTTCATTGCCTCAGCTTGCAGTGGCAGCTGACCTTTCATGGCTTTTTTCAGGATGGTTCCCGGCACCAGAATACGGTTGATCTCATTCGTTCCTTCAAAGAGTCGATTGATCCGTTCATCTCGATAAGCTCGCTCGGCATTGTATTCCGAAACAAAACCATAACCACCATACATTTGCAGACTTTCATCTACTACATGTTGTAAGACTTCCGAGCAGAAGACCTTGGTAATGGAGCATTCTGTGGCATAATCTTCAATYGCTTTTTCATAATCYTGATAATARCTCTCACTACTCTTGTCTAATTTCYCCAGTACAGCATCCAGATCTCCAGCCAAGCGATAAACTAAGGCATCAGAGGCAAAGAGGTCAGCCGTCATATTTGCGACTTTTTCCTTCAGGGCACCGAAACGACTGACGGGAACTCCAAACTGCTTGCGCTGATTGGCATACTCGATCGCTTCAGCCATCGTTTGCTTGGCAGCGCCGTTTGTACAAGCACCCAGCTTAAAGCGTCCCACATTGAGAATGTTGAACGCGATTTTGTGACCTTTCCCTATTTTTCCTAAGAGGTTCTCAACAGGTACTTTGCAATCTTCCAGGATTACCTGACAAGTTGAAGAGCCTTTGATCCCCATCTTTTTCTCTTCCGGGCCAATGCTTAGACCTTCGAAATCCCGTTCAATCAGGAAAGCTGTGAAGTGTTCCTTATCAATTTTGGCAAATACAGTGAACAAGTTGGCAAAATTCGCATTGGTGATGAACTGCTTGGTGCCGTTTAAAATATAATGCTTGCCATCTTCAGAAAGGGTGGCCGTTGTCTTAGCGCTCAAGGCATCACTACCGGACCCCGGCTCAGTCAAACAATAAGCTGAAAACCATTCTCCCGAGGAGATTTTTTCCAGATATTGTTCTTTCTGTGCTGTCGTACCGTAATAGATTAAAGGCAGAGTTCCAATCCCCGTATGAGCTGTAAAAGCAACGGAGAAAGAGCCTGACATGGCGATGCGTTCGGAGATGATCATGCTGGTCACTTTATCCAGCTCCAACCCACCATATTCCTCGGGTGTATCTACCGCTAGTAAACCCAACTCACCACACTTTCTTAGGTGTTTGGTTACCAAGCTAAAATCTTGCTTCTCGATGGCTTCAATGTCAGGCATAATCTCTTCCTGAACGAATTGATAGGTCATCTCCGCCATTGCCAATTGCTCTTCATTGAAGTCTTCCGGAGTGAAAATTTGCTCCTTGGAGACTGTGGAGACTAGATATTCACCGCCTCGAACTGTTGCTGCCATGATGATTTTCCAATAAGTAGTTCAGTAGTAATAATAGAATAAAAAATATAGGTAAAAATTTTATACTCGTTCAAAAATCCCGGCAGCGCCCATTCCGCCACCGATGCACATTGTTACCATACCATACTTACTTTCTCTTCTTTTCATCTCATGTAGTAGAGTGGCGGTCAACTTAGCTCCGGTACATCCCAGGGGGTGGCCCAAGGCAATGGCACCTCCATTCACATTCACCTTTGTTTTATCGATTCCCAAGGTCTGCATGACGGCCAGTGACTGTGCGGCGAAGGCTTCATTCAATTCAAATAGGTCAATATCCGCCAGTTCCAAACCAGCTCGTTTTAAAACGTGAGGAATGGCTTCGATCGGGCCGATACCCATCAGTTCAGGGGCACAACCTCGAACGGAAAAGCCCAGGAAACGTGCGATGGGTTTTAGATTGTGTTCTTTCATAAATTTTTCAGAAACTACTAAAACTGAAGCCGCTCCATCTGTCATCTGCGAGGAATTTCCTGCTGTCACAGACCCGGTAGCTTTAAAAACCGGTCGTAATTTACCTAAGGTTTCCGCTGTTGTTCCGAATCGAACTCCATCATCAATGGTGACGAGTTCTRTRCTTTTAACAATCTTTCCTTTGACCAGCAGGGCMGATTCYGCCTCAACAGGAATAATTTCATCTTGAAACTTGCCTGACTCAATRGCCTTCGCRGCCTTATCGTGGCTTGCTGCGGCAAACTGGTCCATTTGTTGCCGTGTAATCCCATATTTCTCGGCAACTAACTCAGCCGTGGTTCCCATGGAGGAATAGGTTTCAGGCCAGTCAGCGATCAGGCTGGGATTGGCGCTAAATTTACCGCCACCCATCGGGACGCTGCTCATGGATTCCACACCACCGGCCAGGATACAATCCGCATTGCCAGCCATGATTTGATCCGCCGCCATAGCGATGGTCTGTATTCCGGAGGAGCAAAAGCGATTCACTGTCTGACCGGGGACTTCAATCGGCAATCCTGCTTTGTGGCCCGCAACTCGCGCCACATTCATGCCTTGCTCTCCTTCCGGGAAAGCGCAACCTAAGATCAGATCCTCAATCAACATGGGATCTATCGCTGTTTTTTCTAACAGCCCTTTGATGGCGGCAGCCGCCAAATCATCGGGTCGTACATTCTTTAGTTTTCCTTTATTCGCACGGCAACCAGGAGTCCTGTATGCTGCGACAATGTATGCTGCGTTCATAATTTCTCCTCTCTCTTAGTTTCGTAAGGGTTTGCCGGTTTTTAACATGTGTTGGATTCGTTGCGCCGTTTTCGGCTTGCTGCACAAGCGGACAAAGGCTTCTCGTTCCAGATCCAGGAGGTATTGTTCTGAGATTAGCGTGCCTGCCGGGACATCACCGCCGCACATTACATCAGCTACGATGCCACCCATTTCCGCTTCATATTCCGTGGCGAAACCACCCATTTTCATATTCCAGAGTTGGCTTTTGATACTGGCAGCTACACTCTTTCCAGGGGCCTTAATATTTTCTAAAGGCTTCTTGGGACGATAATTCGTGGCCAGAGCGATTACCTTTTTCTTAGCATCGGAAATCAGGTTGTCGATGTTCATGGTCACGCTGTCACCTTCCCTCATATAACCCAGGTCATAGAGCTGATCAGCAGACATGGAAACCTTGGCCATGCCGATATTCTGGAAGTTCTTGAAGATGAAAGGAGTCACGTCTGTTCCGGTTTGTTCTGCCAATTTGACGGCTCTCAAACACATCTCTTTCGTTCCACCACCGGCAGGTAGCAGACCTACACCCATCTCAACCAAGCCCATATAGGTCTCGGCATAAGCGTTGATGGCATCTGCATGTAAAGCCATTTCACAACCACCGCCCAGAGACAGATTGAAGGGGGCGGCTACCACAGGCACTTTGGAGTATTTGATAGCCATCATTGCCTTTTGGAAACCACGGACCATCATATTGATATCATCCAGCTC
>NVSR01000104.1 GCA_002401295.1 SAR324 cluster bacterium | reverse complement strand
TTGATGAAGACCGAGCCTATAATTTGAATGACCTGATTACTACACCACAAAAGGCAAACAGCCAAATTAATGGTAGGGGAACGCTCGATTTGATTTGTTCCCACCTGGAACTTATCAATATTGATTTGGAATTGGCGTTGGAACTGGGCGCAAGTACATTGCAGCAAACCAAGAAAAATTTTATGAAAGTCCATCAGCGCTTGGCTAAAGGGCTGGAACAGGTCGCGGCTCAACAATACGATTTAGTGCTGATTGATTGCCCTTCAAACTTTAATATTGTAACTAGAACCGCATTGGTAGCCAGTGATCATTTATTGGTTCCATCAAAGCCAGATTATCTTTCAACTCTTGGAATTGATTACCTTTTAGGCAGTTTTGATAATCTGGTCCAAGACTACAATGATTTTGCAAAATTTGATGGTTCGGGAGTACATTGTAAAATTCGACCTAAGGTTGCTGGAGTATTCTTTACAATGGTGCAGTATTATCGGAATGCTCCGATTGAGGCCCAATCACGCTATATACAGCAAGCAGAAAAACAGGACTTCCCTGTTTTTAATACTTTCATGAGAGAAGACAATGTTCTTTATTCTGATGCAGGTAAAAATGAATTACCTATTATGCTTCAAACTTCATCCAATCGGGTCCATCAAGCTATTTTAAATGAACTGCAACTATTTGCAGAAGAATTCATAAACAAAGTCGGCTTAAAATAGAAAAATGATTTATTAATCTCAACTTTTGGTGAAAAAATTGAGAGATTTGATTCGCCTAATTCCCTGAATTACGGCGCAAGAGGCTCAAGAGATTTTTGAAAACAAACGTCCTTTGAAAATATTATTTTTTCTTGATCAGAAGATAGTCACTAGAAAAAAAGCTGGGAAAATTTCAATTATCAATATGCTTGTGCTTCTAAACAATTGGAAAAGTGCAGTAACGAGAAGGAAGGTTATCAACTATTACCGGAAACAAAATTTACTAAAAAAGATCTGGCTGTAATCATATCTGCTTTAGAGTTAAAAAAAATCAGAAATTATCGCTTTGATTGTTGAAGAAGCAATCGGTTTCCGTTTACGATCCTCAGTTATCTAGAACTGGGGAAATAACTGATAATAAAATAAAAACTAAACCATCTATTCTTTCTCCAATCAAAAGCTTTGCTATTAATGGTCTCTTTGGAAGAGAAAATCTTAAGATCACGTTCCCAGCCCCTTGCAAGATATTGATCGCAGAAAATGGAAGGGGAAAGACGACAGTACTGAACTGTTTATACGCTTTGCTAAGTGGGAACCTCAACAAACTACGGAAATTACCCTTTGAGAGTTTACTCCTGATCGACAAGCAGGGTACTCAATTCTTACTGAAAAAAGAATGGTTGCTATCTCAAGAGAATCCAGCTGAAGAATCCCAACAATTACTAAGTATTAGAGACAGTCTGACTGCCGAGGAATTTGAATGGTCCCAGACCCAGGCAAAAATTTCACGCCGTGAGTCCTTGCGAGGAGAAAAACGCTTTTTATCCATGGCGACTAAAGCAAGGATTCCATTCTCATTGTTTTGGGAAATTTTATATCAGTCCTCAGACTCCCAAGTTCAGGAAGAGTGTTTAGAAACACTTCGACTGATAAAAAAAACTTTTCCCGCCAGACTCTTCTATTTCCCGACTTATCGACGGATAGAAGAGAATCCCTTCGCGTCGGAGTTAACTATAGCTTTTGCCAATCAAAAAGATAGCTTAATTCAGTTTGGGATGAGTGATGTTCAAGAGCGGATTAAAACTAAAATAAAGATTATTACTCAATCGGTTTTACAGTGGATTGCCGATAATAATAGACAGGCATTAGAGCAACTAGTTGATCCGGTAAAGGTTTCTGATGCAATGTTGGAGAGAGTGAAAAATCTGGAACAAATGGAAATTGTGCTGGATCGACTCGGCGAGAGTCTTTCCAAGGAAAAAGTTCTTGCCTTGGTGAGCAGTCCTCGAATCAAAGCTCAAAAATATAATAATCTGGTCGCCTTGCTTTGCCGATTGTTGGACTCCTATGAACAACAAAAAGTCCATGATGCGGCTATCATTGGTTTTATTACTACCTGCAATCACTATCTAGTGGATAAGCGATTCATCTATGACGCCAATCAGGTAACCGTTGAATTGAGAGATGAAAAAAATGATTTTCCCTTGGAGCTGGAGCAATTATCTTTAGGTGAAAAACAAATTGTATCATTATTTTCCTTCTTTTATTTAGAAGAGTTTTCTGAATGTTTTGTACTCTTCGATGAACCGGAATTATCTATCTCTATGGAATGGCAAAAGAGGTTACTCCCGGATATTCTAGCAACCGGACGCTGCTCTTTTCTCTTGGCGGCAACCCACTCACCATTCATTATCGATAACGAGCTTTCTGCCCATACGGTTGCTCTCGATGAATATTTTCAGCGTAGATGATGGCAATCAGCACGGAAAGTTTTTTAAGGCAAACAGAAACGGCACCCGTTGGGTTTCTGAGGTTTATCAAAATCAAAGCCAAATTTCTCAATAAGGCTATCTGCTTTTTTGAGGGGGAAGATGCTAAATATTATTCAAGTAGAATTAGTGCAGCAATAGACGATCATTGGGAGCCAGTCCGATGTGGCGGAAAGCAAGCCGTTATAAAAATTCATGATATGATTCACAATCATGAGTCCTATAATTTGGAAAATACGTTCTATTTTATTGACCGGGATTTTGATCAAACAACCCCTACAACAACAGTATTTTATACGACTCCCTGTTATTCCATTGAAAATTTGTATACCTCAGAGACTGCATTGGAAAGGATTCTAAAGCATTGCTTTGGACTGAGTCTCGGGGATGAAAAAGATGAGGTAATCTTCCAAAGAGCAATGGAGCTGTTTAGAGAATTTCAAAAGCAGTTTCACCAAGCGATTGGTCCTCTCAATGCCTGGATTCAACTGATCTCTGAAAATAGAGATCGAACAGATCATGAACAAACATCCTGGAAAGCATTACTTGGTATTCCAGCTGATAAAATTAAAAAATTAGTCAAACTAAACAAGGATGAGATCCGCCGGGAATATTCACTGACTACCCTTTGCCAAAATGTAAGTGGAATAACTGAGCAGGCAGTTCAGGAAAAGCTGGAAACAATCCCAGTAGAAGATAGAGGAACTCACTTTCGAGGTAAGTTCGAACTGGAGTTTCTGCTTTGGTTTCTGCAGACCATTACAGATGATCTGAACGGAAAACTTAATCTTTTCAAATTTAAAAGAAAGATCTCTTATAAACCAACGAAGAATCCAAGTGAAGCTTTGAGCTCCTTAAGCAGTTATGCCGATACTCCTCCCTGCCTCAGATTTTTTACAGAGAAAATGARRCMKAKWTAWTGRTTTNTTATTMCATAAAAGCTAATCCTTCTATCCATTAGCCCGTGAATATGATGTCAAAACCTAGCGACTACTTTGAAAAAATCTGTCTGCGTCCCAAATTCACGCGTAACTTACTGAAGAGATTGTATCAAAAAAGAACCATCAATCTTTTTGGTGCCGCCGGAACGGGCAAGAAACGCTTGGTAGCAGATCTAAAAGGRAATCCCTTATCAAACTTGAAAATTGTAACCATCCGATTTGAGGGATACTCAAAGGATTATGAGGGATTTTTCCAGAATCTCTGCCAAGCAGCAGACATTGAACCTCATGAGAAGATTAAGGGGATTAATCATATTTTTGAAAAGCTCGCGGCAAAGCATGAAAGGGTCATTTTTATCCTGGATGATTTTGAGCGTTTTTTAAAACCAATTCAAGATCCAGGATATTTAGATTTTCACAACCAGCTCAACGCGCTTCGTGGCATTCAAAAGCTTTCGATTCTACTGGTGACCCAAGAACCCATTGGCAAACGCATGGTTGAGATTGCGGGAAAACGATATGAATCCATCATTGCCTCTGAAGAGGTTCGGTTGCCTCCCTTAAGCCAGGATGTCATTGAAAAAGAAATTGAACGAATATCGCTCAATAAAAATATTCAATTTATGGAACGTGCAAAAATCGCGATTTATATAGATCAGAAGCCCTGCCCATACGAAAGACTAAAATACTACATGAGTTACCTGAATGATGATCAAGGGCTCTGTGGTGAAGACTTGAACTCTATGCTGGAAAAACTCGATGGACAATTCTAGTACTCAAAAAATGGATGAAAGTCTTAATCCTTTTGATAACTGGTCTATCCCACCCAAAAATACATGGGAGATTCTGTCCTGGCTGCTTTTTCAACCCAAACGGTTGAAAAACTTTAGTGATAGTTTGGGTCGAAAGGAGGGATTGAAAAGGTTTTTCAGTCCTTATTTAACTATTTTTCTGTTTTCTTTTTTTCTTTTTGAATTCGGTCTTTTCATTATGGTAGTTGGGGATCTTCCACTATTATTTCCAGAAATATATAATGAAAATTTAGTTATGGAATGGCCCTCAGAGGCCTCCTGGTTGAAACAATGGTTATGGCTTCATTTTTGGAATGATACTATTTTATTTATCCGTTGGTGTACCGCTATGGCATTAGGGCTGATATTGGCGGCAGTATCAGGGGGGATAGGGGCATCAGGGATGGTACTCGGCCTGGTAATTGAGCTAACATTAGGGCTGTTGGCAGGGGGAGTAAGTCTGGTATACCCACTGGCAGAAGGGGTGGCAGGAGGGCTGGCACTAGGGCTAACAGGAGGAGTAGCATTTGGATTAGAGTTGAGATTGACGGCCATGCTGATAGATAAAGTACTGGCTAGGCCATTGTTCAAGCAAGTATTTAGCCTGCCATTTGGGCTAATACTCGGCCTAGCTCTCGGCTTAGCAATAGCCTGGCGATTTAGCTTAGCAACAGGTTTGGCAGCAGGTCTTGCATTTGTCCTATTTTTCTCTGCTGGGTGGCTAGCAATTTGGGAACAAGTTATTTGTCAATTCCGAAATCCCAAATTAGATAGTTTATTTAAAAACCCATACACCAAAAGAGAAACAGTACAGTGGGAACCAAGACAACTAAATAAATTACTCTTAAAACAATGCTGGGATAATCCTGAGAGAGGCCTCCAATTTGCTGAATTTTTGATTTTGAGGCGTCCTCTACAGCTTTTACTTTCCAATCAAATTCTGCATAAAGTATGTGCCAGTTACTGGTATCACTTTCCACTTAATTTTGATCTTTTTAGATACCCTATTTTATCAGTGGATAAAAAGGTCCAAAGGTCGAGCTTAACTTATACTCCAGATTGGGAATCTCAGATTGAAAAATGTGCAAAAGGTTATCGGACATTCGAGCAACAACAGCACTCAGCACTGAAAAAGAAAAGCTTTTTAGAGTTTCAAGATTCCTTACAAGAATTACGAGCCATTACTCTAGCTCAGGCAGGAGACTGGAAAGAGGATTACCTGAAAGCACTGGATCGTTGGTTGCAGCAATCCAAGTTAAAACTTGAAGAAATAGAAGAAGAATTGGCCCTCACACAGCCCATCAGCCTAAACTTTTTCCAATTTGGGGAAGCTTTGCATCCAATCCGAGAAGTTCCTCGCACTTTTGTAGGTCGTGATCGCGTATTGCAGGAGTTGACTATGACCATTCGCACCTCCAGTGTCATGCCAACGTTGTTTTTTCAAGGGCAACGCAGAGTGGGGAAAAGCAGCCTGATTAATTTCTTGCAAGAGCAATTGGGACCGGGTTTTCTGATTTTATCTCTGGATATGCAAAGCAGCATTGCCGGAAGCTGGTCCTCCTGCTGGAACCATTTTTTAGACCAACTCGCCGAAAAAATAGAGGAGGATTCACCTGAAGAGTTATCAGGCGATCATGCTTTGGAAGTTTGGCGTCAATTTGAGATAAGAATCAAAGAAAAGGCGCGACAATTAGACAAAGTGATCATTCTCGCTCTGGATGAATATGAGGGGTTGCATCACTTATTAAAATCCCATGATCCTGATGAAGCCGATCGACTCTTGCAGGCCATGCGTAGTTTCTCCCAGCATCAAAATCAGGTCGTTTTGCTCTTTACTGGGCAGTGGCTTTCTCAGGATTTACCGGCAGGGCCTCGTTTCGGCGACCACTTCGTACACACTCGGCACATC
>NVSR01000103.1 GCA_002401295.1 SAR324 cluster bacterium | reverse complement strand
AAATTCCAATTTGAAAAAAATACAACAGATTATAAAGTATTATTACAGGATAATGAGATCAATACTTTGTTGATTACTACCCAGCATAATAGCCATAAAAAATTTGTTTGTGAGAGCCTACAAGCTGGAAAACATGTGTTTGTAGAGAAGCCATTGGCAATGAATCGAGAAGAATTACAAGAAATCGAGGATGTCTATCAAAAGCATCCCGGTTTACAATTGTTGGTTGGTTTTAACCGCAGATTCTCTCCACATGCCTTAAAAATGAAACAATTGTTGGAAACTCGAATATCCCCTCTTTCGATGATTATGACTGTTAATGCCGGGCAGATCCCCGTTGATCATTGGACACAAGATCCAAAACGAGGAGGAGGGCGAATTATTGGAGAAGGTTGTCACTTTATTGACCTATTAATGTTCTTGGTGGGACAACCGATTACCTCGGTTTTTGCCATGAAACTGGGAAATTCTGCCGATCAAGTGATAGAGGATAAAATGACTATTCAGCTAATGTTTGCTGATGGTTCCATGGGAACCATCCATTATTTTGCAAACGGGAGTAAGGACATTCCCAAGGAACGGCTGGAAGTTTTTTCTGATGGTCGAGTTTTACAATTGGACAATTTTAAACGATTGGTTGGCTTTGGTTTTAAAAATTTCAAAAAAATGTCTACTTTTATTCAGGATAAGGGACACAATAACGAAATGAAAGCCTTCGTCCACTCGATAGAAGAAGGAACTCCATCACCAATTTCTTTTGAAGAATTAAAAAATACTACTCTAGCCAGTTTTGCGGCAGTAGAATCCGCTGAGCAACAAAAGTTGATTACAATCTGATAATGACTCGATAAGAAACACTCATGATTAATAAATTAGATATTTGTGTCCTTGGACTTGGGTACATTGGTTTACCTACTGCGAGTCTATTAGCAACAAAAGGGTTTCAAGTTACAGGTGTTGATGTTCGTCAGGAAATTGTAGACATCATTAATCAGGGGAATATTCATATTGTCGAACCGGAACTGGATATCCTCGTCAAGTCTGCAGTTCAATCCGGACATCTGATTGCTTCCTTGGAGCCGGTCGCTGCTGATATTTTTATTCTGGCTGTACCGACTCCTTTTAAAAACGAATATGAACCGGATTTGAGTTATGTGGAGCAAGCGACTAGAAAAATCGCCCCATATCTTCAAGAAGGGAATATTGTGATTTTGGAGTCAACGTCACCCGTAGGAACGACAGAGTTAGTGGCGGAATGGATTCGTGAGACGAGACAAGACGATATCTGTTTGTACATTGCCCATTGTCCTGAAAGAGTTTTACCAGGGCAGATCCTCAAAGAGTTGATTGAGAACGATCGGGTGATTGGAGGGGTCACTCCTGAAGCAACCCAAAAAGTTGCCGAATTTTATCGTACTTTTATCAGTGGTAGAGTTCTGGAAACCAATGCCCGGACTGCGGAAATGGCTAAACTAGTCGAAAACAGTTACAGGGATGTCAATATTGCCTTCGCGAATGAGCTGTCCTTGATTTGTGATGATGATGGAGTGGATGTTTGGGAACTTATTAATTTGGCAAATCACCACCCACGAGTAAATATCCTGCAACCCGGGCCGGGAGTCGGTGGACATTGTATTGCTGTTGATCCTTGGTTTATTGTTCACCGCAATCCTCAAAAAGCAAAAATCATCAAAATGGCGCGACTCGTGAATGAATCCAAACCTAACTGGGTTATCGAGAAAGTCAAAGCAAAAGCAGAACGGTTTAAAAAACCTGTGATTGCTTGTTTGGGATTAGCTTATAAAAACGATATAGATGATTTGCGGGAATCTCCCGCCTTGAGAATAGCTGTGGAACTGCAAGAGGCTAATGTTGGACAGGTGATCGCCTGTGAGCCGAATGTTGAGGAGGGAAAAGTCAAAGGTATTTCTGTACTTCCTCTTAGGGAAGTATTACATAAAGCTGATATTATTCTGTTATTAGTTAAGCACAAAGAGTTTCTAGACCTTAACTTTAATACCCTTCAAGAGAAGGTGATTATCGATACTTGTGGCATCATTGGGTTATAATGGGAAAAAAAGTTCTATCAATTTTTGGTACCAGACCGGAAGCCATTAAAATGGCACCTGTCGTCAAAGAAATTGGAGCAACTGAGGGGTTGACGAGTTTAGTCTGCGTGACAGCGCAACATCGCGAAATGTTGGATCAAGTTTTAGACTTATTTGAGATCAGTCCTGATTTTGACTTGAATATTATGAAACCGGGTCAAGATTTAACCGACATTACGGTTCGTATCCTGCGGAAGTTAAAGTTACTCTTGAGAGAGGTTAAACCAGATTTAATCTTAGTACATGGAGATACTACGACTTCATTCGTGGCAGCTTTAGCTGGTTTTTATGAGGGAATTCCGATTGGACATGTCGAGGCAGGTTTAAGAACATATAATCTTGTCAGCCCTTTTCCCGAAGAAGGGAATCGTCAATTAACCAGCCGCTTGGCTTCTCTGCACTTTGCACCGACAGCTCAGGCGCAACAAAATCTGCTTAATGAGCAGGTTCCTGAAGCACGGATTCTTGTTACGGGGAATACGGTGATTGATGCCTTGCATATGGTTCGTGAAAAACTCACCAATCCGGTTTTAGCTAATAGCAAGATTGACAGAGGTTTAAGGGAAATAGTTAGCTCCGCTCAGCAGTTATTGCTGGTAACAGGACATCGCAGGGAAAATTTTGGAGATGGATTTTTAAAAATTTGTAAAGGATTGCAGCTAATTGCTATGAATAATCCTGAATTGCAGATTGTTTATCCAGTGCATTTGAACCCCAATGTACAAAAACCCGTATTTTCTCTTTTGCAGAATCTGCCTAATGTTCATTTGATAGAACCCTTGGATTATCTTCCCTTTGTTTTCCTCTTAAGCCATGCAACGATCGTGTTGACGGACTCAGGAGGTGTTCAGGAAGAAGCTCCGTCCTTTGGAAAACCAGTTTTGGTGATGAGAGATACTACCGAACGCCCCGAAGCGGTTGATGCAGGAACGGTAAAACTCGTCGGTACCGACTCAGAAAAAATTGTTTACTGGGTTGAAAAACTTCTCCACAACCAAGAAGAGTACTTGAAAATGTCTAAAGCCCACAACCCTTATGGTGACGGGCTGGCAGCACAAAAAATTGCTCAGCGAATTAAAGAATTATGAGTTTTGATTTGGTACGTTTAGGTCTATATTGGAACACCATCCGCTACTTGAAACTGATTCAGGTTTATAGACGAGCTTGGTTTAAGTTATATCGTCCAAAAATCAAATCAGGACTACAGAGTGTGACTCCGGCTCCGGTAACAGGCTCTTGGATAGAGCCGCCAGTAGCAGGTGGAAGCTGGAAACACGAGGGGAAACAACTTTATTTTCAGGCTTTAAACCAAAAGAGTCTATATAAAACAGAGGGCTTTTGGCGTGATTCTGATGTAGCCTACCTACAACTTTATCATCGTCACTACTTTGACCAGATGAAATCTGGTAAAGCTGACAAAACTGAAGATTGGAAAAGCATTTTAGAAAAATGGGAAAAGGCAAACCCTATAGGCTCAAAACCAGGCTGGGAACCCTACCCAAGTAGTTTGCGTATCACAAACTGGGTTTCTTATCATTTATTAACAGGTGGCTTAAGTGACGTCTTGATTCGTTCTTTAGCTGAACAAATTCGTTTTTTACAAAAACAATTGGAGTTTCATCTTCAGGGAAATCACTTATTAGTTAATGCTAAGGCCTCAATCTTTGGGGGGTGCTTTTTTCAAGGAAAAGAAGCTCAAAAATGGCTGAAGCTTGGATTGAAGCTAACTGAAAAGGAAATGAATGAGCAGATTTTACCTGATGGGATGAACTATGAACTCTCCCCTATGTACCATGCCATTATTTTGGTCGATGTGCTCGACTTGATTAATCTAGCTTATGTTTTTCCCGAAAAAATTCCAGCTGCCTTTGTGAGCTTTTTGAAAGAAAAAGCAAGGAAAATGCTGCATGCCCTACAAATGTTGAGCCATCCTAAAGGGGAAATTGCCTTGTTTGGTGATTCTGCATTTGATGTCATTCCCCCCCTTTCAGAAATTGAGCAATATGCCCAAGATGTGGGGCTAGAGGTTCCATCCACTTTGAAAGACGTAGAGGTTCTAGAGAACGCTGGCTATGTTCGACTGAATAAAGATAAGGCTGTATTAATTGTCAAGGCTGGAAATTTGGGGCCAGATCACTTATTAGCTCATGCTCACGCGGATACGACAAGTTTTGAGTTAAGTGTTGATGGAAATCGACTTGTGGTGGATACAGGAGTTGATCGCTACAGAAACGATCAAGAGCGAAGCCGCCAGCGGGGAACCCCTGCTCATAATACTGTGACGGTTGATCAACTGGATAGTTCTGAAATGTGGAGTAGTTTTCGAGTTGCGCGAAGAGCTAGACCCCTCCCTTTGGAAGTGACTAAGCAAGATGAACATCTGCACTTGCGTTGTGGCCATCGGGGTTATCAACGGTTAAAAGATCCTGTTAGCTTTGAGCGAGAGTTTTTCCTTTATCAAGATCGATTGGAGATTATAGATACTTTGTCAGCAAAGCAACAGCACCATTACTCTTGGAATTTATATTCCAAGCAGCCTCTACAATTGACTGTTCAAGGGAAAACTCTAGAACCTCAACAATGTATAATTCATGAGAACTTTGAGGAACAAATCCAAGGATTTCGATATAATTTAGACTTACAGGCCAACTCTGAAGTAATCCGAAGCTGTATTGCTTGGTAGACCTCCCAAATTCAATACTTAGTGTTCTTTGAAAGCGTTTTATGAAAATTCTGATATTGACATTTTATTACCAGCCTGACTTATCGGCTGGGTCTTTTCGCATGACCGCATTTGTTGAACAGCTCAGCCAAATGCTTGGTCCAGAAGATAGCATTGAAGTGATTACAACTATGCCCAACCGCTATCATACCTATGAACAAGAGGCGCAGGCCGTGGAGCGAAAAGGGAATGTATTAATCAGAAGAATTCAACTACCACCGCATCAAAATGGCATGGTGGATCAATCCAAATCTTTTGTAAGCTTCGCATTAGGAACCTTGAAAATAGTTGATCGTGAACACTATGATCTTGTATTAGCTACATCTGGTCGATTGTTTACTGCTTTTCTAGGAGCTCTGGTTAAACGTAAAGTTGGTGCAAAATTATACCTTGATTTGCGAGATATTTTTGCTGATACGATCAAGAATGTGCTAAAAAACCCGCTGATAAAGACTTTACATCCAGTTTTGCGACTGGTTGAATCCTTTACTGTAAAAAGTGCTAACAAAGTAAATCTTGTATCGGAAGGGTTTTCTGAATATTTCCGAGAGGTTTCTTCTAAGCAAGTTTACTCCTTTTATACTAATGGTATTGATAGTGAGTTTTTGGAGCAGGACTATACCAAGAAAGAGAAAACAGAAAAGAAAATTATTTTGTATGCAGGGAATATCGGTGAAGGACAAGGATTGGAAAAGATCATTCCCTCTAGTGCCAAGAAGCTAGAAGCAACTCACGAATTTTGGGTGATTGGTGACGGAGGTACAAAAAATAAACTTCAGAATGAAATTGAAAATAATCAGTTGAACAACGTGAAACTACTGAGTCCCATTCCACGAGATCAGCTGGTTGTCAAATATGCGGAGTGTGATTATCTTTTTCTACATTTGAATGATTACGATGCATTCAAAAAAGTTTTACCTTCAAAACTTTTTGAATATGCTGCCACTGGTAAACCGATTCTGGCAGGGGTCGGAGGTTATGCACGGAAATTTGTCAATGAGAATATTGAGGGAGCCCAAGTTTTTTCTCCCTGTGATAGTGAGGACTTTATTCAAAAGTTAAAGGGTTTGTCGGGAAATCAGTACCCGCGGGAAAAATTTCTTCATTCTTTTAACCGATTAAATATTGTAACTCAAATGGCAAAAGACTTTCTTGCTTTATCAGAAGGGAGTTGAATCTACTCCATTGAGCATTTGAATGAATTTTTTTAGAGGTTGATTACATAACTGTAGAGCTTAAGGATGAATATTAAGGTGCCAATAATTTGAGATGAAAAATCAAGCGTGCATGATAGGGGCTTGCGGTTTTGTTGGGTAAAATATACTAAAAGTTTTATCTGAAAATTCAATCGAATATTTTGAGTGGGATCGGAAGCAACTACAAGACTTAGGTGATAACCGAGTCCTATTACATCTGTTGGTCGGGCTTATTAGATTGAAAGAGCAGTCGGAAGATCTCTTGGTAGAGTTTCGGAGGAGTAGCCGATACTTGACACTGATTCTTGCGGAAAAAACTGTACGGTAAATAATTAAAAAATCTTTTATATTAGTTCAATAGAGATA
>NVSR01000102.1 GCA_002401295.1 SAR324 cluster bacterium | reverse complement strand
CATGTAATGTTTCAGATCCTCGGATCCTGATGTAGTCGGCATTCCAGTCACTTCAAAGGCATCTTTGATGGTCATCGGAACACCATGCAGAGGGCCCCAGTTTTCACCTCTGTCCAGTGCCTGATCTGCTTCCAATGCTCTTTTTTTTGCCGGATCAATATTTAATGCGATGATTGCGTTGATTTTTGGATTGTGCCTCTCTACCCGTTCCAAATACAGGTCGAGCATTCTTACACAACTAACTTCTCTGGCTTTAATGGATTTGGCAATTGCTGTCGCCGAGGCAAATATTAGATCATTCATTTTAGCATTCCTTTATCAAATGTCTCACAATTCGGTCTGTCTAATAAACCGGCTTGATCAGAATAATATATTTAATCTTGCTGCAGCAATTATAGAACCGGCGTCATAGGGATTTAACAACTCACGTTTTACCTCTAGTAAAACAACCATAGAGCGATAATAGTCAGCCCAGGAACTCAAGTAGGCACCTGCAGTCCAACTGGGCTGAACGTTTGAAAATAAACTCTTATCAGCATTTTTAACCTTCACCTCATATTCTGTTAATCCATACTCTGTAGTTAGACCAAACATCACAAAGCCTATGGTTGCTCCAAGTTTCTTATAGGTTGTTCTAATATTATCAAGTTCATAACTTTTGTTCTCAAAAGTAAAATTAGTATTCTCATTTTTTGTAGTGACCTCCCCGTAACTTCCCCATACAGACCAAAAAACTGTGAATGCTTCATGGCGATACCCAAATTGTCCATATTGATAACGCCTTGAAACCGGATCGATTGAATCCTCAGGCAATATAACTCCCTCATCTTCAAGTAACTGTTGAATATCCAGTTTTGTTTGCTCTACTGTGATCCCGATAAGTAGGTCTCTATATTCCACAAGTCCACTGGCATAAATAGTTTGATAAGAAAAAACTAGAACTATAGCTATCAGAACTGCTCTTTTCATAAGTTTATTTCTTCTATTTTTCATCTAAGTGCTCGATAATTTTTAGCCTGAATATTTTATGAGAGAGGGCGGAATAAATGCAATGGAGATTCCACCATGATAAAGTGTCCAGACAGCTTCACCGGTAAATCTGGTGTGAAAAGCAAAAAGCTTGAAGCAAATTTGGAGGGTGCAATATTACTAGTGATATTTGAATTTTACTATGACACAAGGCTGATAATAAACTGTAAATGATTCAAAAGGCAAGCCGTTTACTCAAAGATTTCAGAAATAAAATGGGGTCAAAAATGAGGAATAGACGGCTTGGGCAGGGGGATAGCGCAAAATACAGGATGAAGAAAGAGTATATCAGCCGATCATTAATTATCCTTAATGGACTGTCGGTTCCCAAGGAAAAAAGAAATGGTTGGTTGATATTGACCGTAAGAGTCTAATCCCAAATCTAAATAAAACCTCTTATGAAAATACTAGTCGTGGAAGATGATGAAGTCACATCTCAATATATCCGGAAAGGTTTTTCTCCATAACCATCCGGGACTTAAAGTGACCTTTTGGCTATAACCTTTAAACCCATCATCCTAATTCGCCTTTTTGAAAAAGATGTTGAGCTGTAGTGACCATCATCTTAGCTGAAAAATTATGCTAAACCTTCCATGTGCTCCCACTCCCCAAAGCTGACTTTTGGCCTTCAAAGAAATCAAACAATGTCCAAGAACTGTTGGATCACAATTTTAGTTAATTGAGGCTGTGCCTCATAGACCACGTGCTCTGCGAAAGGCACGTTCATCAGGGATGAGTTTTTAATTTTTCCTTTTAGCTCCATTAAGCTTTCCAAGGAAACCAAAAAATCATTGTCCCCCCGGATCAATAAAGTATTTGCGGTAATATCTCGAACGCTTTCGTCAGGATGTCCCGACTCTGTACGGTCCAGCCACAGGCTTACGATTGACTGAGTGAGGGCCTCAAAATCATCTTTTTGACTCCATGATGTACCGATTGCGATCAGCTTGTTTACTTTTACACGATTGCTGGCAGCGATGCGATAGGCTACAGTCCCACCATCACTGAATCCTAGGATGTTTACAGTGCTGATTTTTAGATGCTCCAGTATAGCCTCCACGTCGGCTTGCATTTGTTTGTAGGTCAATGGATGATCCCCCAAGGTTGATCTTCCATGACCTCGGGCATCAATGCCAAGGATACGAAAATGCTCGGAAAGATAGCTGGCGATAGAGTTCAGGTTTTCTATATCTTCAAAACCTCCATGTAGCATTAAAAGAAGGGGTTTCTCTTTATTCCCAATTTCTTCGAAGTAGATTTTAGCGCCGTCTATTTCAAGATGTTGTCCAGAAGTGTGATTGAATTTTTCCATGATAAGAACTCCACAGTATTTTGCTTTTTGAAGTGCGCTCATTATAGATTGAGCATGCCTGACGAAAAAAATGATCCTTAATATTTTGAAAATTGATTCTGCCACAGGAACCTTGACAACCCTATGTCAAGATTCAAAATAGGTACAAAATATTTAACTCAAGTAAGGAACGAATTGAAAATAGATCGTTTGATGTCCATTCTGATGATGCTGCTGAACTGCGATAGAATCAGCGCAGCACAGCTTGCAGAAAAGTTCGAGGTAACTACCCGAACTATTTATCGTGATGTGGATACTTTGGGCATGGCGGGCATTCCAGTCATTACTTATCCGGGAGTCTATGGAGGCATTGGCATCATGCCGGAATTTAAAGTGGATAAAAAGTTTTTCACTGCTGCGGAAGTTTCGAATCTTCTCATTGGATTGGGAGGGCTTTCTACCGCCTTGTCCCAAAAGGAAGTTGCCGGAACTCTTGAAAAAGTAAAAAGCATGCTTCCCCGAGAAAAGGCTTTGGAAATTGAAGTGAAGGCTAGCCAAATTACTATTGATCTGAAGGCATGGGTGGGGAATAAACAGCTCAAACCCTACCTTGAACGGATCAAAAAGGCTTTGGATGAAAGTCGCCTGATGTCCTTTGAATATGATGGGTCCGGCCAGAAAAAAAGTAGTCGGCAGGTAGAACCTTACCAATTAATTTTGAAGGAGGGGCACTGGTATTTATATGGTTATTGCTGCATGAGGCAGGATTTTCGAGTGTTCAAACTGATTCGAATCTCAGAGCTTGAGATCTTGGAAATAACCTATGAACCACGAGAGTTTAAAGTGAAGCAATTGGATGGAAAGGGGTGGATTGATAAAAAAATCATCTCAATTCAGCTATTAGTTCACAAGTCATTGCGAGAACACATGCTGGGCCTCTGTGGGGAGGGCGGTATCACACTACAGGAGGTAGAAATATTTCTCACCGAATTAAGAAAATGCTAAAAATCTATAATTAGTATTCAACTCCTTTTGGATACTCTTCAGTGTTGCTGATCGGAATTCATGCGTCCAGGGAACCGCCAAAGCAGGAGACTCGGGTAAAGGGTTTGCGGTTGTAGCAGAGGAAGTGAGGTCTCAGAACGTATTGATTCATGTTTTAGAAGCCAGCCAGGAGACTTCTTCCTCAACCAATGAATTATCCTCGACAACCAAACAGATCTCGGAAACCTCCATGCAACTGGCTAAAATCGCCGATGACAGTAGGAGTGACATCAGCTTTTTTTCTTAGGTTTTTGAGGATGAGTCAGAAACAATTCCTTTAAGTACGTCTTCCATCTTATCACAGGTCAGCAGCCTATCGGAGATGGAGTCCAATTGCTCCACACTCAGGTTCATCAAATTAATGGAAGGGGATTGCTTGAATTTTTTGATGAACATCTTTTGAATCAGTTGGATCATACCTCTCTTCAAGCCAATCAGTTCGCCTTCTGTGCGACCTTCTGTACGACCTTTCTTCAGACCGATCAGTTCACCTTTTAATTCGCCTTCTTGAAAAAGACGTTGAGCTGTAGTGATCATCATCTCTCCTGCTTGTGGGTTAACCGTTTCAATCAGAACTTCTTTGATGCGTTCCGGCTCTAAATTTGATGTTTGGCAACTGTATATTAATAAGGTCTGAAACAGTCCCAATGTGTCCGCATTGAGCCATTGATTGAACAAGGGGGCAATATATCGGATCGTTTCCGCCAGTGTATTCATTTGCACGGCTTTCATCAAGTGTAGGACGATCTGGCCATAAAGTGTGCCTTGGATTTTGTTTTGGTCCAACTGTGTCAAGTCAATCAGAACCATCCTGAAATCTGGAATGAACTCTTTGAAAACAGGAAAAAGAGCCTCTGGAAGATCAATCAACTCTCCCAAAGTAACAGCACAATTCCAGGGATCTTTGCCTTGATACAATACAATAGGCAGGATCAGCGGTAATTTGGCTTTCGGATCATCCTTCAATCGTAAGTCCCAGGAGCGATGCCCATATTTGCTCAACCGAAAGGGCATGATGCGAACCGGCGTGCTCTGATGTTCAAAAAGCATATGAATTTGAGCCAAAGCTCCCGCTAATTTAACTTGGTAGATCAGATCGGATTCGTGCTCACGGAGAGTATCATCCACAAAACTGGAGGTGGTCAGTTCTAATGTGGGCCAATCAATCAGCTCCACCACTTTCTCCGGTAAATAAGCTTGGAAGAAGGCTTGGGCGACATCCTTTCTGGAAAAGGTTTCCTTGAAAAGTTTGTCATGCGGATTGTGAATTACTGCAGCCATCGTAGGACCTCTGTTCAGAGTTCTTTAGAAAAGAATTGTCTCTACTTTACCTCCTTGAGACAAAGCCTTTCAAGAAAAAAGAGAACATGCGTATCTTTTTTTTGGAGGGCTGTTTTCAATATCCTGACTGAAAGTATTAATGGGGAATTTAGCTTCTTTAAGGCGTCATAAGAATAGGGAATCTTTACTCTACGCAACTACAATAACTTTACCAGCTAGGAATATTCTCTGAGTTCTTTATACGTTGATGAATATTTCTTCAGTCTTACCTTCAACAATAACCATAATCTCGATGTAGTTACTCATAGACAGGCCCTCCAACAATCACATTTTTGGTCCAGAGCTCACCGATAGAGTAGTTTTTTAACCACTCTGAGAAATCTTCCTCCTTTAACCTTTTGAAGGTAGATGCGCCTTCCTCCCGATTCACAACAAGGATATTCTCCATGGCAAACTGATCTACCAGGGCAGGTGATTGAGTGGCGATAATCACCTGTGTCTTATTAGATGCTACTTGAATGAGTTCAGCCAGAATGACAATAGCTGCTGGGTGCAGGCCCAGTTCGGGTTCATCAATAATAATGGCTGACGGTGGATTTGGCTGAAGCAAAGCCGTTGCAAGACATATGAAACGAATAGAACCATCAGAAAGATGGTAGGGCTGCATGGGATAATCCGAATCTTTTTGTTTCCAACTTATATTCACCGCTTCTTTTGAACCACTTTCACGAGGTTCAAGGATAAAGTCATCAAAAAAGGGGGTTACCATGCGAACTGCATTCAGGATCTCTTTGTATTCCCTAGGATGTTTTTCTTTGAGTTTCAGTAAAAATGGACCGATATTAGAGGCGTCAGTGTTCAATGATTTGTCATACTGTACTATTTCTGAATGGCGCATACCTGCTGTAGAACCAGTGTCATGAAAGTGGTAAATTTGCCATGAAGCAATGGCATCGTACACCGGTTGGCTATGTTTAGCATCAGACTTCTTCGAGTTCACCTCGGCTACCATGCGAGATTTACCATCATCACTATCACCCAGTTCCCACCATCCGGTTGAACTGTGTTTATAGTAACGAGCTTCATCTTCAAGACTACAGGTATCTTTAGCTGTTGGAGCCAGTGTAAATCGAAAACCATGAGCACCAAACCGAGTCTCAAATTCCATTTTGTTGGTTACTTTTCTTCCATTGAAAAGCAGATCTCCTGCACCGCCATTCTCCTTGGTATAACGATTTAATTTCCCMTCAATGAGGGCACGGAGCATTTTGAARAATGAAATCAGATTACTTTTACCMGCCCCATTGCCTCCAACCACAATATTAAGATTGGTCAAYTCAAGGTCAACCAGTTCTTGTATTGACTTAAATCCCTTGATGGTCAGCTTATCTAAAGTTTTTGTCATATTTTTTTTNGCCTTCCTTAAATCGTTTTYGCSAGTGTATTCGAAACTWGGAATCAGCWCTTCAATCAGYTCTATGACTRTCTTCGGTAAATAAGCTTGGARTAAGGCTTGGGTGATATCCTTTCCCTGAATGATTGCTTTGCTTATGATCGCTTTATGAAGAGGTACTGGAGGATGAGTCAGAAACAATTCCTTTAAGTACGTCTTCCATCTTATCACAGGTCAGCAGCCTATCGGAGATGGAGTCCAATTGCTCCACACTCAGGTTCATCAAATTAATGGAAGGGGATTGCTTGAATTTTTTGATGAACATCTTTTGAATCAGTTGGATCATACCTCTCTTCAAGCCAATCAGTTCGCCTTCTGTGCGACCTTCTGTACGACCTTTCTTCAGACCGATCAGTTCACCTTTTAATTCGCCTTCTTGAAAAAGACGTTGAGCTGTAGTGATCA